>JAPUEM010000001.1:0-3076 GCA_027492575.1 Propionicimonas sp.
GGCCAGCCTTCAACGCCGAGGGCCAGCATTGAAGGCTGGTCCTCGACGCCTAAGGCTGGCCCTCGGTGAGGGAAGGGCTGGGGTGCCGGGCGGAACGGGCGTCGCTGGGCCGTCCGCTCGTCCGCCGTTGGCACTCGGCTTGATTGAGTGCTAAGCCGGGTATAGATTCGGGTTGGCACTCTCCCCAGGAGTGTGCCAATGCCGAGGTGGCACCGCGACGGCACCGAGGCACGAACCAGACCATTCAGGGCTCAACCGCCCACCACGAACGAAAGGGTTTTGACGTGGCAGTCACGATCAAGCCGCTCGAGGATCGCATCCTCGTCCAGCCGCTGGAGGCCGAGCAGACCACCGCTTCCGGCCTGGTCATCCCCGACACCGCCAAGGAGAAGCCGCAGGAGGGTCGCGTCCTGGCCACCGGCCCCGGGCGCATCGACGACAACGGCAACCGCGTCCCGCTGGACGTGGCCGAGGGTGACGTCGTCATCTTCAGCAAGTACGGCGGCACCGAGGTGAAGTACAACGGCGAGGAGTACCTGCTGCTCAACGCCCGCGACATCCTCGCCGTCGTCACCAAGTAAGGACCGACACCTATGCCAAAGATCCTTCAGTTCGACGAGGAAGCCCGCCGCTCGCTCGAGCGCGGTGTGGACGCCCTCGCCAACGCCGTGAAGGTCACCCTCGGCCCGAAGGGCCGCTACGTCGTCCTCGACAAGAAGTGGGGCGCTCCGACCATCACCAACGACGGCGTGACCGTCGCCAAGGAGGTCGAGCTCTCCGATCCCTTCGAGAACCTCGGCGCCCAGCTCGCCAAGGAGGTCGCCACCAAGACCAACGACGTGGCCGGTGACGGCACCACGACCGCGACCGTCCTCGCCCAGGCCCTGGTGCACGAGGGCCTGCGGGCCGTGGCCTCCGGCGCCAACCCGATCGAGCTCAAGCGTGGCATCGACGCGGCCGTCTCGGCCGTCGAGGCCGAGCTGCGCAGCCTCGCCCGTGAGATCGAGACCACCGACGACATGGCTTCGGTGGCCACCATCTCCGCCCGTGACGAGGAGATCGGCCGCCTGATCGCCGACGCCTTCGACAAGGTCGGCAAGGACGGCGTGATCACCGTCGACGAGTCGAACACCTTCGGCACCGAACTCGAGTTCACCGAGGGCATGCAGTTCGACAAGGGCTACCTGTCGCCCTACTTCGTCACCGATCCCGATCGGATGGAGGCGATCCTCGAGGATCCGTACATCCTGATCAACTCGGGCAAGATCTCCTCGATGAACGACCTGCTCCCGGTTCTGGAGAAGGTCATCGGCGCCGGCGGCACCCTGTTCATCGTGGCCGAGGACACTGACGGCGAGGCGCTGTCGACGCTCATCGTGAACAAGATCCGCGGTGTCTTCACCTCGGTGGCCGTGAAGGCTCCCGCCTTCGGCGACCGCCGCAAGGCCATGCTGGAGGACATCGCGATCCTCACCGGCGGCCAGGTGATCGCTCCCGAGGTCGGCCTCAAGCTCGACCAGATCGGGCTCGATTCGCTGGGCCGCGCCCGCCGGATCGTCGTCACCAAGGACAACACCACGATCGTGGACGGCGCCGGTTCCGCTGAGGCGGTGGCCGGACGGGTCGCGCAGTTGCGCGCCGAGATCGAGCGGACCGATTCCGACTGGGATCGCGAGAAGCTGCAGGAGCGGGTCGCCAAGCTCGCCGGCGGCGTCTGCGTGATCAAGGTCGGCGCGGCCACCGAGGTGGAGCTCAAGGAGAAGAAGCACCGCATCGAGGATGCCGTCTCCGCGACCCGCGCCGCGATCGAGGAGGGCATCGTCGCCGGTGGCGGCTCCGCCCTCATCCACGCGTCGCGCGTCCTGGCCGACGGCCTGGGCAAGTCGGGCGACGAGAAGACCGGCGTGGCCATCGTGGCCAAGTCGGTCGCCGAGCCGCTGCGCTGGATCGCGGAGAACGGCGGCGAGCCGGGCTACGTGATCACCTCCAAGGTCGCCGAACTCAGCCCGGGCAACGGCTACAACGCCGCCACCGGCGAGTACGTCGACCTGATCGCGGCCGGCGTCATCGACCCGGTCAAGGTCACCCGCTCGGCCCTGGCGAACGCCGCCTCCATCGCCGGTCTGCTGCTCACCACCGAAACCTCGGTGGTCGAGAAGCCGGCCGACGACGAGGACGACCACGGTCACGGCCACAGCCACTGACCGAACGCTCCGAACGGGCCCCCACCTCCGGGTGGGGGCCCGTTCTGTTGCGCATGGCTTGTGCGAGGCACAGATCCCAACCACGTCATCCCGGACTCCGATCCGGGATCTCGGCTGTACCGACGCTTGACTCGGGTCTGACTGCGCAGCTGGAGTTCGTTGCGTCTTCAGGTGGAGATCCCGGATCTGTTCCTCACACCGCTCACGCGGTGCTCGTCGAGACTCCTCCCTTCCCGCCACTGACGTGGCGTGGCGGTCGTCGTCTAGTCCGGGATGACCGTGGTGGGGTTGGGCTGCGGGCGCAGCTCGGTGATCGGCTGGGCGGGGACCGCAGATCGTCCCCCGGGAGGATGACGTTCGCCCGTGGGGAGGACGCGGGCGGGCGCGTCCCACCCCTAGCGTGGCGGTATGAGTGAGACCGAACCGGGAAACCCGGGAATCGAGGCGGACGGCCTGAAGCGGGCGTTCGGCGACGTACGGGCGGTGGACGGTGTCACGTTCACCGCGCCGGCGGGTGCCGTCACCGCGCTGATCGGGCCCAACGGCTCCGGCAAGACCACCCTGCTGCTGTTGCTGGCCGGCCTGCTGAAGCCGGATTCCGGGCAGGCGACGATCGACGGCTTCGACCTGTCGGCGCAGAACCTGCAGGCGCGCTCCCGGGTGGGCTGGATGCCGGACGTCTTCGGCACCTGGGATTCGCTGACCTGCACCGAGATCCTCGCCACCTTCGCCCGCGCCTACGGAATCGCCAAGCCCGAGGCCGAGCGGCGGGCGCTGGAGCTGCTGCACAAGGTCTACCTCGACGAGTTCGCGCCGCGGCCGGCGCGGGTGCTCAGCCGTGGCCAGAAGCAGCGGCTCGGCCTGGCCCGGGC
>JAPUEM010000001.1:3176-9032 GCA_027492575.1 Propionicimonas sp.
GCCGTCGACCCGGCGGTGCTGCGGACCTTCCTCGACAACGCCGACATCCCCTGGCAGCCCGGCTCCGGCGGCGAGGTGGTCGTCCAGCTGGCCGGCTACGAGTCGGCCGCCCAACTGCTGCACGCCGCGGTCAACGCCGGCGTCCTCGTCCACACCGTCGCCCCGCTCTCGGGACGCCTGGAAGAGGCCTACCTCTCACTGGATCAGGAGCGGGTATGAACACCTGGTCGCTCAGCTGGCACGGCCTGCGGACCGTCATCAGCCTGGAACTCAAGCAGCGGATCCGCTCGCCCCGCTGGATCGTCGCCCTGGCGGCCTGGTTCGTCCTGATCGGCGCGGTCACCGGTCTGACGATCTACTCCGCAACCTACCTGCGCGGGAACTACTACGGGTATGAGGATTGGGGCGGGGGGCCGCTGGCCTTCGGCATCATCACCTTCTTCGTGCTCGGCATGGGGCTGGTGATCGCGCCGGCCTTCACCGCCACCGCGATCAATGGCGACCGTTCTTCCGGCACGCTGGCAACCCTTCAGGCCACCCGCCTGTCGGCCTTCGAGATCGCCGCCGGCAAGTTGGTCGCGGCCTGGCTGGCGGCCGCCGTCTTCCTGGTCGCGGCGTTGCCCTTCATCGTCTGGACGATGGTGCTCGGCTCGATCTCGCTGTGGCAGGTGGTCGTCTGCTTCGCCGTGGTCTTCGCCCTGGTCGCGGTGGTCTGCGCGATCGGCCTGGGCTGGTCGGCGCTGATCTCCCGCACTGCGGGCGCCTCGGTGATGACCTACCTGAGCGTGGTGCTGCTGAGCATCATCAGCCCGATGGTGATGGCGCTGACCATGCCGTTCCTGTCGGAGCCGACCACGGTTCGGAGCTGGGGCCTGCCCGAGGATGTCGCCAACGCCTACTACGAGCAGCAGAACCAGTACTGGGAGCAGAACCCCGATGGCGATGGGTCAGGGCTGCCCGCGCCGCCGATCGGGGAATGTGCCTGGCGGGAGGACACCTACGATCAGGTCCACACCGATCGGGTCTGGTGGCTGCTGGTGCCCAACCCGTTCGTGATCGTCTCGGATGCCGCGCCGCTTCCGGCGCAGGGCTACACCGATCTGAGCAGTTACGTGTCTGCCTCCACGGATCCGCTCGCCGGAATCCGGATGGCTGTGCGGTATCTGGCGATGGGCCCGGAGACCGAACGTGACGACTGCATCTGGCTGTACGGCGATCTGGGCTACAACATCGAGTGGGACGGAAACGGCATGCCGAAGGTGACCACCCAGAACGGCACTCCGGTGCCGGTGGACAGCCCGGTGAAGCAGCGCACGGTGAACGTCGGCGCCCCGATCTGGCCCTGGGGCCTGGGCGTCAACCTGGCGATCGGCGCCGCCTTCTTCTGGGTGGCCGTGCGACGCCTGGCCGTCCCCTACGGCGTCCTCCCCAAGGGCATCCGGGTCGCCTGACCCGACCGTCTCTCCCGTGCGCTGGATCTGAAAGCGAGCTCCTTCATGCCCGAAAACAGCAACGACGGGCATATCGGGACGCCGAACCAGGCGCTCATCGAGGCGGCTGGGGTCGAACTCGCCTATCCGCTGCCCAGTGGCGCGGTTCCCGCGCTGCGAGGCGTCGATCTCAGTCTGCTTCCGGGTGAGACGGTGTGCCTGTTCGGGGCCAGCGGATCCGGGAAGAGCACCCTGCTGAACGTTCTGGCGGGATTGGACGTCCCCGACGCGGGACGGGTCGCGGTGGCCGGGGTGGACGTGGTGCGGGCGTCCGAGGCGGAGCGGACCGCGCTGCGGCTGCGCAGCGTGGGGATGGTCTTCCAGGACAGCAATCTGGTCGCCCAGTTCACCGCCGCCGAGAACGTGGAGCTCATCCTGCGCTGCCAGGGCGCGAGCGGCCCGCGGCAGCAGGCGGTCGCCCTGCTCGGTGCGCTGGGGGTGGGGGAGCTGGCCGACCGGCGTCCCTCGGACATGTCGGGCGGGCAGCGCCAGCGGGTGGGGATCGCCCGGGCGCTGGCCGGCGATCGGCAGGTGATCCTGTGCGACGAGCCGACCGGAGCCCTGGACCGGGCGAACTCGCGGGCGCTGTTCGAGCTGCTGTGCGACCTGGCGCGGGAGAAGCAGGTCGGGGTGCTTGTCGCCACCCACGACCGGGAGGCGGCCGAATTCGCCGATCGGGTGGTGACCATGGTGGACGGCCGGGTCGAGGACGCGGCGTGAAACCCGACGCCCTGGCCCGGGTGGTCGTGCTGCTGCTGCGCAGCCGGCCGTTCCGTGGTCTGCTGGTGGTGTCGCTGCTGGCCGCCGTGGTCACGCTGGCGACCTCCACCAGCATGGCGGCGCTGCGGCTGAGCCTGGAGCAGTCCAACACTGCCTACTTCGGGGCGACCCAGGCTGTCCTGCAGCCGGATCGGGCACCCATGGCCCGGCCCGGCCAACGGATACCGGACGATCCGCTGGTGAGGGCCGTCGGCGATCAGGTGCAACTGCTCCGCGTGGCCTGGACCCGGGTCTCGCTGGGCGACGCGTCCGGCGGATTCACCGAGATCGGCTTCAGCGAGCTGGACATGCCCTCCCCGGCACTCGAGGGTAACGAGGAGCTGATCCAGGGCCGCTGGCCCCAGGCTCCGGGCGAGTGTGTCGCGACCGGTGACGTGCCCGAGCGGACCGGGCCTCCGCTCGGCTCCTGGGAGCTGACCATGGTCGGCCGGCTGACCTCGGTCTTCACCGCCGACCACCCCTCGGTGACCTGCGCTCCCGGAACCTGGGAGCTGTGGCGGATGACATCCGAGCAGCTGGACTTGACGGCCGACGCCATCGGCAATACCTACTACCTGGTGGGCGACCCTCAGCAGGTGCAGCAGGTCGTCGACTCTCTGGTGAACCAGGGTCTGGTGAGTGTCGGCGACGGGGTTTCGGTGCGCAAGGATCAGCGACCGCCGTCCCCGGGCAGGTTCCTCTTCGACCAGGCGCCGATGGTGGCGCTGCCGCTGATGCTGGCCGCCGTCCTGGGCGGGCTGGTCGGGCGCTGGGGTGGGGCGGTGTCGCGAGCCCTGGAGCGGGCCGGCGTGCCACGCCGTCCGCTGCGCTATGCCGTGCTCGCCGGGGCCGGGGTGGGTGCTGTGGTGTCTGCAGCGGTGGGCGCTGTGCTGGGCGGGCTGGCTGATCGTCACCTCGCAGACCAGGCAGTGGCCGATCGTTCAGGGAGTGCTCGGGATGGTGCTCGCGGCCGGCTGCCTGGCGCCGGTGGTCAGTCGGCTGGCGGGCAGTGGCCTGGCCGCCGGCGAGGTCTCGGCTCGCACGCTCGGCGGCCGGATCGTGGTCGACGACTCCCGCCGCTGGGGGACGGTGAGCGCAGCCGTCACGGTCTTCCTCGGCGTGGTGATCGCCGGCTTCCTGGTCTCGATGGCGTCGCTGGCCGGTTTGCAGAAGTACCTCGCCCCGGACGTGCCGCCCGGAATGGTGGTGCTGGAGGTGGTGAACCCCTACGGCGATCGCATCCCCGAGCAGGTGCGCGAGCAGTTCGAACGCGACCTTCAGGTGAGCGATCCGGTCCGCCTGACCGAACGGGACGTGGTACCGGTGGTGATGCGGGGATCGCTGCAGTTCTTCGGCTCGGTGACCGACGCGGAGAAGGTGCTGGGGAGTCTGCCGCCCAAAGCCGTGACGACCCTGAACGCCGGCGGAATCGTCGTGGTGGGTGGGCTCGAAGGCGACTCCACGGTGATCGAGATCGACCAGGCCAGCCAGTTGGAGGTGCCGGTCACGGCCGTCAAGCCCGAGCCCTCCCGCCGGCTGCGGACGGGCTTCGGGTTCGCGGTGCTGCCGGCCATGCCGCCGCAGGTGCAGACGGCCGCGCCGGTTCGAGAGATGCTGGTCTATCAGGGTCTGACACCGGCCCAGGACGCCAAGGCCGACGCCTGGACGGACGTCACCGGGTACAACGTCTTCCAGGTCGAGGCCTACCGGCCCTCCAGCCCGATCGGGCTCTCCGCCGGACTGGCGACGGGCCTGGCCGGATTCGGCTTGCTGGCCGCGCCGCTGCTGGTCGGTGTGCTGCGGCGCGAGGTGAACGAGTTGCGGCCCCTGGCCACCGCGCTGCGCGGCGTAGGCCTCTCCCCGACCTGGATCAGGCCCGTCTTCAGCACCACCGTCCTGATCGCCATCCTCCCGGCGGCGGCGCTCGCCGTGGCCGGCCCGCTGCTGGCCGTCGCGATCCTGGCCCGGGTCTACCCAGAAGCCTTCGACCTTCCCGGGGTGCCCTGGTGGGCGCTGACCGCCTTCCTCGCCGGGGGGGTGGGCGCCTGCTGGCTGGCCACCGGCTCCGCCCTGCGTTCCCTCCACCGCCGGGAGAGGCCGGTCACGGTGTAGGGAAACGCTGATCGTTTGGGGCTTGGTCAGCGTTTCCTTGGCCTCAACTGCCCGCTTGGGCGAGGCCGGTTTCGTAGGCGACCACGACAGCTTGGACGCGGTCGCGGACGCCCAGCTTGGCCAGGATGTGGCGGACGTGGGTCTTCACGGTGGTCTCCGACAGGTAGAGCTCGGCGGAGAGCTCGGCGTTCGACAGGCCGCGGGCGATCAGTTGCAGGATCTCGCGTTCGCGCTCGGTGAGGGCGGTCAGGCGCTCGTCCGGCTCGCCGGGCGGGGGCGGGGTGACGCCGGTCGCGACGTGTTCCAGCAGCCGTTTGGTGGACGAGGGGGCGATCACGGCGTCCCCGCTGTGGACGGTGCGGACGGCGGCCAGCAGATCCGCCGGCGGGGCGTTCTTCAGCAGGAAGCCGGAGGCGCCGGCCTTGATGGCGCTCAGCAGGTACTCGTCCACGTCGTAGGTGGTGAGCATGATCACCTTGGGAGCTTCGCAGACCTCCAGGATGCGGCTGGTGGCCTCGATGCCGTCCATCCCGGGCATCCGGACGTCCATCAGGATGAGGTCGGTCGGGGTCCGGGCCAGCCGGATGGCCTCCAGGCCGTCGCCGGCCTCCCAGGCGACCGTCAGGTCGGGCTGGGAGTTGATCACCATCGCCAGGCCGGCGCGGACCAACTGCTGGTCGTCCACCAGGCCCACGCGGATCGGGCCGGTCGGGGTGTCAGTCATCGAGATCCTCCTTGGGGCAGGGTGCGGGCAGCACCGCGCGGACGCGGAAGCCACCCGTGGGAAGGGGGGCGGCCTCGCAGTGGCCGCCGACGATCTCGGCGCGCTCCAGCATGCCGAGCAGACCCAGCCCGCCGTTGGTGGGGGTGGCGGAGCCGTCGCCGGTGTCGGTCACGGTGAGCACGACCTCGCCGGGCACCCAGTTCTCGGTGACGATCACCTGGGCGGCCGGGGCGTGCTTCAGCACGTTGGTGAGGGCCTCCTGACAGATCCGGTACAGGGCCAGCCCGATCGCCGAGGGCAGCTGCCGGGGCTCGCCCAGCTGGACGAAGCTGGCCGCCACCCCGGCATCGCGGGCGTCCGCGACGAGCTGGGAGATGCCGGTCTGGGTGGGGGCGGGGGAGAGCTGGGGTTCCTGCTCCTCGCCGGTGCGCAGCATGCCGAGGATGCGGCGGGTGTCGGCCAGCGCCAGGCGTCCTGTGTCGGCGATGGTCTCCAGGGCGCGCTTGGCGACCGCCGGCTCGCTGGCGTAGCTGCCGCCGTCCGCCTGAGCGACCATGATCGCCAGCGAGTGCGCGATCACATCGTGCATCTCGCGCAGAATGCGGGTGCGCTCAGCCGTCACGGCGGCGTCCACCTGGTTCTGGTGCTGGCGGGTCAGTGACGCCGCCTGCGAGGCCAGCAGCCGGTCGGCCTCGCGCCGGGCCCGCCGCCACAGCACGGCGAAGGCCGCGCACCACCCGAGCGCGACCGCGAGTGCCACGATCAACGCCC
>JAPUEM010000001.1:9132-31456 GCA_027492575.1 Propionicimonas sp.
ACGGCGAAGGCCGCGCACCACCCGAGCGCGACCGCGAGTGCCACGATCAACGCCCAAGTCATGGGTTTGACCTTAGCCGGTTCGGAGGGTGCTGACTTGATCTGTGGTCGGGAGGAGATCCCGGCCTTCGCCGGGATGACGATGGTGGGGTTGGGCGCGGGCTGCGGCTCTGTTGGTGGTGGGGCGCGGGTCGTCGGTGGCCGACCGTCGTGCCCAACCACGTCATCCCGGCGAAGGCCGGGATCTCACAGCCGTCACGAGTGGACGACGACCTCCACGCGCTGGAACTCCTTGACCTCGGTGTAGCCGGTGGTGGCCATGGCGCGGCGCAGGGCGCCGACCAGGTTCATGGTGCCATCGGGGGTGTGGGAGGGGCCGAGCAGGATCTCCTCCAGGGTGCCGATCGCGCCGATCTTCACCCGCTCGCCGCGGGGGAGGGTGGGGTGCCAGGCCTCGGCGCCCCAGTGGTAGCCCTGGCCGGGGGCCTCGAGGGCCCGGGCCAGCGGGGTGCCGACCATCACCGCGTCCGCGCCGCAGGCGATCGCCTTGGCGATGTCACCGGAGCGGCCCAGCGCGCCGTCCGCGATCACGTGGACGTAGCGGCCGCCGGATTCGTCCAGGTAGTCGCGCCGGGCCTCGGCCACGTCCGACAGTGCCGAAGCCATCGGCACCTCGACGCCCAGCACGTTGCGGGTGCGCTTGGTGGCGCCGCCGCCGAAGCCGACCAGGACGCCGGCGGCGCCCGTCCGCATCAGGTGCAGGGCCGACTGGTAGGTGGCGCAGCCGCCCACGATCACCGGCACGTCGAGCTCGTAGATGAACTTCTTCAGGTTCAGCGGCTCGGACTGGGTCGAGACGTGCTCGGCGGAGACCGTGGTGCCGCGGATCACGAAGAAGTCCAGCCCGGCCTTCTCGACCACCGGCGCGAACTCGGCGCAGGTCTGCGGCGACAGCGAGCCGGCCACCGGCACCCCGGCGTCGCGCAGCTCACCCAGCCGGGCGGTGATCAGCTCGGCCTGGATCGGCGCCGCGTACAGCTGCTGCATCCGCTTGGTGGCGGTCACCTGGTCGTCGATGCCGGCCAGTTCGTCCAGCAGCGGGGCCGGATCCTCATACTTCGTCCACAACCCTTCCAGGTTGAGCACGCCCAGCCCGCCGAGCCGGCCGAAGGCGATCGCGGTGGCCGGCGACATCACCGAATCCATCGGCGCCGCCACGATCGGGAAGTCGAAGTGCAGCGCGTCGATCCGCCAGCGGAGGTTGACCTCCTCGATGCCGCGGGTCCGCCGATTGGGGACGATGGCGATGTCGTCGAACCCGAAGACGGGCACGGCGCGCTTGGAACGTCCGATGTCGATCATGTGGCTTCCTTGCCTCGTCTGCGCCTCAGGACTGGGCGGAGTAGTTGGGGGCTTCGATGGTCATCTGGATGTCGTGCGGGTGCGACTCGCGCAGACCGGCCGAGGTGATCCGGACGAACCGGCCCTTGGCGTGCAGTTCGGGGATGGTCGAGGCGCCGGTGTAGAACATCGACTGCCGCAGCCCGCCGATCAGCTGGTAGGCGACCGCCGCCAGCGGGCCCCGGTAGGGCACCTGGCCCTCGATGCCCTCGGGCACCAGCTTGTCGTCGGAGTCGATGTCGCCCTGGAAGTAGCGATCTCGCGAGTAGGACGCCTTGCGGCCGCGCTTGGCCATCGCCCCCAGCGAACCCATGCCGCGGTAGGACTTGAACTGCTTGCCGTTGATGAAGACCAGCTCGCCGGGGCTCTCCTCACAACCGGCCAGCAGCGAGCCCAGCATCACCGAATCGGCGCCGGCGACCAGCGCCTTGGCGATGTCGCCGGAGTACTGCAGGCCGCCGTCGCCGATCACCGGGACGCCCGCCGGACGGCAGGCCTGGGCGGCGTCGTAGATGGCGGTGACCTGCGGGACGCCGACCCCGGCGACCACCCGGGTGGTGCAGATCGAGCCCGGGCCGACACCGACCTTGACCCCGTCCGCACCGGCTTCCACCAGGGCTTTCGCGCCGGCGTAGGTGGCGACATTGCCGCCGATGATGTCGACCTCGCGGGCGTGCGGCTCGGCCTTCAGCCGCGCGATCATCTCCAGCACCCCGCGGGAATGGCCGTGCGCGGTGTCGACCACCAGGATGTCCACCCCGGCGTCGATCAGGGTCATCGCACGCTCCCAGGCGTCGCCGAAGAAGCCGATCGCGGCGCCGACCCGGAGCCGGCCGTAGCCGTCCTTGGAGGCCAGCGGGTACTTGTCGGACTTCACGAAGTCCTTCAGCGTGATCAGGCCGTGCAGCCGGTTCTCGCCGTCCACCAGGGGCAGCTTCTCGATCTTGTGCTCGGCCAGCAGGGCCAGCGCCTGGGCGGGCTCGATGCCGGGCCAGCCGGTGATCAGCGGCATCGGGGTCATCACGTCGCGGACCAGGCGGGAGGGATCCTCCTCGAAGCGCATGTCGCGGTTGGTGACGATGCCCAGCAGCTGGCGGTGCTCGTCCACCACCGGGACGCCGGAGATGCGGAACTGGCCGCACAGTTCGTCCGCCTCGCCGATGGTCGCCTCGGGGCCGATGGTGATCGGCGAGTCGACCATGCCGGCCTCGGAGCGCTTCACCCGGTCGACCTGACGGGCCTGCTCCTCGGCGGGCAGGTTGCGGTGCAGGATGCCCAGGCCGCCCTCGCGGGCGATCGCGATCGCCATCCGGGCCTCGGTGACCGTATCCATCGCCGAACTCAGCAGCGGCAGCCGCACCTCGACCCGCTTGCTGATCCGGGTGGTGGTGTCGACCGCCGAGGGGATCACATCGCTCTCGTTCGGCTGCAGCAGCACGTCATCGAAGGTCAGGCCCAGGGCCGCGAACAGGCCCGGCACACCGGAGGGGGTCAGCGGTTCAACCACAACGCTCTCAATCTGTCGGCGGGAGGGATTCATCCTATGTCACCTGGAGCAGGCAGACCTGCCCCGCACGTTCCCTGAGCCTGTCGGCACGCCAGCATCGGTGCGTTTTCTGCCAGATATGCGCTCCGCGCGACAGATACGTCGCGGAGAGCAGTCATATGGCAGAAAGTGCACGGGGTTACTGCCGAAGGGCTGCGAAGGCTCGGGTGAGGGTGGGGTGGGCGAAGCTGAAGCCGGCCTCCAGCAACCGGGCCGGACGGACGCGGGTGCTGGCGAGCAGCACCTCGTCGACGAAGTCGCGGGTGAACAGGGCGCGGACCGCGGTGAGCGGCATCGGGATCAGGGTGGGGCGGTTCAGGAAGCGGCCGTAGGCGCGGGTGAAGGCGGCATTGGTCACCGGGTTCGGCGCCACCAGGTTGACCGGGCCGGTCAGTTCCGAATCGAGCAGCCGGACCACCGCGCGCAGCCAGTCCTCCTGGCCGATCCAGGAGACGAACTGCCGTCCGTCGCCGATCCGGCCGCCGAGACAGGCCTGGAAGAGCGCCTTCTGGGCGCCCAGGAAGCCGCCGGACGGCGTGAGCACATTGCCGGTGCGCAGGGTGACGGTCGGCACGGCGGCGTGAGCGGCGGCGGCCTCCCAGTCGAGACACAGCTGCGCCAGGAAGCCACGGCCGGGCGGGCTGCTCTCGTCCACCACGTCGAAGCCGGCATCCCCGTAGACGCCGATGGCCGAGCCGTTCAGCAGCCGCTGGCAACGACCGTCCGGGTCGAGGCTGGTCACGATGGTCAGCGTGCTGGCGATGCGGGAGCGACGCAGTTCGGTCTTGCGCTCCTTCGTCCAGCGGCCGCCGCCGATCGAGGCGCCGGCGAGGTTCACCACGGCGTCGACATCGGTGAGCCCGGGGCCGTCGATCCGGCCCGCATCGGGATCCCAGTGCCGTTGATCGGGACCTGCCGGCTCGCCGCGGACCAGCCCGACCACCTCGTGGCCCTCGTCCCGCAGCCGGCGGGTGAGGGCGGTGCCCAGCAGTCCGGTGCTACCGCCGATCGCCACGCGCATGGCCCGATCCTGCCACGCCTGGCCAATCTCCGCCGCGACCTTCCGCCGGCCGGCTTGCGGATTCCACGGCGCAGGCGGCATCCCCAATCGCGGGGAGGAAGTTCCCCAGAGCTGGGGATCGGTCTTCCGTGGGTCCGGGGGTGCGGCGTCGCTATGCTCGATCCGTGGCAGTGAGGCTCGATTCAGCGACCCCTTACCGGCGACCCCGGACCCGGTGGCGCCGGACGGCAGCATGGCCGGACGACAGCCCGTGGATCGGCCCCCGATGACCGCCCGGATCGGCATCGTCGACGACCACCCGGCGATCCTGCTCGGCACCACGGCCATCCTGAACGCGCGCGCCGGGCTGCACGTGGTCGCCACCGCGGCCACCGTGGGGGAGTTGCTCTCCCGCGGCATCACCCTGGACGTGGTGCTGCTCGACCTGCTGCTGGCCGACGGCTCCACCCCGGCCGACAACGTGGCCCGGCTGGCGGCGGGCGGCATCCCGGTGATCGCCTACACCGCCGGCGACCGTCCGGAACTGGTGCGGGAGGCGAGCCGGGCCGGCGCGGCCGGGATGGTGCGCAAGTCCGAACTGCCGGAGGCCATCGTCGAGGCGGTGCGGACGGTGCTGCGCGGCGGGGTGGTGGCCAGCACCGACTGGGCCAGCGCGCTGGAGACCGACCGTGAGTTCGTGAACGCCCGGCTGACCCGCCGCGAGGCGGAGGTGCTCGCGCTGTACGCCTCGGGCGAGACCGCGGAGCGGGTCGCCGCGCTGCTGTTCATCACCAAGGAGACGGTCTACGACCACATCCGGCGGATCCGCGCCAAGTACGCCGCGGCCTCGCGTCCGGCACCCACCAAGCTCGACCTGTATCACCGCGCCGTCGAGGACGGCATCGTTCCGCGCGGGCGATGAGCGTCGACGCCGCGCGGCGATCGGTCGGTCTGCTGATCTCCTTCGGTGGCGTGCTGCTGATCGCCGGGCGCGTGCCCTCCGCGCTGAAGCAGGTGCCCTTCTTCGATCCCCTGTGGACGGCGGGCGCGCTGGCCTGCACCGCGCTGATGGTGGTGCTGGCCGGCTTCGGACGACGACTGCCGGGCCGGGCGCTCGAGGTCTGCTGGGCGGTCGCCCCGGCGCTGGCCTGGCTGTTGCTGCTCACCTGGGCCGGCGCCTACCACGGTCCGGCTGCCGACCTGCTCGATCCGTGGTTCCGTGGCCTGGTGCCCGCCCTGCTCTGTTACCCGGTGCTGCTGCTGCGGCCCTGGCCGGCCTTCCTGGTGGCCGCCGGCATCACGCTCACCCCGGCGCTCTCGACCTGGCTGTTCACCGGCGCCGTCTCGCAGCGGTTCGCCCTCGACACCGTGATGCACTTCGGCAACCTCATGTTCGTCGGCATCGTCGCCGGCGTGCTGGCCCGCCTGCGCCAGCTGGAGGCGCAGGAAGCCCGGACGCAGCGCCGGCGGGCGCTCGAGCTGGCCGCCCAGGCCGCCACCGAGCGGCAACTGGCGGTGGCGCGACTCGTCCATGACGAGGTGCTTTCAACCCTGGTGGGGGCGGTGCAGAGCGGGGGCGCGCCGGCCGTGCGCGAAGCGGCCGGACGCGCCCTGACCCGGCTGCGGACGGCCGCCGTGCGACCCGATGGGGTGACCCGGCTCGCGCCGGCGATCCGGCTGCTGGACGAGGCCGCGCGGGCCGGTGGCGCCACTGTCGAGGTGGCCGGTCCGCTGGCCGATGCCGACTTCCCGCGGGTGGTGGTCGAGGCGCTGGCGCAGGCCGCGGCCGAGGCCGTCCGCAATGCCGGCCGGCACGGTGGCGGCCGGCCCCGCGTGACGATCTCGGCCCCGTTCGCCGCCCCGTCCCTCATCGACGACGGCCAGCCTTCGCGCCGAGCGCTCGGGCCCGGGGCCCGGCGCTCGACGACAATGCCGCCGGTCGACATGGTGGGGCTGCGGGTGGTCATTGAGGACGACGGGCCGGGCTTCGATCCGTCCAGCCTGCCACCGGACCGGCTGGGGGTGCGCCACAGCATCGCGGGACGGGTGCAGGAGGTCGGCGGCGCCGCCGACTTCGGTGCCTCCTCCGCTGGCGGGGCGCGGGTGGAGCTGCGATGGCCGGCATGACGCAGCCGATGGTGAGCCCCGAGCAGCGGGTGGTGATCGGGCTGGGCGCCTCCGGTTTCGACCGGGGCCGGGCACGGTGGGCGTTGGTCGTGGTGTGGGTGACCGGCGTGGCCTACGGGTTCATCGGCGGGAGCCTGCCCTCGCGCTCGCCGATGCTCATCGCGGCCTACGTCGCCTGCCTGGCGGCCTCACTGCTGCTGACCAGCCGGCGTCCCGCACCGCTGACGGCCGCGCAGGCCGCCGCGCTGGGCGTCTGCGCCGTCTTCAGCAGCGCGGTCTCGCTGCAGTTCGAGGCGGCCGACAGCTGGCTGCTGCAGTTCCCGTCCTATCTGGTGGCGATGCTCATTCCGCGCGGCAACCCGGTGCTCGGCGGGGTGCCCGGAGCGGCCATCGTCGCCCTGGTCATCGGCTGGGGGATCGGCACCGGGCAGCCCGCGGATCAGCTGGTCGGCATGCTCGCCGATCCTCTGGCCGCCCTGGTCGTCGGCTACGTCTGGCTGCTCGCGCTGCGCTACTTCGTGGGACGGGAACGCGCCGCCCGGGACGCCGCCGCCGACGCCCGGGCGAGCGAGGCGGCGGCGCTGGCGGCCGGTGAGCTGGCGGCGTCCGAATTGGCGGAGATCGAGGCGGTGGTCGCGCCGCTGCTGGACGACCTGGCCGCCGGGCGGGAGTTCGACGAGCCCTTCCGCGCCGAGGTGGCCATCGCCGAGGCGGTGGTGCGGGACCGGATCCGGGTGCCCCAGTTGCGCCACCCCCGGCTGGAGGCGGCCCTGGTCAGCGCCCGCCGCCGGGGCGTCCGGGTGCTGCTGGTCGGCGAACCCTCCGGCGCCATGGGCCTGGACGATGCCACTGCCGGAACGCTCACCGACCTGGTCGACTCGGTGACCGCCGGGGCGGTCACGATCCGCTCCGTGCCCGGTCGTCCGCTGACCGTCGTCCTGGATCGCGGCGGCGAGGTGGACCGGGTGGAGTTGGGGCCGCCGGCCCTTCGACAGGCTCCGGGATCGTCGATCGAACCGGGAGACGATGGCTGAGCTTGTCGAAGCCTCGTCGGCTCAGACCGTTCCGTGCCAGATGGCGGTCTGGATGGCGTTCCAGATCGTGAAGCCGACCGCGAAGCCGTAGACCCAGCGGCGCTGCCTGCGGGTCAGTGGGACGAGGGCGAGCAGGGCCAGGCTCCACGGCAGGTACCAGGGGTGCAGCGCCTGGCCGAGGACGGCGAGCGCCAGCGAACCCCAGGCCACCGCGGCGAGCGGACGGTCGGCGAAGCGGACCAGAAGCCAGCCCAGCACCACCAGCAGCACCGCGCTGCCGATCACCCCGGCCACCGCCAGAACGGTCTCGTAGTCGCCGCCACCCCAGGCCGCGAGCGCCGCGGCCCCCTTGGCGAGCAGGGCCAGCGGGGCCGGCGTGGGGGCCCGCACCATCAGGTCGAGGCCGCCGATCCAGCCGAAGCCGAGGCCGGTGCCCAGGCAGATCGCCACGAAGGTGGCGACCGCGACCACGGTGGCGAGCGCCGTCCGCCGGCCCAGCAGCCACAGGCGGTGCGGTAGCGGCGAGGACGCGAGCGCGGCGGCGACCGGCAACCCGGCGACCGCCACCACCGCCAGCCCGCCCTGTTGCTTGAGGGCCATCGCCACCCCCACCAGCATCGGCGCGACCAGCAGGCTCATCCAGGTGGTGGGTGTCCGCAGCACCAGCAGGATCGCCAGCAGGGTGAGCGCCACCATCGGGGCGTCGTTATGCGCGCCGCCCACGAAATGCAGCACGACCAGGGGATTGAGCAGTCCCAGCCAGGCGGCTCCCCGGGGCCGCAGGCCGACCAGCCGGGCGATCCGCGGCAGCGTCCAGCCCATCACCGCCAGCGCGACCAGGACGGGCACCCGCATCGCCACCACCGACCAGTAGGGGTGGGCGCCGGTGGCCGCGACCACGGCCGCATGGACGAGGATCGCCAGCGGGGGATAAGCGACCGCCTGCCCGGCCCACAGCGGGTCGACCTGCCCGGCGAACGGCCCGCCGCCGCCGGCCAGCCCAACCTCGTACGGATTGAGGCCCTGCAGCCGCATCCAGCCCAGGTCGGCGTACAGCACGGCGTCCGGGCTCAGCACCGGAGGCGCCAGCAGCAGCGGCAGGCTCCACAGCGCCAGCACGAGCCCGGCCGGCGGTGGCGTCCGCTCGGGGGTGGGACGCAGCCGCCACCAGGCCCAGGCCAGCCCGATCGCACCGGCCCCGAGCAGCACCCGGTTCACCGGGATCGGCACCAGCGCGGCGAACGCCATGACGGTGGCGTTCGGCCAGTCTCCGGTGAGGGAGAACTCGGGGTGGGTGCTGCCCCAGGCGACCAACGTGGTGCCCAGAACGCCCAGCCACACCCACCGATTCCGCAGGGCGGCGAGAAGCGAAGACATGGCTTCCTGGGATCGGGGACGGTGAGGGTCAGTCTAGGTGACGGTGCGTGGCTGACCCTTCGACAGGCTCGGGGACCCTTCGACAGGCTCAGGGAACGTCGGGCGGGTTCAGGGGACCCTTCGACAGGCTCAGGGAACCTCGGGCCGGCTCAAGGGGATGTCGTCCGGGCATTGCGGGTCCGGTGATGTCCGCCGGCTGAGCGACCGCCGGGTCGCGGCACCGCTGCGTCACCATGAGCCATGAGCATGGATCGGCTGCCCGGGATGGGCGCGCTGGTGACCCCGGACGGGGTCGCCTTCCGGGTGTGGGCGCCGCACGCGTCGGCGGTGTCGGTGACCGGCACCTTCAACGACTGGGACGAGGCCGCGACCATCCTGGAAGCCGAGGAGGACGGCTACTGGTACGGCTTCAACGAGCGGGCGCGGGCGGGCGACGAGTACCGCTTCGAACTGGTCAACGGCGAGCAGCGGCTCTCCAAGGTCGACCCCTACGCCGCGCAGGTCACAAACTCGGTGGGCAACGGCGTGATCTACGACCACGCCGCCTTCGACTGGGAAGGCGACGACTTCCGCTGTCCGCCGCACAACGAACTGGTGATCTACGAACTGCACGCCGGCACCTTCGCCACCGGCGAGGGCGAGGTCGGCGACCTCGACGACGTCACCGAGCGGCTCGAGCACCTGGTGCGGCTGGGCGTCAACGCCGTCCAGATCATGCCGGTCGCCGAATTCGCCGGGGACTACTCGTGGGGCTACAACCCGGCCCATGTCTTCGCGGTGGAGAGCGCCTACGGCGGCCCGGACGCGCTGAAGTCGCTGGTCAGGCAGGCCCATCGGCGCGGGCTGGCGGTCATCCTGGACGTGGTCTACAACCACTTCGGGCCGTCCGACCTCAACCTGTGGCAGTTCGACGGGTGGAGCTCCGACGACAAGGGCGGCATCTACTTCTACAACGACTGGCGCTCGGCCACGCCCTGGGGCGACACCCGCCCCGACTACGGACGCGGCGAGGTGCGGCAGTTCATCCACGACAACGCGCTGGGCTGGCTGGCGAACTTCCACGCCGACGGGCTGCGCTACGACATGACGCCCTACATGCGCAGCGTCGACGCGACCACGACGAACATCCCCGAGGGCTGGAGCCTGTGCCGCTGGATCAACACCGACATCCGCGAGCGCTACCCGGACAAGATCCTGATCGCCGAGGATCTGCACTCCGACCCCTCAGTGAGTTCCACCGGGCCCGAGGGGGGCGCCTTCCACGCCCAGTGGGATGCGCAATTCGTCCATCCGGTGCGGGAGGCGATCATCGTCGCCGATGACGCCTGGCGCTCGACCGCCGAGGTCGCGACGGCGATCGGCTACTCCTACGGCGATGCCTTCGCGCGGGTGATCTACACCGAATCCCATGACGAGGTGGCCAACGGCAAGGCCCGGGTGCCGCAGGAGGTGGACGGCGACGACCCCACCGGCTGGTACGCCCGCAAGCGCTCGACGCTCGGCGCCGGCCTGGTGCTCACCTCGCCCGGCATCCCGATGATCTTCCAGGGTCAGGAGTTCCTGGAGGGTGGCTGGTTCCGCGACGACGTCCCGTTGGATTGGCACCTGAACCGCGAGTTCCACGGCATCGTCCGGCTCTACCGCGATCTGATCCGGCTGCGGTTGAACGCGGACGGCGCCACCGCCGGACTCACCGGCCAGGGCCTGCTGGTCTTCCACAACAACGACGAGGCGAACCTGCTTGCCTTCCAGCGCTGGCGCGACCACGGCCCCGGTGACGACGTGGTGGTGATCGCCAACCTCTCCCACGAGCCCCAGGACGGCTACCGGATCGGGATGCCGGCGCCGGGCCCTTGGCGGCTGCTCTTCAACAGCGACGCCTCGAGCTATTCCGACGGCTTCGGCGACCACCCCAGTGCCGACCTGATCGCCACCGGCGAGGGCTACGACGGCCTCGTCGCCGGCGCCGAGATCAGCATCGCCGGCTACTCGCTGCTGGTCTACTCCTGGGCGGGCTGAGCCCGGAACCGGCGACCGGCCGCAGGCTCGCAGGGGAGGGAGCCGCGGCCGGTCGGTCCGGGGGGACGGGGTAGGTCAGTCGTCGTAGCCGTAACGGTCTTCCCAGCGGTCCTCGACGCGGTCGGAGGCCTTGTACTGGCGAAGGATGTCGGAGCCCTTGCCGCCGGAGAGCTTGTCCTTGCCGGAGCCGCCCTCGACCAGGTCGTGGCCGGACTGCCCGTAGAGCTTGTCCTTGCCGGAATCGCCCTCGATGTGGTCGTTGCCGGAACCGCCGTAGATCTTGTCGGCGCCGCTGCCGCCCTCGAGCGAGTCGTGGCCCGAGCCGCCGTGGATGGTGTCGTTGCCGGATTCGCCGTCGACCTCGTCGTGGCCGCTGCCGGCGTCGATCCAGTCGTTCCCGCTGCCGCCCTCGACCTCGTCGTTGCCGGAGCCGGCGCAGATGACGTCGTTGCCGCCGCGTCCGTCGATCTCGTCGTGGCCGCCGAGGGCCACGATCACGTCGCGTCCGTCGGTGCCGTTGATCTCGTCGCTGCCTTCGGTGCCCACGATCGTGGCGGTGTAGCCGTGGCAGGTGTGGGTGGCCGCGCTGGCGGTGGTGGGGGCGATCAGGGCGAAGCCGCCGGCGAGCACGCCTGCGAATCCGACCGAGGCGATCCGTCGAAGCATCTGGGTGTTCATGGTGCTGTCCTCTCCTGGGTGTGCGGCCGGTCGACCGCGGTAAGAGAAGTCGACCACCCGCCGGTGGGAAGCCGATGAGCCGCGGATGAGAGCCTGCTCATCGATCCCCGGGCGTCGCGGCCGGACGGATCTGACCTCAGATCGGCTGGGACGACCGGGCCAGTCCCGAATCGACGATCCGGAGGCAGTCCTGTTCTGCGCGGTGGGCGTGTGCGGGGTGAGGACGCGGTAGCGTGGCGGGATGGCGCGAGCCCCGCGCCGAGGTGAGAAAGGCCGTCCCATGTCTCTGCCGTCCTGCTCGTCGCTGCTGAACGTGGCCTCGCGGATCGCGATCGCGGTGCCCTTCGTCTACATGGGCTACCAGGCCGTCAAGGAGCCGGGCGCCCGGGTGAACGCGGTCAAGAACGTCGGCATCCCTGAGGAGTACGCGGACGCGGCCGTCCGCGCCAACGGCGCCGTCATGGTGCTGGGCGGGCTGGCGGTCGGGACGGGCATCTGCTCGCGGCTCGGCGGGCTCGCGGTGGCCGGTTCCATGGTGCCGACCACCCTGGCCGCGCACTCCTTCTGGAAGGACACCGACCCCAAGGCCAGGGGTGCGAACCGCATCCAGTTCCTGAAGAACCTCGGCATGGTCGGCGGCCTGCTGGCCGTGGCCGCCCGGCCCCGACGCACTGCCTGCAAGCGCCAGGATTGAGCCTTACTGACTCGTCGGCTCGCCGCACGCTTCGCCACACAGCGGCATAGGCTCGAGGTAGCCGCCTACCGCGGTGGGGCTGAAGGAGTCGGGAATGTCCGCCATCGTGTGGCTGGAGCAGGCCGGGGGAGTGGAGTCGGTGGGCGGCAAGGCCGCCAACCTGGGTGAACTGGTGCGGGCCGGTTTCGAGGTGCCGCGCGGGTTCGTGGTGACGACCGAGGCCTATCATCGGCGAAATCCGGACGGATCGGTGCCCGCCGCGATCGCGGACGAGATCCGGACGGCCTGGCAGGAACTCGTGGGCGAGACGGGTGCCCGGGTGGCCGTGCGCTCCTCGGCCACCGCGGAGGATCTGACCGAGGCCAGCTTCGCCGGCCAGCAGGAGACCTTCCTCGATGTTGAAGGGGCGGACGCGGTCGTCACCGCGGTGGCCGACTGCTGGGCCTCGCTCTTCTCCGAGCGGGCGGTGGCCTACCGCCGCGAGCACGCCGTGGACGAGACCGGGCTGGGCATCGCCGTCGTCGTCCAGCTCATGGTGGCGGCCCGGGCCGCCGGGGTGATGTTCACCGCCAACCCGATCAACGGCAGCCGCCGCGAGACCATGATCACCGCCGCGCGCGGCCTCGGTGAGGCGGTCGTCGCCGGAACGGTCAACCCGGACACCTTCGTCATCGACCGCGACAGCCACGTCATCGTGAGCTTCGAACGCGGCGAGTCGGCCGTGGTGCGGCCCGATCCGAGCCTGGCGCCGGGCGAACTCGCCTGGTCGGCCGGCGAGCGTCCGCCGCGTCCGCTGAGCGATCGGCAGGCGGTGGAACTTGCGGTGCTCGGCGACCGGGTCGAAGCCCACTTCGGGGTGCCGCAGGACATCGAGTGGGCGCTGGACGCCGGCGGATTCCACCTGCTGCAGGCCCGGCCGATCACCGCGCTGCCGGAACCCACCACCGCCGTCCCCGATGTCTGGCCCAGCGAACCCGGCTCCCTGTACTTCCGGGCGAGCATCGTCGAACAGCTACCCGACCCGCTCACCCCGCTCTTCGCCGACCTGATGGCCGAGACCGTGCCCGCCAGCCTGCAGGCCCTGATGGACGACCTGGGCGAAGCGGTCAAGCGGCGGCCCGGACTGTTGGATGGGCTAGACATCGCCTTCCCCACCGTCAACGGGTACGCCTACTACCGCTACGCCGGCGACGCCATGCGGCGGGTCACCAGCGCCTCGCTGCCCGCCTTCCGGCTGCTCTTCCGCGGTGGCGGCAGCTTCTTCCTGGAACGCTGGCGCGAGCAGGGCCTCCCCGAGTACCGGGCGGCCGTCGCGACCTGGTCCGGACGCGCCCTGGACGACCTGACGACCCCCGACCTGCTGCGGGGGGTCACCGAACTGCTGGCCGCCGGCTGCCGGTACTACACCTACGTCCAGACCATCATCCCGCTGTCGGGCGCCGGCGAACTGAGCTGGCACGCCCTGCACCGCAGCCTCGTCGGCGTGCGTCGGGAGCCGGTCGAGACCTACGTCCTGGGGCTGGATTCGACCCCGCTGCGCGCCGAACAGGCGCTGTGGCGGCTCGGCCAGTGGGTGCGGACGGAGGCTGCTGTCGACAACCCTTCGACAGGCTCAGGAATCGTGGAGTCGCGGACGGACGCGGCCCTGGCCGCTGCCCTCACCGATCCGGCGGTGGATGCCCGTGGTGCCGCGCCGGAGGGTGTCGCGCCGGATCGCTGGCAGGAATGGCTCGAACGCTTCGCCGCCTACCTGGACGAGTTCGGGCACACCGTCTACAACCTCGACTTCGTCAACCCGGTGCCGGCCGACGACCCCGCCCCCATCCTGCAGGCGCTGCGCTTCGTGCTGACCGGCGACGCCGTCGATCCGTTCGCCCGGCAGGCCCGGCTGGCCGCCGACCGGGAGCGGGCCACCGAGGAACTACTGGCCGCCCTCGATCCGCTGCGCCGCGGGCTGGTGGCGCGCAGCCTGGAATGGATGGCCTCGGTCGTCCCGGCTCGTGAGGACGCACTGGCCGCGCAGGGCCTGGCCTGGCCGGTGATGCGCCGGCTGCTGGCCGAACTCGGACGACGGCTGGTCGAGACGGGCGTGCTGACCGACCCCGCGCAGGTCTTCTGGCTGACCCGCGAGGAGGCGGAGTCGGCGACGAACCAGGAGGGCAGCGGAAGCCTGCCGGGTTTGGCTGAGCGCATCGCCGAGCGTCAGGCGTTGCATCGCGGGCAGGCCCTGCTGCGCCCGCCGCAGTACCTGCCGGTGAACCGGGCGATGGCGGTCTGGGATCGCTTCCTGCCGGCCAAGGCCGACGGCGGCACGGGACCGGTGCTGCGGGGCAACGCCGGCAGCGGCGGGGTGGTCACCGGCCGGGCCCGGGTGATCTCCGGCTCCGCCGACTTCGCCGACTTCACCCCGGGCGAGATCCTGGTCGCCGAGATCACCACCCCGGCCTACACGCCGCTGTTCGCGGTCGCCGGCGGTGTCGTGACCGACATCGGCGGGGTGCTCAGCCACGGCTCGATCGTCGCCCGGGAGTACGGCATCCCGGCCGTTCTCGGCACCGGCTCGGCGACCTCCCGGATCGCCACCGGCGACACCATCACGGTGGACGGCAGCCGCGGCGAGGTCCGTCTCGACGGTGCCGAGCCGGAGCCCGCCCGTCCGGTCTGGCCCTGGCTGCTGGGCGGCGCGGGGGTCGTGGGCGGTCTGTGGTGGCTGCGCCGCCGGGCTCGCCGGTAGCGGTTACTGGTCCTCGGACGGGATGGCGCCCACGAGGTCGAGGACGACGACGTAGGCCCCGTCCTGCGTCTGCTCGTCCGGTGGGAAGGTCAGCAGGATGCGGGAGCCGACGGTCTGCCCGATGACCTCGTCGGCGGCTTCCATCTCCTGGAGGTCGCCGGACCAGCTCGAATCCGACTCCTCGCCCCAGTAGGCGCCGACGATGTGGTACAGCAGGGTGTCGCTCTCGGTGATCACCGCGCCCGCGCCGGTGGCGAGCACGATCACCTGCTCCTCAGAGGGAGGCGGGGCGTCGGCGGCGAAGGTCAAGGTCGGTTCGGTGCCGAGGTCTCCCTTGATGCTGAGGCCGGCCGGCAGCGCGGCGCCGGTCGGGGTCGCGTCCTTCAGCACGTCGGTGTTGATCGGGGTCGCCGCCAGGATGTCCACCACGAAGACCAGCGTCGAGTTGGCCGGGATCGTCTCGTTGTCGAGATCGCCGTAGCCGTAATCCGGTGGGACGACCAGGAGCACCCGATCGCCCACCTTGGTGCCGGGCAGTCCGTACCTCCAGCCGTCCACCACCTTGCGCACCAGGAAGCTGGCGGGAGCGCCGCGGTCGTAGGACGAGTCGAACTTCGTGCCGTCGCTCCACAGGAAGCCGGCGTAGTTCACCGTGATGTAGTCGTCCTCGCCGACGGTCGCGCCGGAGCCGGCCTGCAGCGTCCGGAGGCTGATCGCCGAGGGCGGGTCGCCCGGCACGGTGGTCATCGATGGGATGCCATCGGCGTCGAAGGTGATCTCCGGCAGCGTGCCCTGCGGATCGCGATCGACTGTCGGGGTCGCGGGTGCCTCGTCCGCGGAGGGGCTCGCGGAAGGTGTCGGGGCGGCCGTGGGAACCGGGCTGGTGCAGGCCGTCAGCGCGAGCGCGAGCGCGGCGCCGAGGGCGAGGATCGTGGTCTTCATCAGGGATAAACTCTCCGCGGTCTGCATCGGGGACGGGGACGGGCGCCCCGCCCAGGCTAGCCGTCGAAGCTGTCGGTCTGCTGTGGGGAGCCCTGCTCGCCGGCGATCGCCTCGTGATGGCGCACCACTTCGGCGATGATGAAGCTCAGCAGCTTCTCGGCGAACTCCGGGTCGAGGTTGCTCTGGATCGCCAGCTGGCGCAGCCGGGAGATCTGGCGGATCTCCCGCTCCGGATCGGCGGGTGGCAGGCCGCGTCCGGCCTTGAGGACGCCGATCTGCTGGGTGATCTTGAAGCGCTCCGCCAGCAACGCGATGATCGCCGTGTCGAGGTTGTCGATCGACCCGCGCAGGCGGTCGAGTTCGGGATCGGTCTGCACCCGCACAGCCTACCGACCCGTCCCGTTTCGCGCCCGACCCCCTACGCCGAGCGGCCCGGCGATCGTCCGGCCGCTCCCCTTGACATGGTGACCCGGCCTGCCTGGAGTCCGGTGTCGGAAGCAATCTTCCGCCGGAGCATTTGGGTTTGTCACTCCCTCGAGGAGGCAAGGCTCAAGCTCTGATGAGAACGACGTTCTTGTCAGGCTTGGGCCTTTTTTCGTGCCCGGATGCGCCGGCTGTCGCCGCGGGAGCCCGTGGCGACCGGGTTCTGCAGTGATCGAGGAGGATCGATATGGCTGCCGTGGATTACGGGACGCTGGCCGGGGACATCCTGGCCGGAGTGGGCGGCGAGGAGAACGTCGGCTCGGTGGTGCACTGCGCCACCAGGCTGCGGTTCCGGCTGATCAAGCCGGAATTGGCCGACAAGGAGAAGGTGTCCGGGCTGCCCGGTGTGATCACCGTGGTGGAGAGCGGCGGCCAGTTCCAGGTCGTCGTCGGGAACAACGTGCCGCGGGTCTTCGCGGCGCTCCCGAAGGACCTCACCTCCGACGAGGGCGGTGGCGCCGAGGAGGCCAAGGGCGGCAGTTGGCTGACCAAGGCGGTGGACGTGCTCTCCGGCGTCTTCGCGCCGATCCTCGGGCCGCTGGCCGCGGTGGGCATCCTCAAGGGCCTGCTGCTGATCGCGCTCTCCTTCGGCTGGATGACCGCGACCTCCACCACGTACCAGATCCTGTTCGCTGCCTCGGACGGCTTCTTCGTCTTCCTGCCGCTGATGCTCGCGGTGACCGCCGCACGGAAGTTCGGGGCGGCCGTCTTCACCTCGACGGCGATCGCGGGCTCGTTGATCTACACCAGCCTGATGACCATCACGCTGGCGGTGGAAGGTGAGACCGATCCGTTCCGCGGGACGCTGAACGCCTTCGCCGCGGCCGGCAACCCCGTCCACTTCTTCGGCATCCCGGTCGTCATGCAGAGCTACACCTCGACCGTCATCCCGATCGTGCTCGCGGTGTGGGTGCAGTCGCATCTGGAGCGTCAGGTCGACAAGATCATGCACGAGTCGGTGCGCAACTTCCTCACCCCGCTGGTCTCCCTGCTGATCATGGTGCCGCTCACCCTGATCACCATCGGCCCCGCCGGCGTCTGGCTGGGCAACACCATCGCCGCCGGCCTGCTGGCGGTGCAGGGCTTCTCGCCGGCCCTCTTCGGCGCGCTGCTCGCCGGCATCTGGCAGATCCTGGTCATCTTCGGCGTGCACTGGGGCATCGTCCCGGTCTTCATCAACAACATCGCCACCCAGGGCTGGGATTCGATCAAGCCGCCGGTCTTCCCGTCCAACTTCTCCCAGGCCGGCGCCGCGCTGGGTGTCTTCCTGCGGGTGAAGGATCCCAAACAGAGGGCGCTGGCCGGCTCGGCCGCGCTCACCGGCGTCTTCGGCATCACGGAGCCGGCGATCTACGGCGTCACGCTGCCGCGCAAGCGTCCCTTCGTGATCGCGGTGCTCGCGGCGGCCATCGGCGGTGCGATCGTCGGTGGCGGTGGCACCATCATCTACGGCACCGGCATCCCGAGCGTGCTCACCCTGCCGATCGGCTTCGGCGACCCGATGGGCTTCGGCTCCACCTTCCACTGGCTGCTGATCGGTTCGGCGGTCGCGTACATCCTGGCCGTGGTGGGCGTGTACTTCTTCGGCTTCACCAAGGCTGATCTGGCCCGCGACCGGGCCGCCGCGGCCGCCCATCACGCCGCTGCCGAGGCACCGGCCGTGGCGGCTGCCGCTCCCGTGGTGAACCAGACCGCGATCGACCTGCTGGCCCCGGTCTCCGGACGGATCGTGCCGTTGACCGAGGTGAACGACAAGGTCTTCTCCTCGGGGGCCATGGGCTCCGGAGTCGGGATCGTCCCGGATTCGGGCAAGGTCGTCGCCCCGGTCGACGGCACCGTGACAGTGAGCGCCGGTCACGCCTTCGGGCTGGTCACCGACGAGGGAGTCGAGGTGCTCGTCCACATCGGGATCGACACCGTCACTCTCGCCGGCGCGCCCTTCCGCAACGCGGTCGCCCAGGACACCCGGGTGAAGGCCGGCGATCCGCTGGTCGAGGTCGACCTGGAGGCCATCAGGGCCGCCGGCCTGGATGCCACCACCGTCCTGATCGTCACCAACAGCGCTCAGCAGTCGAGTGTGGACGTCCTGGCCCAAGGCGCTGTCGGCACCGGTGATCCGGCGCTGCTCGTCACCCGATAGGGAATAGCCGGCCAAGAAACCCTTCGACAAGCTCAGAGAACGTTGGCTGAGCTTGTCGAAGCCCGCCGAAGGAGAGATGAAAATGCCCAGACGACTCGTCAGTTCCACCCGCAGCCAGATCCTGCGGATGACCGCCGCCGAACTCAAGACTTCGATCCGCGCCAGCGAAGGCCGGGTCGTGCTCGCCCAGGCCCACGTCAGCATTCCCTCGATGATCAGCAACGTGATGGGGGTGGAGATCCTGCAGGCCTTCGGCGCCGACATGATCTTCCTCAACGGCTACTCGCTCGACCCCGAGCAGACCAACATCGGGCTGGTCGCCGAGGAGTTCGACGAGGAGGCGGGCGACTACCGTCCCAAGACCTACCGCGCCCGCGACCTGCGCCGGCTGATCAACGTCCCGCTCGGGGTCTACCTCGAGTGCGGGGCCGGGGACGACGCCTCGACCAGCACGACCAGCAAGGCGCAGGTGAAGGCGGACCGGGTCGCCTCGCCGGAGAACCTGCAACGGGTGCTCGACGAAGGCTTCGACTTCATCGTGCTGGGCGGCAACCCCGGCACCCGCACCCGCATCGAGACCATCATCGAGAACACCCGGCTGGCCAAGCAGATCCTGGGCGACCGCGTCCTGATCATGGCCGGCAAGTGGGAGGACGGGGTCTACGAGAAGGTGCTGGGCGATCCGCTGGCCCGCCTGGACAGCAAGGACGTCGCCACTCAGCTGCTCGAAGCCGGTGCGGATGTGATCACCATGCCGATGCCCGGCGGACGCCCGGGGATCACCCCCGACAACATCCGCGAGCTGATCGAGCACATCCACCGCACGGACGAGGACGCGCTCGCGCTCACCTTCCTCGACAGCTCGGTGGAGGGATCGGACGTGGACACCGTCCGCCAGATCACGCTGATGTCCCGGGTGGCGGGCGCCGACATCCACGCCATCGGCGACGCCGGCCTCGGCGGGATCGCGGTGCCGGAGGATCTGATGCAGCTGTCGATGACCGTCAAGGGCCGCCGCCTCACCTGGCTGCGGCTGGCGATCGGAGCCCGCTGATGACCCTGGCGCGGGCCGAGGGGCGGGCGGCCTTCTCGGTCTCGCTGATGTGTATGGACCTGATGGACGCGGGCCGGCAGATCGAGACCTTGAACGGGCTGGCCGACGCCTACCACATCGACATCATGGACGGGCACTTCACCAAGAACCTGGCGCTCAGCCCGGATTTCGCCAGGGCGGTCAGCCGGTACGCGACGCTGCCGCTCGACATCCACCTGATGGTCGACACCCCGATGGACTGGCTGGAGCAGTTCGCCGGCCGCCCTGACACCACGTTGAGCGTGCACGCCGAGACCATCGGCAACAACGCCTTCCGCGTGCTCGACCGGGTGCGGGCGCTGGGCTGCCGCACCGGCGTGGCGATCAACCCGGCCACCCCCTTCGAGCAGATCAGCGCCTACCTGAACCGCGTCGACCTGCTCACGATCATGACCGTCGATGTCGGGTACTCGGGTGCGCCCTTCCTGCCGGAGGTGCTGCCCAAGATCGAGCGGGCCGCACAGTTCAAGGCGGAGAATGGGCTCGGCTACACGATCCAGATCGACGGCTCCTGCAACAAGCGCAGCTATCGTTCGCTGACCCAGGCGGGGGCCGAGATGTTCGTGCTGGGCAATACCGGCCTCTTCGGCCTCGCCGAGGATCTCGGCCAGGCCTGGCGTCAGCTGGATGCCGAGTACGAAGCAGCAACCGCAGTAGCTACAGAAGGCGAAGGAGCCGCATGAAGATCGCCATGGGCAGTGACCACATCGCCGTGGAACTGAAGGCGTTCATCGCCGGGAAGCTCACCGAAGCCGGGCATGAGGTGACGGACGTGGGCGCGCACTCCACCGAGCGGACCGACTACCCGCTGTACGGTGCGGCCGCCGCCCGCTTGGTCGTCGACGGGAGCGCCGATCGAGCGGTCGTGATCTGCGGCAGCGGCGTCGGGATCAGCATCGCCGCCAACAAGGTGAGGGGAGTGCGCTGCGTGCTGTGCTCGGAGCCGTACTCGGCGGTGCTGTCGCGGCAGCACAACAACACCAACGTGCTCGCTCTGGGGGCGCGGGTCGTCGGTCCCGACCTGGCCTGGATGATCGTGGAAAGCTGGCTGGCGGGGGAGTACGAGGGCGGCCGGCACCAGCGGCGTATCGACCAGCTCGCCGCTCTGGACGCCGAGCGGTAGGCCGTCCCGACCGGAACGCCGGCGGGCCGCAAGAGGAAAGGAGGAGTCATGGAGATCGTGCGGGTGTTGAACAACAACGCCGCGATCGTGGCCGACCCCTCCTCCGGACAGCAGATGGTGGTGCTCGGCAAGGGCATCGCCCACGGCCGGCGGCGCGGGGAGGAGATCGACCCGGGTGAGGTGGATCAGACCTTCGTGCCCGACCACGTCCACCCGGTCGAGCAGTTGGCGTCCTACCTGTCGGATATCCCGCTGGAGGTGATCCGGGTCTCGCGGAGCATCGCCGAACTGGCGCAGGACCAGCTCGGCCTGCGGCTCACCCAGTCGCTGCTGCTGCCGATCGCCGACCACCTCGCCTTCGCCGTGCAGCGGATGCGCGAAGGCATCGAGCTGGATCACCCGCTGCGCTGGGAGGTCAGCCAGCTGTACCCCGGCGAGGTGGCGGTCGGCCGCCAGGGCGTCCGGATCGCGAACACCCGGCTGCACACCTCGCTACCGGACGAAGAGGCCATCCCGCTGGCCATGCACTTCGTCAACGCCCAGTTCGCGGTGCAGGGTCTGCACCGCACCGTCCGGATGACCGAGAAGCTCGCCCAGGTGATGCAGGTGGTGGCCAACGCCACCGGCGTGGAGATCCGGCCCGACTCGATGAGCGCGGCGCGGTTCGTCACGCACATGCGCTACCTCTTCATCCGGCTCGAATCGGGCAAGCAGATCACCGACTCGCCACCCGTCCTGATGACCGCCGTCCGGGAGGCGCACCCGCAGGCCTATCACTGCGCGCAGCGGATCCGGTACCTGCTGGAGATCGGCGGCGCCAAGCTCACCGAGGACGAGGTGCTCTACCTCTCCCTGCACGTCGCCCGCCTGATCGCCGACCTGCGCTGAGGTCTCGATCACGTTCGGCTCAGACTGTTCCTGACCGCTGGCTCAACCACGTCATCCCGGGCTCCGACCCGGGATCTCATCGGTATCCGGGCGGTGGTGGAGATCCCGGATCAAGTCCGGGATGACGGTTGGGTTTGGCCCTGAAACAGGCTTCGGCCCGCCCCGGAGATCCGATCGGGGCGGGCCGAAGGTATGGGGTGCAGGCCGTCAGTCGAGCAGATCGGCGTACAGCGGGGTGGTCAGGTAGCGCTCGCCCCAGTCGGGGGTGACCACCACGATTACCTTGCCGGCGTTGGCCGGATCGGCGGCCAGGTCGGCGGCGGCGCGCAGGGCGGCGCCGGAGGAGATGCCCAGCAGCAGGCCCTCCTCCTTGGCGACCCGGCGGGCCCATTCCAGGGCGTCGTCGGAGGTCACCTTGATGATGCCGTCGATGACGCCACGGTCGAGGATGTTCGGGATGAAACCGGCGCTGATGCCCTGGATCTTGTGCGGGCCCTTCGGCTCACCCGACAGCACCGCCGACTCGGCGGACTCCACCGCATAGATCTGCACACCGGGCTTGCGCTCCTTGAGCACCTGGCCGACGCCGGTGATGGTGCCGCCGGTGCCCACGCCCGAGACCACGATGTCGACCGCGCCGTCGGTGTCGGCCCAGATCTCCTCCGCGGTGGTGCGGCGGTGGACGTCCACGTTCGCCTGGTTGTCGAACTGGCGGGCCAGGATCGCGCCCGGGGTGTTGGCCGCGATCTCCTCGGCCTTCGCCTTGGCGCCCGGGATGCCCTCGGCGCCCGGGGTGAGCACCAGTTCGGCGCCCAGCGCCCGCAGCACGGCGCGACGCTCCTTGGAGAAGGTGTCCGGCATGGTGATGATCACCTTGTAGCCGCGGGCCGCGCCCACCCAGCTCAGCGCGATGCCGGTGTTGCCGGAGGTCGCCTCAACGATGGTGCCGCCGGGCTGCAGCGAGCCGTCCGCCTCGGCGGCGTCCACGATGGAGACGCCGATCCGGTCCTTCACCGAGTTGGCCGGGTTGTAGTACTCCAGCTTCG
>JAPUEM010000002.1 GCA_027492575.1 Propionicimonas sp.
TCGGGTTCCATCATGAACTCCCAGGCGAGGCCGTGGCCCAGGACGATCAGCGCGATCAGCGCCAGGGAGGCGGCCTGCAGCGGTGTGAGGCCGACCAGCGCCGCGGCGGCGGGGAAGACGCCCAGCAGCAGGATCAGCAGGTAGAGCACCGCCACCAGCCAGCGGTGGCGACGGAACGGGCCCCGCGCGGTGCCCCGGTCGATCTGGACGAGAGTCAGCGTGCTGACCATTCCGAAGAGCGCGGTGACGCCGAAGCTGATCCGCCAGATCAGCGGGTTGCTGGGGTCGATCTGGGCGAAGGTGCTCATCAGGCCGGGCAGCAGGAAGGACAGGTAGACCCCGCCCGCGAGCCTGCGTGAGGCTCCTTCGGCCTTCCACTCGGGGTGTCGTTCGACCACCGTCCACCACAGGCCGACCAGGGTGAAGCAGGTGACGGCCATAAGGGAGTAGAACGCCGAGAGATCCATGCCTCAGCCTCTCGCAGCCCTACCCGTCCGGGCCATGGGCAGTTTGGTGGATGCCGCGGGTCAGCCGGCGTGCAATTTGTTGGCCGTGGGGCAGCGGAAGGTCATCCCCGCGGCGAGGCCGACGGTGTTCAGGTAGCGGGAGACGATGCCCAGCGCGGCCGGGAGGGAGGTCTCGGTATAGGGGACGCCCTGCTCCTCGCAGTGGCGCAACACCAGAGCGCGAGCCTGCCGCAGATGCGGACGGGGCATGCCCGGGAACAGGTGGTGCTCGATCTGGTAGTTGAGGCCGCCCATCAGCGCTGTCATCCACCAGCCGCCGCGGACGTTGCGGGAGGTCAGCACCTGCTTGTCGAGGAAGTCGAGCTGCGCGTCCGCGGGCACCAGCGGCATGCCGATGTGGTTCGGCGCGAAGCTGGCGCCCATGTAGACCCCGAAGACCGCGAGCTGGACGCCGAGGAAGGCCCAGGCCATGCCGAACGGCAGCAGCCAGAACAGCAGCCCGAGGTAGAGCACGGTGCGGACCGCGATCAACGTGATCTCCAGCGCCCGTCCGCTGACCCCGCGGCGGGTGAGCAGATCCATGATCGATCCGCGATGCAGTTCGATGCCGGCCAGCAGCAGCAGCGGGAAGAAGAACCAGCCCTGACGGCGGGTGAACCAGGAGGCGATCCGGCCGCGATCGGCGACATCCTCCTCGCGGTAGGCGAGGGCGCCGGGTTCGATGTCCGGATCCTTGCCGACCTTGTTCGGGTTGCCGTGGTGCCGGGTGTGCTTGTTCATCCACCAGGCGTAGCTCATGCCGACGAAGAAGGTGGCCAGGATCCGTCCGAAGTGATCGTTGGCCTTGCCGGAGGCCAGCACCTGGCGGTGCGAGGCCTCATGCCCGAGGAAGGCGAACTGGGTGAAGATGATGCCCAGCGCGGCGGCGATCAGCAGCTGCAGCCAGGAATCCTCCAGGAGCACCAGCCCGGTGACCGCCCCGCCGAGCGCCGCCACCAGCCCGGCGAACAGGGCCAGGTAGAACCACCGCGTCCGGTTGTTCAGGCCGGCCTCGCGCACAGTCTGGGCCAACTGGGTGAAGGACCTGGTTCGCGCCGATAGTCGCGCTCGCGCACCTTCCCTGGCGGTCGACGGGATCGGGGACGCAGGAGCGTCGACGGTCATGGGTGGACTCACTTTCCACCGGGTTCTGGGACGAGAATCCGGACGGAGCCGCCAGACCAGGTGGGCCCAGCATAGGGGTGGCCGTCGCGCGCGGGGGAGAGGTCGTCCGCCGACTTTCCCACGAGTTTCCGGACGGTGCCGGACACCCCTAGTCAGGGCGTTTTGACCGGTTCGGAATTCCCCAACTTCGTGGGACAGCTGGCGGTTCGCCGGCATCCGGACGGCCCGCTACCGCCGAGCGACCGCCTCGGGCCGCAGCGTGGCGACCAGGTCGGCGCGGGCCCGGGCGACCCGGGAGCGGACGGTGCCGACCGGGCAGCCGCAGATTTCGGCGGCCTCGGCGTAGCCGAACCCCATCAGGGCGGTGAGCACCAAGGCCATCCGGCGATCCGGGTCGAGGCCGGCCAGCGCCTGCTCGACCTCCACCCGGCCGCGATGATCCGGGGCGTCGGAGGCCAGCGCGTCCAGCTCGGGAGCATCCAGGCCGACCAGCCGCGGACGGGCGAGGTCGTGCCGCACCCGGTCGACCACCACCCGGCGGGCGATGGCGAAGAGCCAGGTCTGGGCGCTGGAGCGTCCCTCGAAGCCCGGCAGCGCGCCGATCGCGCGCAGGTAGGTCTCCTGGGCCAGATCGTCGGCGGCCTGGGCACCGGCAGTGCGGGCCAGGAAGCGCCACAGCTGCGTCTGGGTGGCCCGGACGAAATCCGACAGCGCGGCCCGATCGCCGGCGCCGGCGGCCAGCGCCAGGACGGTCAGCTCATCGGTCACGCGGCCACCGTAGCCGATCGGCGTTATCCTGCCGGTCATGGAACAGCAGGTGACCGAGTCGGCGTGGCGGGCCGCGCTGTCGGCCATGCTGGACGGCGAGGAGCCGGAGTTGCCGATCCCGAGTATCGCCGCCCACCTGACCGGTTGCCCGGACTGCTCCACCTGGCTCGACGAGGCCACCGCCGTCAACCGCGGGCTTCGGCTGCTGCCGGTGATCGAGCCCGACCTGGGGGAGCGCCTCGTCAACGGCGTCGACGTGCACCTGTGCGCCTGCCGCACCGGTGGGGAATGCCTGTGCGGGGATTGCCAGTGCGGGCCGGCCTGCACCTGTCGCGCGGGCTGAACCTCCTGCGATGAGCCGCCCGCTCCCGGGTCAGTCGTGCCAGACTGAGGAATCAGCAGTTCCCAGAGCTCGAAGGAGGTGAGGATGGAGGTCGCCATCCGCCCGGGCACGCTGCTGGTCGCCGCGGTCGGGCTCTCCGACGGAGTCTTCGACGGCACCGTGGTGCTGCTGCTCGACGCCGACGAGAACGGAACGGTGGGGGTCGTCCTCAACCGCGTCTCCGAGGTCGACCTGGATCGGGCGCTGCCGCAATGGGAGCACCTGGTCAGCATTCCGCAGGCCCTGTTCGACGGCGGCCCGGTCTCCCAGCAGGGCGCCGTCTGCCTCGCCCGTCCGCTCGACCCCGACGACGAGCCACCCGGCTGGCGGCACCTGTTCCGCCGGGTCGGCCTGCTGAACCTCGACACCCCGGTCGAGATCGCCGAGGGCGCCTATTCCGACCTGCGGATCTTCGCCGGCTACGCGGGCTGGGACGCGGGCCAGCTGGAGGCCGAACTCACCGCCGGGATGTGGTACCCCGTTCCCTCCCAGGAGGGGGACGCCTTCGATCCCGACCCCGCCACGCTGTGGCGGCGGGTGCTCCGCCGCCAGGGCGGCGACCTGGCCCTGTTGTCCACCTGGGCGCCGGATGTCGACGACAACTAGGCCCGGCCCGGCCGCGGCTGGGGTGTCGGCGTTACACTCTGACTGGTCCGACTACCAAGGGAGGGTGGTTGATGTCCGAGGGCTATGACGGTCCGCCTCGGATCCTCGTCATCGATGACGACCGTGCGCTGGCCGAGATGCTCGACATCGTGCTGCGCTCCGAAGGCTTCCATGCCCGGCTCTGCCATGTGGGCGACACCGCGGTGGAGGCCTTCCGCGAGTACCACCCCGACCTGGTGCTGCTCGACCTGATGCTCCCCGGCCGCGACGGCGTCGACGTCTGCCGCGACATCCGCGCCGAATCCGGCGTCCCGATCGTGATGCTCACCGCGAAATCCGACACCACCGACGTGGTCCACGGCCTGGAGGCCGGCGCCGACGACTACGTCCCCAAGCCGTTCAAGACCCAGGAGTTGGTCGCCCGCATCAAGACCCGGCTGCGGCGCCACGTCCGCACCGAATCCACCGAGGACGTGCTGCGGATCGGCGACATCACCATCCGCGTGGACGAGCACACCGTCCGTCGCGCCGACCACGAGATCTCGCTCACCCCGCTCGAGTTCGACCTGCTGCTGGCACTGGCCCGCAAACCCCGCCAGGCCTTCACCCGCGAGGTGCTGCTGCAGGAGGTCTGGGGGTACCGGCACGCCAGCGACACCCGGCTGGTCAACGTCCACGTCCAGCGGCTGCGGTCGAAGGTGGAGCGCGACCCGGAGCGCCCGGAGATCATCGTCACGGTTCGCGGTGTCGGCTATCGCGCGGGAGAGCCTCGCCCCGTCGGATGAGCACCCTTGCTCGGTGGTCGCCCTCGCGGCTGTGGTCCCGCTCGTTGCCCTTCCGGGTGGTGGTGCTGACCCTGGGGGCGTCGATCGCGATCCTGGTGGCGACCGGGTGGTTCCTGCTCGACCAGTCGAGCCGCGGCATCATCGAAGGCAAGACCCAGGCCTCGGTGGCGGAGGCCTCCGCCGTGATCCAGGCGATGCAGCGCGACCTCAACGCCACCGACCTGCAGACCACCTCGGTGAACAACCGGATCACCCAGCTGGCCCGGGACGCGGCCGCCCGCGGCCAGTACGGCAACCAGTACTTCGTGGTGGTCGAGACGCCGGTCTCGCAGATCGCGCCGGTCGGGCTCGACCCGGCGACGATCCCCGCGGGCATCCGCAACTCGGTGGCCTCCGGGGACGGGCTGTGGAGCACCCCCACCCTGATCCAGTTCACCGACGGTCGCGAGAGCGCACCCGGGCTGGTGGTCGCCACCAACCTGCAGGCCCAGGGGCAGGTCGCCTACCCGGTCTTCTTCGTCTTCTCCACCGCCCAGGAGCGGGAGACCCTGGCGGTCGTGCAGCAGGCGACGCTGGCCACCGGGCTCTTCCTGCTCTTCGGCCTCGCGCTGACCGTCTATCTGATCGCGATGCAGGTGCTGCAGCCGGTGCGGGCGGCTCGCCGGGCCGCCGAACGGCTCGCGGCCGGCCACCTGGAAGACCGGATGGACGTCGTCGGCACCGAGGATCAGGCCTCGCTGGCCACCTCGATGAACCACATGGCCGAACAGTTGGCCCGCAAGATCTCCGAACTGCAGGGGCTGTCGCTGGTGCAGCAGCGCTTCGTCTCGGACGTCTCCCACGAACTGCGCACCCCGCTGACCACCATCCGGATGGCCGCCGAGGTGCTGCACGCCAACCGCTCCGGCTTCGATCCGCTCACCGCCCGGTCGGCCGAACTGCTGGCCACCGAACTCGACCGCTTCGAAGCCCTGCTGACCGACCTGCTGGAGATCTCCCGGTTCGACGCCGGCGCCGCCGAGCTCGCCCTCGACCACACCGATCTCGCCGCGCTGGTCGCCGACGAGGTGGACGCGGTCGCGCCGCTGGCGCAGGAGTTCGGCACCGAACTGGTGCTGGACGCGCCGGCCGAATGCCGCGCCGAGGTGGATTCGCGGCGGATCCGGCGGATCGTCCGCAACCTGCTCACCAACGCGATCGAGCACGGCGAACGGCGTCCGATCAGCGTGCACGTGCGCGGGGACGCCGACGCCGTCGCTATCGCGGTGCGCGACCGCGGCGTCGGGCTGACCAAGACCCAGGCCCAGCTGGTCTTCGACCGGTTCTGGCGGGCCGACCCCGCTCGCGCCCGGCGGCTGGGCGGAACCGGCCTGGGGCTGTCGATCGCCCTGGAGGACGCCCGCCTGCACGGCGGCCGGCTGTCGGTGTGGGGCCGCCCACGGCGGGGCGCCCAGTTCGTCCTGACCCTGCCGCGCCGGGCCGGCCACGAGGTCGACGAGTCGCCGTGGCCCCACCGTCCGCCGGATCTGGAGGAGGCGACCGATGCGCCGTCGTGAACGCTGGGGCCGGCTCGCCGCCGCGGTCGCCGCGGCCGTGCTGCTGGCGGGCTGCGCGACCGTGCCGACCTCCGGGCCGGTCCGGGAGCACGAGTCGGACGGTCAGGAGATCGAATCCGGGGTGAAGGTGGCCCCGGTGCCGCCCGCCCCCGATGCCTCGCCGATGCTGGTGGTCGAAGGCTTCCTGCACGCCATGGGCACCGACCAGCCCGGGTTCGCGGTCGCCCGACAGTACCTCACGCCGGCGGCCGACGCGGCCTGGCATCCGGAATCGGGCACCCTGATCTACGCCGACGGCCACCAGCCGCGCGAGGCCGACACCGGCACCGAGGAGCGCCCGTCGATCATCCTGGAAGCCGTGCTCACCGGGAGGCTCAGCGCCACGGGCGAGTATCGCGAGGAGGGCGGCGGCAACCGGCACGACTTCGGGCTGCAGCGTAACAGCGACGGCCAGTGGCGGATCTCCCGTCCGCCGGACGGGCTGCTGATCTCCCGCTACCACTTCCAGACCAACTACGTCGCGCTCAACCTGCACTACCTGGACGCGACCGGCGCCGTGCTGGTGCCCGACCCGCGCTATCTCGCGCTGAACGCGCTCACCCCGGTCGCCCTGCTGGACGCCCAGCTCGCCGGCCCGTCGGAGTGGCTCGCCGCGGCGGTGCGGAAGGCGCCCTGGCCGGCGTCGATCGTCGACGACCTCGACCTGCTGCCGCAGGGGGTGGCGGTGCTGCGGCTGCGGCCCGAGGCGGCCGAGCTCTCCGAGGACGACCTGACCGCGCTGATGGCCGAGTTCACCACCACCCTGACCATGCTGCCCCAGATCGCCGGCGTGCAGTTCAGCACCGGAGGGAACCTGCTCACGCTGCCCGGGACGAGCATCGTCACCCTGACCGCGTCCGACCTCGCCCAGCTCGCCCCGGCCCGCGCCGGCGGCCGCCTGCTCACCGTCCGTGACAAGGTGGTTCACCTCACCGACGCGCAGGAACCGTGGGACGAAGGGCAGGCGGTCGCCCCCGGCCTGACCTCGCCCGGGCCGATCGCCGCCCGCAGCGATCTGGCCGAGATCGCCGCGGTGAACCCGGAGGGCACCCGGCTGGCGGTCGCGAAGGCGGAGGGCGACGCCGAGACCGTGCTGTGGGAGGGCGAGCGGCTGCTGCGTCCGGATTACTCCCGCCAGGACGAGCTGTGGGCCATCGGCGGCGGTTCCGGAGCCGACGGCTTCCGGGTCCACGCCGCCGACCGCACGATCCTCCCGGTGACCGTCGGACCCGATTTCCCTGCCGACGCCGTCCGGGCGTTCCGGCTCTCGCCCGACGGCACCCGGATCGCCCTGGTGCTGGACGGTCCGCTGCTGGACGGCGTGCCGGTGGAACAGGTCGGGCTGGCGCGGGTGGTGCGTGGCGCGGAGGGCATCGCGATCGAGGCCTTCCGTCCGGTCACGGTCAGCCCGCCCGCCGAGGCCGCCCGGCGGATCGTCGACGTCGGCTGGCAGACCGCCACCGAACTGCTGGTGCTGGTCTCGCACCGGGCGACCCCCACCGCCAGCGTGGTCGAGGTGGATCAGGATTCCGCGCGCGCCGAGGACATCGGGCCCTCGGACGTCACCGGCCTGAGCGAGCTCGCGGTCGCCCCCGGCGGGCAGCCGGTGCTGCGGGGGATCGGGGCGGTCTACCGCTTCGAAGGGCCGTTCAACTGGGAACTCACAGACCTGACCGCCGAGGCAGTGACCTACTCCTGAACCTGTGGACAACTGGCACATCCGGGCCGGTGGTGACCAGGATGCCCGGCGTGCGGTTGATCGACGCAGGGGCGGACCTGCTGCTGGGGGCGCGGTGCGCGGGTTGCGATGCGCCTGCCTTCGGGCTCTGCCCGGGGTGCTCGGCGCGGCTGCGGGCGCTGCGACCCGAGGAGGTCGTCCGTCCGGTCGCGGGCTTGCCGGTGACCATGGCAGCGGGTCCGTACCGCGACGAGTTGCGCCGGGTGCTGCTGGCGGCCAAGGAGCGCCAGGCGCTCACCCAGCTGCCGTTGCTCGGCCGGCTGCTGGCCCGGGCGGTGGCCGGGCTGCTGCTTCGGCAGGATCCGCGGCTGCCCATCGTCCTGGTGCCGGTGCCCTCGGTGCGGCAGCGAGTGATCGAGCGTGGCATCGACCTGACCGCCGAACTGGCCCGCGGCGCGGGCCGTGAGCTGCGGCGGCGCGGCCTGCCGGTGCGGGTGGTGCGCGGCGTCCGGCTGGTCCGGAACCCGGACGACCAGGCCGGGCTCAGTCGCACCGATCGGCTGGCCAACTCCCAGGGCGCCTACCGCTGCCTGCCCCGATCGCTCACCGGCTCGGTGATCGTGATCGACGACGTGGTGACCACCGGGGCCACCCTGGCCGCGGTGGCGGCGGCGCTGCGGACGGCGGGTCGTCCGGCGGTCGGGGCGGCGACCGTGGCCCAGACGCCACGAAGCGGGGGCCCGGAGACCCCCGCTTCGTGTAGGTGACTGTCAGATCGCCTGGCTGCCGCTCTCGCCGGTGCGGACCCGGACGACCTCGACGACGTCGAGCACCCAGATCTTGCCGTCGCCGACCGAACCGGTCTGCGCGCCCTGGAGGATGACCCCCATGAGGGTCTCGGCCTCACTGTCGTCGACGAGCACCTCGACCTTGACCTTCTGGATGAAGTCGATGGTGTACTCGGCGCCGCGGTAGATCTCGACGTGTCCGTGCTGGCGTCCGTAGCCGGAGACCTCGGTGATCGTCATGCCGGCGACACCGTGGCGCACCAGCGCCTTCTGAACGCTCTCCAGCTGTTCGGGCTGAATGATTGCTGTGACCAGCTTCACGGGTCAGGCTCCTGTCTTTTCGGTCTCGGGGAGGTCGTCCTTGGTCAGCACCAGGGTGCGCTGCACCTTGCTGGAGTAGTAGACCGGGCTGAGGTCGTAGCCGACCTCGGAGTGCTCGGCCAGGTCGATCCCGCCGAGCTCCTCCTGGGCGGAGACCCGCCAGCCCAGGGTCGCCTTGATGATCAGCGCGATGATGTAGGTCATCACCAGGGAGAAGGCGATCATGCCACCGACCCCGATCAGCTGCTTCCAGAACTGCTCCAGCCCGCCGCCGTAGAAGAGGCCCGCGACACCCGGGTTCGCCGCGTCGCCGGAGGTCGCCGGGTCGGCCAGGAAGCCGATCAGCAGGGTGCCGACCACGCCACCGACCAGGTGGACGCCCACCACGTCGAGCGAGTCGTCGTAGCCGAACCGGTACTTCAGCCCGACCGCGTAGGCGCAGGCCGCGCCGGCCAGGACGCCGAGGATCAGCGCGCCCACCGGGCTGACCGCACCGGCTGCCGGGGTGATCCCGACCAGGCCGGCGACGATGCCCGAGGCGGCGCCCAGCGAGGTGGCGTGACCGTCGCGGAACTTCTCCACCGCCAGCCAGCCGAGCATCGCTGCGGCGGTCGCGGCCAGGGTGTTCACCCAGGCCAGCGCTGCGAGACCGTTCGCGGCGACCGCCGAGCCGGCGTTGAAGCCGAACCAGCCGAACCACAGCAGGGCGGCGCCCAGCATGACCAGGGTCATGTTGTGCGGACGCATCGGGCGGTTGCCGAAGCCGAGCCGCGGGCCGACCACGAGGGCCAGCACCAGCGCGGCCACGCCGGCGTTGATGTGGATCGCGGTGCCACCGGCGAAGTCGATCGCGCCGATCACGTTGGCGATCCAGCCGCCCTTGGTGGTGTCGCCGTCGAAGGCGAAGACCCAGTGCGCGGCGGGGAAGTAGACGAACGTCCCCCACAGCACGGTGAAGAGCACCCAGGCGCCGAACTTCACCCGATCGGCGATCGCGCCGGAGACCAGGGCGACCGTGATGATGGCGAAGCAGGCCTGGAAGGCCACGAAGGCCAGCGACGGCAACGTGCCCGCGAGCGAGTCGCCGGCCAGCAGCCCCTGAAGGCCCAGGAATTCGAGCGGGTTGCCGACCAGGCCGAGCCCGCCGACGGAATCACCGAAGGCCATGCTGTAGCCGTAGAGCACCCAGAGGACGCCGATCACGCCCATGCTGACGAAGCTCATCATCATCATGTTCAGGACGCCCTTGGCGCGAACCATGCCGCCATAGAAAAGAGCGAGACCGGGGGTCATCAGCAGCACGAACGCAGCGGCTGTGAGGATCCAGGCGGTGTCGCCGGTGTCTAGTTCGAGAATCATGGTTGAAAGGCTGTCCGACCGCTGTTACGCGAGGCGGCACCACGTGTTACGGCCCGGTTAGCCACTGTTACAGCCTTGTTGCGCCCACGTCGGGGGTCGGCGCGGCGCGCCCGTGGGATCGCAGCGGGGGATGCTTTCAACTCGCCCACCGGGGCACTACGGTGGGGGTATGGCACCCGGGCCGGAATCCTCGCTTCAGGGCAGGATCGGGCCCGAGTGCCAGCGTTGTCTCCGGGCAGACCACGTCCTGTGGCGCGCCGACCCCGACAGCACAGAGCAGGAGTTGACATGGATGTCCTTGTAACTGGTCGCCACTGCCAGATCCCCGACGACTACCGGGCGCGCGCGGTCGAGAAGCTCGCCGCGATTGAGAAGCTCAAAGACCGGGTGATCCGCGTGGATGTACAGGTGACCGCGAACAGTTACAAGCGGCAGCCCGACCAATCCACCAAGGTGGAGATCACGCTGCGCAGCAAGGGCCCGGTGGTGCGGGCCGAGGCCACCGCGGAGGACAAGGTGGTGGCCTTCGATCGCGCCCTGGATCGCCTGAAGTCACAGTTGCGCCGCGCCTCCGACCGGCGCAAGACCCACCGCGCGCTGAAGACCGAGCCGGCGCTCAGCGAGGCCGGTGTCGTGGCCGTGGAGCCGCTGCAGACCGAGGAGCTGGACGTCCAGACCCTGCCCGGTGGCCTCGAGGTGACCGGCGACGGCCCGCTGGTGGTGCGCGAGAAGTTCTTCGAAGCGACTCCGCTGAGCCTGGCCCAGGCGCTGGACGAGATGGAACTGGTCGGTCACGACTTCTTCCTCTACGTGGACGCCGAGACCGGCGCCCCGAGCGTCGCCTACCGCCGCAAGGCCTACGACTACGGCGTCATCCACCTCAGCATCGGAAAGTAGCGGCACCTGATTGTCGACCCTTCGACAAGCTCAGGGAACGTTCCCTGAGCCTGTCGAAGGGTGGCCTACTCAGTCGATGAGCGCGAGCGCCGCCTGGGTGGCCACCATGCGGGTGACGTGGACGGGCAGACCGGTGGCCTCCGTCACCGCTTCACCCATGGCGACCGAGTAGCCGAAGCAGTCGAGCACGATCGAGGTCACGCCCTGGGCGGCCAGCAGCCGCCCGGCGGCGGCGATCTCGTCCAGGGTCGCGGTGTAGGGGTCGGCCGCGACCGTCGGCACCGGCTGCCCGGAGCGGGCCTCCCACCGGCTGCGGACCTCGTCGGTCTGCGCCTGGTCGGGGCTCAGCACGCCGAAGCCGGTGGTGGTGGCGGCGATGGTGGCGTGGGCGAGCGGCTCGGCGGCATGCACCGGCACGGGCGCGTCGACCGGCTCCACCGGCCCGGTGCACATGATCAGCACCGCGCCCGCGCCGTCGGCGACGCAGCGCTGCACGGCTTCCACCAGGAAGGGTCGCAGCCGTTCGTGCGCCAGCCGGACCGAGCCGCCGTCCCGCAGCCGCGAGACCAGCATGAGTTCGGCGGGCGAGGGGGCGAGCTCGGCGATCCGGCCGGCGTCCAGCAGGTCGAGGGCGCCGTGCTCGACGTAGCGCCGGCCGGCCAGCAGCGGCAGCAGATCGGGCAGCACGTCGACCCGCGGGGACTGGCCAATGGTGACCAGGCCGAGCAGGCCGGTCACCCCTTGACCAGTTCGGCGGCGGCCAGGCCCTCGGCCACCACGGCGAGCCTTTCCTCGCGGTTCCAGCCGGTGGTCGGATCGGACGGCGGGACGGCCGCCAGCAGCGCCTTGGTGTAGGCGTGCTGCGGGTTCAGCATCACGTCGGTGACGCTGCCCTGCTCGACCACCTTGCCGGCGTACATGACCAGCACGTCGTCGGCCACCTCGGCCACCACCGACAGGTCGTGGGTGATGAACAGGTAGGCCAGCCCGAGCCGCTGCTGCAGTTCGGCCATCAGATCGAGCACCTGCGCCTGCACCGAGACGTCGAGGGCGGAGACCGGCTCGTCGGCGACGACCAGCTTGGGGTCGAGCACCAGCGCCCGGGCGATGCCGATCCGCTGCCGCTGCCCGCCGGAGAACTCGTGCGGGAAGCGGTCGGCGTGATCGGGCAGCAGGCCGACGAGTTCGAGCGAGTGGGCGACCTTGTCGCGGCGCTGTTCGGCGGTCATCGTGGTGTGCCGGGCGAGCGGCTCGGCCAGCGAGGCGCCGATCTTCCAGCGCGGGTCGAGCGAGGCGTAGGTGTCCTGGAAGATGATCTGGGCCTCGCTGCGCCAGCGTCGCAGCGGCTCGCCGTTCATCGCCATGATGTCGCGGCCGTCGAAGTGGACGCTGCCCTCGCTGGGCTCGATCAGCCGCAGGATGGCCCGACCGGTGGTCGACTTGCCGGAGCCGGATTCGCCCACGATCGCCAGGGTGCGGCCGGCCTGCAGGGTGAGGTCGACCCCGTCCACCGCCTTGATGACCTCCTGCTTCTTCCCGTGGCCGCGGACGTAGTGCTTGACCAGGCCCTTCACCTCGAGCAGCGGTGGGGCGGCCGGATCGGCGATCTCGACCCGCTCGCGCACCACCGGCGAATCCACGCCCGGCGGACGGAAGCTGAGCAGCCGCTTGGTGTAGTCGTCCTGCGGGTTGGTGAACAGATCGGTGACGGTGGCCTTCTCGACCAGCTTGCCCTGGTACATCACGGCGACCCGCTTGCAGGTCTGCGCGACCACGCCCAGGTCGTGGGTGATCAGCAGGATGGCGGTGCCGTGGCGTTCCTGCAGGCCCAGCATCAGGTCGAGGATCTGCGCCTGGGTGGTGACGTCCAGGGCGGTGGTCGGCTCGTCCGCGATCAGCAGCCGCGGCTCGCAGGACATCGCCATGGCGATCATCACCCGCTGCCGCATGCCGCCGGAGAGCTGGAAGGGGTAGTCGCCCATCACCCGGGCGGGGTTGCGGATGCCGACCTCCTCCAGCAGTTCGTGGCCCCGCTTCCAGGCGGCCGCCTTCTTCAGCTTCCGGTGCCGGCGCAGCGGCTCGGTGAGCTGGTCGCCGATCGTGAAGACCGGGTTCAGCGCGGTCATCGGCTCCTGGAAGATGGTGCCGACCCGGCCGCCGCGCACCCCGCGCATCTGCTTCTCGGGCAGGTTGGTGAGCTCGGTGCCCTCGAAGGTGATCGAGCCCGCGGCGATTTTCGCGGCCTGGGTGGGCAGCATCCGCAGGATCGACATGGCGGTCATCGATTTGCCGCTGCCGGATTCGCCGACCAGGCCGAGCATCTCGCCCTCGCCGATGGCGAGGCTGACATCGTCCACCGGCACCACCAGGCCGCGGTAGGACGGGATCTCGACGCGAAGGTTCTCGATGCGAAGCAGGTCGGACATGCTGACTCCTACGTGGTGGCGGGTGTGCCGAGGGTCTGGAACCGCTCGTTGCTGCCGTAGAGGCTGATCAGGTGCGCGAACTCGGCCTCGTCGTGGAAGGCGGCCTGGCCCGTGCCGAAGTACTTGGCGACCTCCACCGCGAACCGGGCGGCCGTCGCGATGTCGGTCTCGTGGCTGGCGCCGGTCGCGCAACCGGCGACCGCGGTGACCGTGGTGAGCGCCAGGCCCACCACCGGTGCGTCGGTCGCGACGGCCGGCTGCAGGATCGAGTTCAGGTGGTGCAGCGAGTTGCCGTACGGGGTGATGTCCTGCTGGGCCAGCGGCAGGACGCGCACCGGCTCGCCGGTGACCGTCTCCAGCATGGCGACCAGATCGGGGGCCGGCCGCAGGATGTAGCCCTGCCGGACCGTGGGGGAGAGCGCGACCCCGCGGTGGTTGAGGATGCGGTTGCCCTTGGTGGTGTCGATCGAGACGATCGCCTCCATGTCGGCGGTCACCTCGTGGGCGTTCATCGCGGCTATGTCGACCGCCGAGGACATGAACGGCACCGGGTCGTGCGGCTCGGTGGGGGCGTCCGGGTCGACGTGGGTGGCGATCACCACATCGCCGGGCACCCGGTCGCCGCGGGAGGCCATCTGCAGCAGCTTCGCCGCCGCGGCCAGGGCGGCGGCCGCGCCGTCCCCGTCCGAGACGAAGCCGATCAGTTCCGGACGGGCGCCGATGCCGCCGAGGCGGCCGATGATGCCGAGGGTGGCGGCGTCGCCACCGGAACTGCGGCCCTGGCTACCGGGGATGCGGACGCGGACGAAGTCGGTCGACCCCTTGGGGCCGGTGACGGTCTCCACCTCGATGACGGCATCGGCCGGGGCCAGCGTGCCCAGGTGCGCGGCGACCTCGGCGCCGTTGGCGGCGGGGGAGTCGAGCAGATCGAGGATGGCCAGGACGTGGTTCAGCATGCTGCCTCTTCAGGAGTTCTCTTCAGTGGTGAGGCCGAGGTAACGCAGTGCGGTGACTGCGTAGACCTTCGCGGCCAGGATGACGTCGGCCACCGGAGCGCGTTCGTCGAAGCCGTGGATGGTCTTCAGCTCGGCCGGGCCGTATTGCAGGACAGGGATGCCGTGGCTGCGGAAGGTGCGGGCGTCGGAGGAGGCCCACTGCAGCACCGGCTGTGCCTCGGGGTCGCTGAGGTCGCGCAGCGCCCCGATCAGTTCGGTGACGATCGGATGGTCGGGGTCGGTCCAGTTCGGCTCGCTCATGAACCCCAGCGGCTGGATCTCGGCCTCGATGCCCTCGGCGGCCAGGATCTCCCGCACCCGGGCGTTCACCTCGGCGCGGGTCAGCCCGATCGGCACGCGGGTGTCGAACTCGACCACCGCCCGGTCGGCGACCACGTTGGTGGAGGTGCCGCCGGAGATCGTCCCGACGTTGATCGAGACCCGCGAGAAGACCTCGCCGATGTTCGGGCCGTAACCTTCGCGTTCGATGGCGAAGGCCTTGGAGTCGGCGATCAGCTGGTCGAGTTCGGCGGGCGGGGAGGGGGTCATCTCCCAGAGTTGCTGCAGGGCGATGATGGCCCGGGCGGCCAGTAGGTTGGCGCTGGTGCCGTGCAGCGGCTGCAGGCTGCCGTGGCCGGGCCGGCCGTCGATGGTGAGCCGGAACCAGTTGGAGCCCTTCTGCCCGATGGTCGGGTGGCTGCGTTCGGCCGGTTCGGCGATGACGCCCGCGGTGACGCCGTCCAGGTGGCCGTTCTCCAGCACCCAGTCGGCTCCCCGGCGGTCGCCGGTCTCCTCGTCGCAGACGGCCAGGAAGCTCAGCCCGCCCGCCAGCGGGACGCCGAGTTCGGCGAGCAGGCCGTAGGCGAAGAGCGCCCCGGCCAGGCCGGCCTTCATGTCGCTGGCGCCGCGGCCGCGCAGGTAGCCGTCCACGATGTCGCCGGCGAACGGCGGGAAGCTCCACCGGCTGGTGTCGCCGACCGGCACCACGTCGTAGTGCCCGGCCAGGACGAGATGACGTCCGTCACCGCCGGCCGGCTCCCCGAATTCCCGGGAGAGGACGTTCTGGCGGCCGTCCCCGGCGTCCAGCAACTGGGGCGCCAGGCCGCGCTCGGCCAGCCAGGCGGAGGTGAACGACGCGACCTGCGTGCAGTCGCCCGGCGGATTCTCGCTGGGGATCGCAATCAGCGCTCCGGCGAGCGTGAGCAGTTGCTCGGCTCGCTGGTCGATCTCGGAGAGCACCTTCCGCTCCCAGTCGATCTCGGTCACTACGTCTTCCTCCGTTTGATGTCGTCGATGTCTCTGGATCGGTGCCCGGCCGGGGTGGACCCGAAGGCCCACCCCGGCCGGTCGCGCTCAGCCGACGCTGAGCTGGTGGAAGCGCACGATGCCGTCCGGGTACGAGGTGTAACCGGTGGTGGTGTCGCGCAGGCCGACCACGATGTTGTACTCGTAGAGGTAGGCCCACGGCGCGTCCGCGGTGATCAGATCCTGCATCTTGGCGTAGTTCGCCAGGCGCACGGCCGGATCGGTCTCCTGGGCCGAGGCCTTCTGCAGGGCGTCCACCTCGGCGTTGGAGTAGTTCATGTAGTTGCTCGAGGTGTCGGTGATCATCAGCAGGCCCAGGTGGTACTGCGGGTCGTTGACGAAGGACGTCCAGCGCGAGATGTACGCCTGAACCTCCTTGGTGCGCAGCGCCTCGAGGAACTGCGGGCGGGCCATCGAGTTGATGTTCATGGTCACGCCGATCTTGGCCAGCTCGGCCTGGATCAGCACCGCGTTGTCGGCCCAGTCCTGGAAGCCGCCGCCGAGGGTGAAGTCGAACTCGAAGCCGTCGGGGTAGCCGGCCTCGGTCAGCAGCGCCTTGGCCTTGTCCAGGTCATGGGAGTAGATGAAGCCGGTGTCGGAGAAGCCGGGCATCGAGCTCGGCACGGCCGAGCGCATCGGGCTGGCCTGGCCGCGCATCACGTCGTTGAGCAGGGCGTCGTAGGGGATCGCGTAGTTGATCGCCTGGCGCACCTTGGGGTCGTCGAAGGGCTTGATCTTGTTGTTCATCGCGAAGAACAGGATCTTGTTGCTGGCGCGCGAGTCGATCTTCACGCCCTCGGTGCCCTCCAGCGAGGCGACGTCCTTCGGCGGGATCTCCAGCGCCAGGCCGACCTCGCCGCGGCTGAGCTGCTGCACCCGGTTGGAGGCCTCGTTCACGATCCGCACGGTGACGTTCTGGATCTGCGGAGCGGTGCCCCAGTAGCTCTCGTTGCGGGCGAGCTTGACCTCGGTGGCCTGATCGTAGGAGGTCAGCGTGTAGGGGCCGCTGCCGGCGGTGTTCGCGGCCAGCCACTCGGCGCCGCCGTTCTCCTCGACGAGCTTGGTGTCGGCGATGGAGAAGGAGTACATCGGCAGGATCTGCAGGAAGAGGTGGTTCGGGCCGGTCAGGGTGACCTTGACCGTCTTCTCGTCCACCGCCTCGTAGCTGGCGATGCCGGCCAGGCCGTAGAGGAAGCTGGCCGAGGCGGATTCCTCGATCATCTTCAGCGAGCCGACCACATCGGCCGAGGTGAACTTGTTGCCGCTGTGGAAAGTGACGTCGTCGCGCAGGTGGAAGGTGTACTCGGTGGCGTCCGCGTTCACGTCCCAGCTGCTGGCGAGCATCGGGGCGATCTCGTCGGTCTTGGCGTAGGCCGCGCCGTCGATGACCTCGACCGCGTAGGTGACGAGCTGGTCGTAGGCGGCCAGCACGAAGGTGTCGCTGGTGACGTCACTGGCCTCAAAGGGGCTCAGCGTGGTGCCGCCCTCGTTGTAGGCGGCGATCAGCGAGGTGGCGGGGGCGGCGCTGCCGCCCGGGCCGGGGTTGTTGGCGCTGGGGGCACAGCCTGCCGCCAGCAGCGCGGCCGCCAGGGTGGCGGCTAGAACTCGGACTTTCATTGAGGGGGTCCTCCTGGTGGTGTTGATGGACGGACGGGTCACGCAGTGGTGCGCAGCCGGGGGTCGAGGACGTCGCGCAGGGCGTCCCCGAAGAGGTTGAAGGCGAGGATCGAGGTGGCGATGGCCAGGCCGGGGAAGACGGTCAGCCACCACTCGCCGCTGGTGATGTAGCCGCGGCCGTCGCTGATCATGACGCCCCATTCGGGTGTCGGCGGCTGGGCGCCGAGGCCGATGAAGCTCAGCGAGGCGGCGGTGAGGATGGCGTAGCCCATGCCGAGCGCCATGCGCACCACCAGCGGGGCCAGGGTGTTCGGCACGATGTGGCGCACCAGGATGGAGCTGTTGGTCAGGCCGAGCGCCCGGCCCGCCTCGACCCATTCGCGCTGCTTGAGGGCGACGGTCTGGCCGTAGGTGATGCGGGCGAACTCGGGGATGCCGACGATGCCGACCGCGATCATCGCACTGCCGACGCCCGGGCCGAGCGAGGCGGCGACGGCCATGGCCAGGATCAGCGAGGGGAAGGCCAGCATGACGTCCATCACCCGCATGATCACCGAGCCGAGCCAGCCGCCGACGTAGCCGGCGACGCCGCCCAGCGGGACGCCGATCACGAACGAGAAGGCCACCGCGATCAGGCCGATCCACAGCGACAGCTGGGCGCCGGCGAAGACCCGGGTGAGCACGTCGCGTCCGAAGTTGTCGGTGCCGAAGAGGTGCTCGGCGTTGGGCGGGGTGAGCATCGGGCCGACCGCGGTCTCGGCGGCGCCGTAGGGGCTGAGGACGCCGATCAGCAGGCCGCCGAGCGTCCAGAACAGGATGATCGAGAGGCCGACCATGCCGAGCCGGTTGCGCAGCAGCAGTTGCGGGACGCCGATGGTCTTGGGCCGGGCCTGCGCGCTGGCCGGGGCGGTCGCGGTGGAAGTCTCAGGCATGTCGCACCCTCGGATCGATTCCGGCGTGGGCCAGGTCCACGAGCAGGTTGATGATGAGGTAGGCGGCCGCGGTCACCAGGGTGAAGGCCTGTACCGGCGCGTAGTCGGTGGCCATGATCGACTGGGTGACGTAGAGGCCGACGCCGGGCCAGCTGAAGATCGTCTCGGTGAGCACCGCGCCGCCGAGCAGGCCGCCGAACTCCAGGCCGATGATGGTCACCACCGCGGGCGAGGCGTTGCGGAAGGCGTGCTTGCCGATCACCACCATGGGCGGCAGGCCCTTGGAGATGGCGGTGCGGACGTAGTCCTGGCCGAGCACCTCCAGCGTGGAGGAGCGGGTCATCCGGGAGATCATCGCGATGCCGCCGGTGGCCAGCACCATGGCCGGCCAGATCAGCTGGCTGAAGGCCGAGCCGAAGGCCACCCAGTCGGCGGTGAGCACCGAATCCAGCAGATAGAAGCCGGTGATCGTGGTGGGTGGGTTGACCGTCGAGCCGATCCGCCCGGAGGGGGCCGGCTGGATGCCGAGCCGGAAGTAGAAGACGTAGATCACCAGCAGACCCAGCCAGAAGAGCGGCATCGAGGCGCCCACCAGGGTGATCACCCGGGTGATCTGGTCGATGATCTTGCCGCGGCGTACCGCGCTGGCGACGCCGAGCGGCACGCCGATGAGGATCGCGATCAGCAGTGCGGTGGTGCCCAGTTCGATGGTGGCGGGAAAGCGGGTGGCGAGATCCTGGGTGACCGGCTGGCCGGTGTGCCAGGCGTACCCGAGATCGCCGCGGAAGATGCCCAGCACGTAGTTGAAGAACTGGGTGATCAGGGGTTGATCCAGCCCCATTTCGACCCGGAGGCGTTCGATCGTGGAGGCGTCGGCCTGTTCGCCGGCGAGGATCGCGGCGGGATCACCTGGGAGCACCCGGGTGATGACGAAGACGGCGACCAGGATTCCGAAAAGGGCAGGGACCATCGAGAGCAGGCGTCGTAGGACGAAGCGCACAGTCATCTCCTCAGGGTCGGCATCGGCGGGGTGGCTCGGGTGGCAGCAGGAGCCTGGCGATGAGCATGAAGCTCAACACCCGCCTGCCACAAGGCAGATCCCGGTATATGCAAGTTACAATCAGATCTCGGGATAATCCCAGGGGGAAGGAGCCGCCATGGACGATTCGCAGCCGTCCCCGTTGCAGACCGTCGATCGGGCGCTGCAGATTCTGCTGTCGTTCGGCGATCACCGCACCGATTGGGGAGTCTTCGAACTCGCCGAGGAATCCGGCTGGAACAAGTCGACCTGCCAGCGCCTGCTGGCCGCCCTGGCGGTGCGGGGCTTCCTGATCGCCGATCCGGTGACCCGTCGCTACAGCCTCGGCCCGGCGATGTGGCGGATGGCCTCGCTGTGGGAACGCAGCGGCGGGCTGGCCTGGCTGGCCGAGCAGGAGATCGCGCCGCTGGCGCAGCGCACCGGGCGTTCGGCGAGCTTCACCGTGCCGGACGGCTTCTACGTCCGCTGCATCGCCGCCGTGGACGGACGCTACGGCCCGATCCGGCCGCATCCGCTGGTGGGCGATCTCTACCCGGGCCATGCCGGGGCGACCTCGCGGGCGTACTTCGCCTTCCTGGATCCGCTGGTGCGCCGCAATCTGCTCAACGGCCGTCCGTTCGCCCGCTACACCGAGCTCACCGAGGTCGATCCCGAGGTGCTGGAACGGCTCTACGACCAGACCTACCGCACCGGCTGGGCCTACTCCGAGGGCGAATACGACCAGTCGACCCGGGCCATCGCGGCGCCGGTGCTGATCGGCACGACCCCGGTCGGCTCGATCTCGGTGCTCGAGCCGAAGGGGCTCGACTACACCGACGACATCCGCGACCACGTCCCGGCCCTGCTGGAGACCGCGGCCGCGCTGGCGGCGGTATTCTCCAACCGTCCGCCGCCTCGTCCGAATCGCGGGTGGCGTCGCGGCAGGACGCTCAACCAGCACCTCTGATCAGGACGGCCCGATGAACCTGTTGCTGCTCTCCAACTCGACCAATGTCGGTTCCGGCTATCTGGCGCACGCCCTTCCCGCCGTTCTTGAGTTCCTGGACGGGGCCCGGCTCACCTTCGTGCCCTTTGCGCTGGCCGATCACGACAGCTACACCGCCACGGTGAGCGCCGCCCTGGCGCCGCACGGCATCGAGGTGCGCGGTCTGCACAGCTTCACCGATCCGGTCGCGGCGATCGCCGAGGCCGAGGCGGTCTTCGTCGGTGGCGGGAACACCTTCCGGCTGCTGCGGTCGCTGCAGCGGCTGGGTCTCGTGGAGGCGCTTGGGGCTCGCGTGCGGGAAGGGCTGCGCTACATGGGCGCCAGCGCCGGGACGAACCTGGCCGGGCTGACCATCCGCACCACCAACGACATGCCGATCGTGCAGCCGGACGGCTTCACCGCGCTGGGCCTGGTGCCCTTCCAGATCAACCCGCACTACCTGGACGCCGACCCGACCAGCCGGCACGGCGGCGAGACCCGCGAGCAGCGGCTCACCGAATTCCTGGAGGCCAACGACGTGGCCGTGCTCGGCCTGCGGGAGGGCGTCTGGCTACGGGTGACGGACGGACGCGCCGAGATCGGCGGGGTGGCGGTCGGCCCGGCCGCCCCCGGCCCGGCCATCCTCTACAGCCGTAGTGCCGTACGGGAGGTCGCGGGCGACGTGACCGACCTGCTCTCCCAGACCCCGCGTTTCGACGTCCCGCTCGGAGGCTAGCGTGGCCGCGGGAAGGCCGCTGAGCCAGGCCCAGGCGCGACGGATCGCACTCGCCGCACAGGGCTTCGGACGCCCCTGGCCCGGCGGAGTCACTGCCCGGCATCTGCAGCAGGTGATCGACCGGATCGGCCAGCTGCAGATCGACTCGGTGAACGTCGCGGTGCGGGCGCACTACATGCCCCTCTTCGCCCGGCTCGGGCCCTACGACCCCGCCCTGCTCGACCGGGCCGCCGGACGGGCGCCGCGCCGGGTCTTCGAGTACTGGGGGCACGCGGCGTCCCTGATCGACGTGAACCTGCAGCCCGCGCTCCGCATGCGGATGGCTGCGCATCGCGCCGGCGATCCCTGGCCCGCGATCAGCCGGATCCGGGCGGAACATCCCCAGCTGGAGCAGCAGATCCTCGACTTCGTCGCGGCGAACGGGGCGGCGACCTCGCGCGAGATCGAGCATCCCGAGGACCGCAAGCGGGCGCCCTGGTGGAACTGGTCGGAGGCCAAGCACGTCCTGGAGTGGCTGTTCGTGACCGGTGAGCTCACCTCGGCGGGCCGCAACAGCCAGTTCGAACGCCGCTACGACCTGCCCGAGCGGGTGCTGCCGGCCGCCGTCCTCGCGGCGCCGACCCCGGACCGGGCGGAGTCGGTGCGCCTCCTCGTCCGGCATGCCGCCGCGGCGCTGGGCATCGCGACCGACCGCTGCCTGGCCGACTACTTCCGGCTGCGGCTGGACACCACCCGGACCGCCATCGCCGAACTGGTGGACAGTGGCGAACTGATCGAAACCCCGGTCGACGGCTGGGGACGGCGCAGTTACCTGTGGCACGAGGCGCGGCTGCCGCGACGGGTGCAGGTGGACGCCCTGGTCAGCCCGTTCGACTCGCTGGTCTTCGAACGGCAGCGCCTGCTCGACCTCTTCGGCGTCGACTACCGCATCGAGATCTACACCCCGGCCGCCAAGCGCCGCTACGGCTACTACGTCTACCTCTTCGTGATGGACGAGGCCATCGCCGCCCGCGTCGACCTCAAGGCCGACCGCGCCGCGGGCGCGCTGCTCGTCCAGGCATCCTGGCTGGAACCCGGCGCCCCCGAGGCCGAGACCGCCGGCCGGCTGGCCGCCAACCTGCGTGCCATGGCGGATTGGCTGGAGTTGGACGAGATCGTCGTCCGCCCGGTAGGGACGCTGGCGACCGCCCTGGCAAGCGCCTAAGGAAGTGCAGACCAATGGCCCTTCGACAAGCCCAGGGAACGTTGGCTGAGCCTGTCGAAGCCCGCCCCGCATTGGCCGGCCGTTTTCCTGACCGAGCCCGCCGAAGAGTCGCGGTGGCGGTGTCGCGGATGCGTTCACAAGGAATTTCCCCGTAGGCTGTAATACCAGCTTCACATCGCGCGGGTAGCCTCGCGTTCGTTGCGGCGCTCCGGCGCCGGTTTCTCGAAACAGAAAGTAGTACGTGCAATGCCCTTCAAGACCACGAAGATCCTGGTCGCGGCTCTGGCCGCCGCCGCGCTGACCACCCTGACCGCTTGCGGCGGCGGGCAGCCGGCCGCCCCCTCCGCCTCCGGCGATCCGTCGACCTCTCCGTCCGCTCCGGCCGTCGACTACGGCGTGGTCGAAGCGGGCTTCCTGACCGTCTGCTCCGACGTCCCGTACCCGCCCTTCGAGGTGGAGGACGCCACAGCGGCCAGCGGCTACAGCGGCTTCGACATCGACGTGATGGACGCCATCGCGACCGAGATCGGCCTCCAGCTGAAGGTGATCGACTCCGATTTCGACGCTCTGCAGTCAGGCACCGTCCTGGTCGCCAACCAGTGCGACGTGGCCGCCTCGGCCATGACCATCACCGAGGAGCGCAAGAAGAATCTCGACTTCTCCGACCCGTACTACGACTCGCTGCAGTCGCTGCTGGTGCGGGCCGACTCCGGCATCACCAGCCTGGCCGACATGGCCGGCAAGAAGCTCGGCGTCCAGAAGGGCACCACCGGCAAGAACTACGCCACCGAGAACGCCCCGCAGGGCACCGAGATCATCGACCTGCCCTCGGACGGCGAGCTGTGGCCGGCCATCCAGGCCGACCAGATCCAGGGCATCCTGCAGGATCAGCCGGTCAACCACGAGCACGAGGTTGCCGACGCGACCTACAAGATCGTGGAGACCTACAACACCGACGAGCAGTACGGCTACGCCTTCGCCAAGGGCCAGAAGCTGGAACTGCAGGCCGCGGTCAATGCCGCGCTGCAGGCGATGCGTGCCGACGGCCGGTACGACACGATCTACGCCAAGTACTTCGGCTGAGCCGTGGCCCGGTGGGCGGGGTTTCCGGCCTCGCCCACCGACCCGGCCCCTGACCTTTGGATGACCAGGTGAGCGTTCTTCCGTATCTGAAACCCACCACCCGCAAACGGGTGGGCCGGTGGAGTTCCTATGCCGTCGGTGCGGTGCTCCTGGTCCTCATCCTCGCGGTCGCCGACTGGCCCACGATCCAGAAGCAGTTCCTCAACCCCGAGGTCGCCGCCCAGATGTGGCCGGCGATCGTCACCATCGCGTTGAAGAACACGCTGTGGATCACCTTCGCCAGCTTCGTTCTCGGCATGGTGGCGGCGATTCTCCTGGCGGTCATGAAGGTCGCCGGCGGACCGCTGGGGTGGTTCGCGGTGGTCTTCATCGAGTTCTTCCGCGGCATCCCGGCGCTGCTGACCATCTTCTCCGCCGCCTTCGTCATCCCGATCGCCTTCGGCTTCAAGCTGCCGGGCGGGCTGATGGGTGCTGCGATCCTCGGTCTGACCCTGGTCACGGCCGCCTACGGCGCAGAGATCATCCGCGCGGGCATCCAGGCCGTCCCATCCGGTCAGCTGGAGGCGGCCCGATCGCTCGGCATGACCTCGGGTGCGACCACCTTCTGGGTGGTGCTGCCGCAGGCACTGCGGATCGTCATCCCGCCGGTGACCAATGAGTTCGTGATGCTGCTCAAGGACAGTTCGCTGGTCTTCATCGTCGGCTTGGGCGTCTTCGACAAGGAACTCACCGCCTTCGCCCGGGACGCGCTGAGCACCACCGGCAACGCCACCCCGCTGTTCATGGCCGCGGTCGCCTACCTGATCGTCACCCTGCCGCTGACCTACCTGGTCGGCCTCCTGGAGAAGAAGCTGGATCCGAAGCGATGAACAACCTCTTCCCGGATCTCGAATCCAGCCAGCCGCCGATCCAGATCCGCGGCCTGCGCAAGAGCTTCGGCGACCACGAAGTGCTCAAGGGCATCGACCTCACCGTGAAGCAGGGCGAGGTGGTCTGCGTGATCGGCCCCTCCGGCTCGGGCAAGTCCACTCTGCTGCGCTGCGTCAACCTGCTGGAGCAGCCGTCCAGCGGCTCCGTCCAACTGCTCGGCGCGGAGATGACCGACCCGGACGTGGAACTCAACCAGGTGCGCACCCACGTCGGCATGGTCTTCCAGTCGTTCAACCTCTTCCCCAATATGACCGCCATCGGCAACTGCGTGATCGCGCAGCGGCAGGTGCTCAAGCGCTCCAAGCGCGACGCCGTCGAGATCGCCAAGAAGAACCTCGAACTGGTCGGCCTCGGTGACCGCATGGGCTATCACCCGGCCAAGCTCTCCGGCGGGCAGCAGCAGCGGGTGGCGATCGCCAGGGCGCTGTCGATGGATCCGAAGGTGATGCTCTTCGACGAGCCGACCGCGGCCCTCGACCCGGAGCTTGTCGGTGACGTGCTGACCGTCATGCGCGACCTCGCCGAGGCGGGGATGACCATGATGGTGGTCACCCACGAGATGTCCTTCGCCCGCGACGTGTCGGACCGCACGATCTTCATGGACGGCGGTGTGATCGTGGAGCAGGGGCCGTCGGCCGGGCTGATCACCACTCCGCAGAATCCGCGCACCCAGCTCTTCCTCAAGCGCGTCCTCGATCCGACCCATGTGTCGGAGCTGGGGGAGACCGAACCGGAGTGATCGCCCTTTCGGCGATGACCTAGTATTGGCCGGGCAGTCGCGTGGTTTCGCGCGCGGCTCTGGGTGCCCCGATCAGGAAGCGAACACCGTGGCTCTACTCGACAGACTGCTGCACATGGGCGAGGGCAGGACCCTCAAGAAGCTCAAGGCGGTCGCCGCACAGGTCAACTCCATCGAGGCCGACTACCTCGAGATGTCGGATGAGGAACTGCAGGCCCAGACCGCCGAGCTCAAGCAGCGGCGCGAGAACGGCGAATCCCTGGACGACCTGATGCCCGAGGCTTTCGCCACCGTCCGGGAGGCGAGCCGCCGGGTGCTCGGCAAGCGGCACTTCGACGTCCAGATCCAGGGCGCCACGGCCCTGCACTGGGGCAATATCGCCGAGATGAAGACCGGTGAGGGCAAGACCCTGGTCGGCGTCATGGCGTCCTACCTGAACGCGCTGGACGGCAAGGGCGTCCACGTCGTTACGGTGAACGACTACCTGGCCAAGTTCCAGTCCGAGCAGATGGGCCGCGTCCACCACTTCCTGGGGCTCTCGGTCGGCGCGATCCTGTCGCAGATGACCCCGGCCGAGCGGAAGCTGGCCTACGCCGCCGACATCACCTACGGCACCAACAACGAGTTCGGCTTCGACTACCTGCGCGACAACATGGCGCTCTCGCTGAACGACTGCGTGCAGCGCGGCCACCACTACGCCATCGTCGACGAGGTCGACTCCATCCTGGTCGATGAGGCGCGTACCCCGCTGATCATCTCCGGCCCGGCCGAGGACAACTCCTCCTGGTACCCGGAGTTCGCCAAGCTGGTGAAGGGCCTGCAGCGCGACGTCCACTACGAGGTGGATGAGAAGAAGCGGACGGTCGCCGTCCTGGAACCCGGCATTACAGCCGTAGAGGATCGGCTCGGCATCGAGAACCTGTACGAGAGCGTGAACACCCCGCTGATCTCGTACCTGAACAACGCCATCAAGGCCAAGGAGCTGTTCAAGCGCGACAAGGACTACGTCATCCTTGACGGCGAGGTGCTGATCGTCGACGAGCACACCGGCCGCACCCTGATCGGACGCCGCTACAACGAGGGCCTGCACCAGGCGCTGGAGGCCAAGGAGGGCGTCGAGATCAAGGACGAGTACCAGACCCTCGCCACGATCACCCTGCAGAACTACTTCCGGATGTACAACAAGCTCTCCGGCATGACCGGTACGGCCAAGACCGAGGAATCGGAGTTCCAGAAGATCTACGGCCTGGGCGTGCTGCCGATCGAGACCAACCGCCCGATGGTCCGGGTGGATCAGGCCGATCTGATCTACCGCACCGAGCAGGCCAAGTTCGACGCCGTCGTCACCGACGTGGTCGAGCGTCATGAGAAGGGCCAGCCGATGCTGATCGGCACGGCGTCGGTGGCCAAGTCGGAGCTGCTCAGCCGGGCGCTGAAGAAGGCCGGGGTGAAGCACTCGGTCCTGAACGCCAAGGAGCATGAGCGGGAGGCCGAATTCGTCGCCCTCGCCGGCCGCAAGGGCGCGGTGACCGTCGCCACCAACATGGCCGGCCGTGGTACCGACATCATCCTCGGCGGTAACGCCGAGTTCCTCACCGACCAGGTGCTGCGCTCGCAGGGGCTCGACCCGGTCGAGGACGGCGAGGCCTACGAGACCGCCTGGCACAAGACGCTGCCCGAGATCGAGGCGCAGGTCGCCGACGAGCACAACGAGGTCGTCGAGCTGGGCGGGCTGTACGTCATCGGTTCGGAGCGGCACGAGAGCCGGCGGATCGACAACCAGCTGCGTGGTCGTTCCGGCCGTCAGGGAGACCCGGGTGAGAGCCGGTTCTACCTCTCCCTGGAGGACGACCTGATGCGGCTCTTCAAGTCGGACGTGATCGACTGGGTGATGACCGCCCTGAAGATCCCCGACGACGTGCCGATCGAGAACAGCCGGGTCTCCAAGAGCGTCCAGCAGGCGCAGGAGCAGGTCGAGGCGCAGAACTTCGAGATGCGCAAGAACGTCCTGAAGTACGACGATGTGATGAACCGGCAGCGGCACGCGATCTACACCGACCGCCGCCGCGTCCTGGAAGGGGCCGACGTCGAGGCGCAGCTGCGCAGCACCGTCGACACCGTGGTGGAGCAGTACGTCCGCAGCCAGACCGAGGGCTTCTCCGAGGACTGGGATTTCGATGCCATCTGGGCCCAGCTGCACACCCTGTACCCGGTGACCCTGGACAAGAAGGAGTACGAGGCCAAGCGCGACCTGGCCCCCGAGACCCTCGTCGAGGACTTCACCGCCGACGCCCAGGCCGCCTACGATGCCCGCACCGAGCTGCTGGGCGAAGAGACCATGCGCGAGTTCGAGCGGCAGGTGCTGCTGACCGTGCTGGATCGCAAGTGGCGCGAGCACCTGTACGAGATGGACTACCTGCGCGAGGGCATCGGCCTGCGCGCCATGGCGCAGCGCGACCCGCTGGTGGAGTACCAGCGCGAGGGCGGCGAGATGTTCAACGCCATGATGGGCGCCTTCATGGAGGAGGTCGTCGGCTACCTGTACAACCTCAACGTCCAGGTGCAGGCCGCGGCGCCGGAGGTGACCGTCGAATCCGGTCCGGATCCGGACGTCCCGGGCGCCACCGAGGTGACCGAGACGGCGACCCGTCCCAAGGCGCCGGCTCCCGAGGCCGAGCTGACCAAGCGTCCGACCCTGCAGGCCAAGGGTCTTCAGCCGCGCCAGCAGCGTCCGATGGCCTATTCGGCGCCCAGCGAGACCGGCGAGGCGCAGTCCACCCGGCAGGTGGCGGATGATGACCCCTACGCCGGCGTCGGACGCAACGAACCCTGCCCGTGCGGCTCCGGCAAGAAGTTCAAGATGTGCCACGGACGCCGCGGCTGACCCGAGGATCGCGGAGCGTGCCGAGGGGCGGTGGCTCAGTGCCGCAACCACCCGGCGCGGTTGATCACCTCAGGACGTAGCGCGAGTTCGACCCGGCAGGCGGCCCAGTGCCCGCCGACCCGGGTGAACCGCACCGCCGCCGCGCGCGAGGTGCCGGCCTGGCGCAGGTGCGCCGCCACCTCCAGCGCGTTGCGGGAGGGCTGCTGGAGGCGCACCGAACGCAGCCGCAGCCCGGAGGTGACCCCGGCCCGTCGCAGGTGCTCGATCAGCGCCAGCGGCTCGGGTTCGACCCAGGCCTCCAGCTGGGTGGGCGATCGGCGTCCGGCCAGCACCTCGACGATGGCCGCTACCACGCCCGTCGCCAGCTGCCGCAACTCCGGATCGAGTTCCGCGGGCTCGGCGACGACGGCGGGGCCGTCCCAGGGCAGCGTGGGCTGTTGGCTGGCTACCAGGATGGGTTCCAGCAGCCGCCGCGCCGGCGGCCGGGACGGCGGAGCGGCGGTGCATTCGGCCAGGATGGTCATCGATCCTCCTCGGGTGGGTTGCCCCCACTGTGAGGCATCCCGCGCCGGATGCAACCATGCCCTCCCGAATCTGTGGATAACTCGTGGCTGGACCGAGTCGGGGACGGTTCCCAACCCCGTCCACCCGTCCCGCCCGTCCCAGCTGTCTCTGCTGTCTCAGCGTGGCCGGAGTCGGGAACCGTCCCCGACTCCGGCCAACCGCATAGGGTGGGGGCTGTGAGTGCTCTGGTGTCGGTGGACGAGGCGGCGCTGCTCGCCCGGGATCAACCTGCGCAGCCGTGGAAGCAGGCCTTCGTCTGCCTGCTGGATCGTCCGGTGAGTCGCGAGCAGCTGATCGACCGGATCTCGGAACGGATCGACTACGCGCCCCGGTTCCGCCAGAAGGTGACCGGGTGGCCGCTGCCGGATTGGTCGGACGATCCGGACTTCCTGGTCTCGGGGCACGTCAAGGCCGATTCGCTGGGCAATGGGACGACGCTGCAGCAGTGGCTGGCGGCTCGGCTGGCGACCCCGTCCGATCGGACGCACCCGCTGTGGGAGGCGTGGCTGGTGGAGGGCGCGGCGGGCAGTCTGCCGGCGCTGGTGGTCTTCTCGCACCCGGCGCTGACCGACGGCTACGACAACGTCCACCTGCTGCAGGAACTCTTCGACGAGCAGCCCACCACCATCGCCCCGCCCCGCCAGGGCTGGACGGCCGCCCCGCCCGGCGGTCCCAGCTGGACGGAGCTGGCCGGTCGGCTGGGCAACCCGCTTCAGGCGGCCAAGGATGTCGGCGCCGGACTGACCGGCCTGGTGGAGAACGCGGTCCGCGGGCTGGCAGCGTCCGAGCGCGCTCACCACGTCGCCGGGGTTGAGGTCGATCTGGCCACCCTGCGGCTGATCCGCCAGCGCTACGGCTGCACCACCCACGACGTGCTGCTGGCGATCGCCACCGCCGGAGTGCGGGGCTGGCTGGTCGACAACGGCGGAGTGCTGGCCGACCAGGTCGCGCTGGTGCCGATGGCGGTCACCGAAGCCGACCTGCTGGGCTCGGCGATCGGTGCGCGGGTCGCGCCGCAGTGGATCGCCCTGCCGGTCACCGAACCCTCGCCGGTCGCCCGGCTGGAGGCCATCGCCACCCTCACCCAGGCCCGCGAGGACACCGGGCTGTCGGTGCCCGCCACCGAACTGCGCGACCTGGCCGGGTTCGCGCTGCCCACCCTGCACAGCCTGGCCGCCGGGACGGTGGCCGCCGGACGTCCGCACGCGGTCTGGATCGGCAACGCGCCCGGCCCCGCCGAGCCCCGCTACCTGGGCCAGGCACGGGTGGTCGGTGCCTACAGTCTGCTCGCCACCACCGACGAACAGCGCTGCACGGTCTCGATCAGCAGCTACCGCAACCGGGTGACGATCGGGGTGACCGCGCGGCAGGAGGTGCGGCACTTCGCCCGCGACGTCAGTAACGAACTCGGCGCCCTGAGGGCAGGGGAGTGAGATGACGGATCTGGTCTTCCTGCCGCTCTCGGGCGGCCAGCTGCACAGCTGGGCCGCCGGCGGCACGCTGCCCGGCAGCCACACCGGCTACGCGGTGACCCCGGCCATGACCGAGGCCTTCGGCCTCACCGATCCCGAGGACGCCGAGTACACGGCGCTGTCGGTGGCGTCGGTGGCCGGCCTGATCGCCCACGGCGAGCGGGTGGTGGCGGTGCTGGCGTCCGGCTTCCGTCCGACCGCGGACGAGTTCGGCGCGGTCGAGGTCAGTGACCCCGCCTACGCCGCGGTCACCTCGATCTTCGGCGAGGACACCAACCCTGCCCAGGCGGCCGCCGTGGCAGTGACCGTACAGGGCCTCACCCTCGACGAGGCCTGGGAGTCCGAGGCCGTCCAGGCCCTGCTGACCGAGCGCGACCTGCTTTGGTACGGGCCCGCCGAGTGGGCCTCGGTCGGCGGGCATTGAGAAGACACGAACTGACTGCTGAGCGCGTTCTCAACCACCGTCATCCCGGGCTACGACCCGGGATCTCATCGTCACCCGACGGTTTACGATAGGCGAGATCGAAGGGTCGACCAGGAGGAGCCATGCCACACACCTTGTGGAGGGGAGCGGTGTCGTTCGGCCTCGTCACCATCCCGGTCCGGGTCTACGCGGCCACCGAGACCAAGGACATCACCTTCCGCCAAGTGCACCCCGCCGACGGCGGCCGCATCCGGTACAAGCGGATCTGCGAGGTCTGCGGCAAGGAGATCCCCTACGCCGAGATCGGCAAGGGCTACCTGGCCGAGGACGGCCGGATGGCCGTGCTGACCGATGACGACTTCGCCGGGCTGCCGTCCGCCGAGGGCAAGACCGTGGACGTGGTGCAGTTCGTCGAAGTCGATCACATCGACCCGCTCTACTTCGACCGCAGCTACGTCCTGGAGGCCGACGGGACGGGCGCCAAACCCTACGCCCTGCTCCGCCAGGCCCTGGCGGACAGCGGCAAGGCGGCCGTGGTGCGGGTGGCGTTGCGGAGCCGGGAGACCCTGGCGCTGATCCGTCCGGTCGGCGAGGTGCTGGTGATGCAGACCATGCTCTGGCCGGACGAGGTGCGCGACCTCTCCTTCGCGGCCCCGCCCGAGGCCACCGTCACCGACCCCGAAGTGGCGATGGCAAGGATGTTCATCGACCAGCTGAGCGCCGACTTCGATCCGGCGACGTTCACCGACAACTACCGCGAGGAGTTGGAGAAGGTCGTCGCCGCCAAGCTGGCGGGCATCGAGGCGCCCGAAGCTGAGACCGAGCAGTCCCGTCCCGCCGAGGTGGTCGATCTGGTGGCTGCCCTGCAGGCCTCCGTCGAAGCCGCCAAGCGCAGGCGCGAAGCCGAAGCCAGTTAGCGATACCCCTGTGCCGGAGTCAGGCGGTCAGCGCTTGATGGGGGGTGATGGATTCCAGGTTGAGTGCGGCACCGACTGAGAGGTTGGTCAGAACCTTGTCATGTGCGTGGAGACCGGCTGCGAGCGCTGGATCATCAGCCAGTGCCGTGCGCCAGCCCTTGTCGGCGAGGTTCAGGACATAGGAGAGTGTGACGTTGGTGAGCGCGTGGGTGGACGTATTGGGTACTGCTCCGGGCATGTTCGCGACGCAGTAGAACACCGAGTCGTGCACTGTGAAGGTCGGGGTGTCGTGGGTGGTGGGGTGGGAGTCCTCGAAGCAGCCGCCCTGGTCAATGGCGATGTCCACCAGCACGCCGCCGGGCTTCATCTCAG
>JAPUEM010000003.1:0-3048 GCA_027492575.1 Propionicimonas sp.
CCATGGGACACCGGGGACGGTTCCTGGTGTCCCACCTAGTCAGCGGACGGTTGCGGGGGTGGGACAGGAGGAACCGTCCCCGGTGTCCCACCCCGCGCGTCCTTCCGTCATCCCCGCGCCCCCTGCCGTCGCCCCCGCACCTTCCTCCGTCATCCCGGGCTTGACCCGGGATCTCGCAACCCGACCCGCCACCCGAGTCGAGACCCCGGATCAAGTCCGGGGTGACGGAGAGGAGGCCGGCTGGGACGCCGACCACTCTCCACTGACGATCGACGTCCTGCTCGACGTCGCGACGGAACTGCGCGCCCAGGACGAAGACCTGAGCTCGGCGGAGGTCGCCGCCGCGGCCCAGCACGCCCTCGGGCTGGCCGCGCTGCGGGGACGGGCCTGGCCGGGACGGACCGATCTGGCCGACGCCATGCTGAGCTGCTTCGTCCGCGACGATTCGGGCCTGTCAGGCCCGTTGGGCCGGGCGATCGGCAAGATCTTCGGCGGCACCGCGCTGGGCGACCTTCCACCGGGCCTGGCCTCACCCCCGCTGGTGGCCGAGGCCCGCGCGACCGCCGCCAGGCTGCGCTTCGTGGTGGACGACGGCGCCACCCGCGCGGTCAGCCTGGACACCGCCCGCAAACCCCGCCACGTGGCCCGGCGGGAGTTCCTGGCCACGATGCGCTTCGTCGGCTCGGGCTTCGCCCGGCAGACCGGCGGGGCCGACCTGGTCAGCGGCACCGGCCTGGGCCAGCTGTTCGAGGAGTGGGAGTACGCCTGGACGCCGCCGGTGGAGGTCGCGCTGATCTCGATCTCCCACCAGGGCGGCACCCTCGACGAGGTGCGCCAGCGCCGGATCGCCGAGCAGCTGACCGAGCAGGCCGGCAACGCCCAGGCGGTGGCCGGCATCCTGGCCGAACTGGTGGCGATGGGCGCCCTCGACGAGTTGCCCGCGGTGCTCGCCGGGCTGCAGGCCAGCTACGAGGCCGACGCCTCGCTGGCCTCGGTGGTCGGCAGCCTGCACCGGGTGACCGGGCTGCTCACCGAGGCCGGACGGCTCGCGCTGGGTTCGCATGCCGGCGAGTTGCGTCCGCTGCTGGCCGGCGGGCTGGCGGCGTCCGCCTATCTGGTCGGTCCGCTGGGCGAGGTGGCGGAATCCGAGGCCGAGGCGGCCTGCCGGGCGGTGCTGAGCCTGCGGGAGTTGCTGCGCCGGCTGCGCGAGGGCGATCTGGAGGTGGACGCCGAGGCGCCGGCCCGCGAACTCACCCGGCTGCGGGAGCGTCCCACCTCGGCCCGGCTGCACGGCTGCCTGGTCGCGATCGCCTACACCGACGGCGAGCTCGACGCGTCCGCGCTAGGGACGGAGGTCGCCGCCCATCTGCACCCGGGAGCCGACCCGGAGCGGCTCGCCGCCTTCCTGCTCGGGCTGCTGCAGGCCGCCCCCGACCTGATCCTGCACTCCCCCGAATTGCTGGACGCCCTGAACGCCCGGCTGGCCGACTTCGAGCCGGAAGCCTTCTTCCAGGTGCTTCCCGACCTGCGGCAGGCCTTCACCTGGCTGCGTCCCGCCGAGACCGCCCAGCTGGCGGCCCAGATCGCCGAACGCACCGGCGCCGAGGTGGCCGACCTGGACGCCGTCCTCCGCTTCGACCCCGCCCTGGCCGCCACCGCCCAGGCCGTGGAGCGCGACCTGCTGGCCTCGCTCGCCCGCGACGGCCTCACCGGGAGCCGCTCATGAAGCCCTACCCCGCCCCCATCCCGTTGACCAATACGCAGCGGACCGCCCGAACGATCCCAGCACCCGCCCGAACGACCCCAGCACCCACCACAACGATCCCTGAGCTTGTCGAAGGGTGGTCATCGGACCACATCAGCGACCCTTCGACAGGCTCAGGGATCGTTGGGCCCCACGCCAATCAGCGGCCGTTGACCGGAGGCGCGCATGAACGCTGAACTCGCGCGGCGCTGGCGGCTGGTGCTGGGGCGGTACGCCGACCAGCAGTTGCCGACGGCCTCAGGGGACGCCGAGCTGGAGACCACGCTCGCCTACCTCTACGACCGGGAGTACGAGGCCCGCGGCCACCGGCGGGCGGCGGGCGGCGCCGGGCTGGATCCGTCCGCGCTCACGGCGCTGAACTGGCTGGGCCGGGCCCGGAAGCTCTTCCCCAACTCCACCCTTGAGCGGATGGAACGCGACGCGATCGGCCGGTACGGCATCAACGAACTGCTGGCCGACCCGGCGGCGGTCTCGAACCTGCAGGCCAGCCCCGAGCTGGCCAAGGCGCTGCTGCGCACCCGCGGGCGGCTCGATCCAGCCACCGCCGCCGGGGTGCGGGAGCTCATCGCGAAAGTGGTGGCCGAGATCGTGGCGCGGCTGCGTCCGAAGTTCACGACCGCGCTGACCGGCTCGCGCGCTCGCCACAAGCGCTCCAATCACGCCTCGCTGCGCAACTTCGACTGGCGCCGGACGATCGCCGCCAACCTGGCCAACGTCGATCCGGAGACCGGACGGATGCTGGTCGAACAGGTGCGGTTCACCGGACGGCAGCGCCGCCGCAACCTCGACTGGCAGGTGATCATCCTGGTCGACCAGTCCGGCTCGATGGCGGGTTCGGTGCTGCACAGCGCGGTGTCGGCGGCGATCCTGGCCGGACTGCCGGGGATCAGCGTCCGGCTGGTGCTCTTCGACACCGGGCTGGCCGATCTCAGTCACCTCGCCGGCGACCCCGTGGAGGTGCTGCTCACCTCGCAACTCGGCGGCGGCACCGACATCGCCCAGGCGATGGGGTACGCCGAGAAGCTGGTCGCCCAACCCACCCGGACGATCGTCGCCCTGATCAGCGACTTCGACGAGGGCGGCTCGGTCTCCGCCCTGCTGGCCAGCGTGCGTCGGCTGGCCGGTTCAGGCGTCCGGCTGCTCGGCCTGGCCTCGCTGGCCGACGAGGGTGACCCCTGGTACAACCGCCAGATCGCCGCCCGCCTCGCCGCCGCCGGCATGGAGATCGCCGCCATGACCCCCGACCGCTTCGCCGAGTGGCTCGCCGAGGTGACCCAGTGATC
>JAPUEM010000003.1:3148-31340 GCA_027492575.1 Propionicimonas sp.
CTCCGCCGATGCCAAGGCCGTGGAGGTCGACTGCGAGCAGTTCCGCGTCCGGCTCCTCCCGGCCGGGCCGACCGCCGCCCGCTGCCCCTGCCCGGTCGCCGGAGTCTGCGTCCACACGGTCGCCGCCTGGCTCTGGACGCGGACGGTTGCGCCAGCCGGTGGTGAGATCCCGGATCAGGTCCGGGATGACGGTGGTGGGGTTGGGCGGTCACCCAGCAGCCCCGCGACCGAGCCGAGTCCGGCGCCCTCCCCTGACGCAGACGGCCAAGCGCCTGACTCATCCACCGTCATCCCGGACGTGATCCGGGATCCTTCCCGACCGCCCGCCGAGCCGAATCCGGCTCCCGAGCCCACGCTCTCCCCGGCCCAGCGCCAGGCCGCCACCGAGGTGGCCGAGGTGATCGAGCGGCTGGTCGCCACCGGGCTCTCCCAGGCCGGGCCGGGCGCGAGCGACCGGCTGGCCCGGGCCGGGCAGCGGGTCCGGCTGGAGCGTCTGCTGCTGCTCGCCCGCCTGGTCGACACCGCGGGCGGACGGCTGCGCGCCCTCGTCCGCCGGGACGACGACACCGGCGAGACCGCCACCCTCTCCGCGCTGGCACAGGCCTGGGCGCTGGCCGTCCGGCTCCGCGACGCCACCACCGCGGTGCCCGACGCCCTGCTCGGCACCCGGTCGCAGCGCGACGCGGAGGTGGGACGGCTGGCGCCGCTGGCGGTTCGGTGGTGGACCTCCGCCGCGGGCGCGCGTGGCCTGACCTTCCATGCCTTCGATCTCGACCACGACCGTCTCGAGGAGGCGATCAACGGACGCGCCGCCGGCGCCGATCCCGGCTTCCACGCCGGCTGGGAGGTGCCGCTGCTGTGGGGCGTCTCCCCTGCCCAGCTCAGCTCGGGGCTGGTCCGGCTGACCGGCGCCGAACGCCGCGACGACGGCACGCTCAGCCCGACCGTCCGCACCCGGGTGAGCACTGTGCCGTGGGGCGAGGTCGACCTGGAGACCCTTGCCGCGGCCGTGAACCGGCAATCCGGCGGGCTGGCCCGCACCGGCTTCGGAGCCGCCACCGAGCCCGTCCGGCTGATCCGGCCGCGCCGTCAGTTCGGGCTCGGCGCGATCGAGCTGGACGAGGTCGCCCAGCAGCTGGTGTGGCCGGTCACCGACGTGGACGGCACCACCCACCGCCTCGCCCTGCCGGCCACCGAGCAGCACGTCCGGCTGCTCACCTGGCTGGTCGAGCAGAGCCGGCTGCTCGCGGTGACCACCGTCGGCTTCCGCCCCGAGGCGGTCTTCCTGCCGGATTCGGCCGGCCCCCGGCTGGTCTCGCTGAGCCTGAGCCCGCTGCCACTGCGCTCCATCGGCCCGTCCTGGCGCCGCCGCATCCTGAAGCTCGACCAGCACCGCCGCGCCGACGTCCCGCTGCGTGAACCCACCGAACTGGAACGACTCTGCGCCGCCTGCGCCGACGTGGTCGAGGCCCTCGCCGCCACCGGACGCCCCACGGCGACCCCTCGACAGGCCGAAACCCTCACCCACCGCATCACCCAGGCCGACGACCTGGGTCTCGCCACCCTCGCCACTGCCCTGCGTCCCCTGACCGGCACGGCCACCCCCGCCAATCTGCTCTGGGCCCGCTTCGTCCTGGATCGGATCAAGGCGCTATCCGCCTGAGATCCCGAGGGGACACCGACCCAGTGCCCGAGTCGCCGAACGTTGCGGTCATTCGGCTTCCCGTCACTTTTGGCCGAAGGATCGCGACATTCGATCAACCGCCCGGGGCGCTCAGCGGTCGACGCGGGCTGAGCCGCCGCCGGCGAGCTTCAGGATCTCGGCCTTGGTGGCCATGGTGGTGTCGCCCGGAGTGGTCATCGCCAGGGCGCCGTGGGCGGCGCCGTACTCGACCGCGGTCTGCAGGTCTTCGCCCGACAGCAGGCCGTAGATCAGGCCAGAGGCGAAGGAGTCGCCGCCACCGACTCGATCCAGGATCTCCAGGTGGGGCCGCAGGGTGGCCCGCACCAGCCCGCCGGCCGGCGACCAGGCGATCGCGCCCCAGTCGTTGTCGGAGGCGGTGTGCACGGTGCGCAGCGTGGTGGCGATCACCTGGAAGTTCGGGTAGGCCCGGCTCACCTCGTCGATCATCGCCGCGAACGCATCCACCTCCAACGACGACAACTGCTCGTCCACGCCGGCCACCTCGAAGCCGAGTGAGGCGGTGAAGTCCTCCTCGTTGCCGATCATCACGTCCACGTACCGAGCCAGTTCCCGGTTGACCTCCTGCGCCTTGGCCTGGCCGCCGATCGACTTCCACAGGCTGGGCCGGTAGTTGAGGTCGTAGGAGACGACCGTTCCGTGCCGTTTGGCCGCCTGCAGCGCGGCGAGCGCGGTCTCGGCGGCGGTCTCGCTGAGCGCCGCGTAGATGCCGCCGGTATGCAGCCAGCGGACGCCGAGGGTGCCGAACAGATGGTCCCAGTCCACGTCAGCGGGCGCCAGCTGCGAGATCGCGGTGAGGCCGCGATCCGACACCCCGACCGCGCCACGCACCCCGAAGCCGCGCTCGACGAAGTTCAGCCCGTTGCGGACCGTCCGTCCGACCCCGTCCCCGGTCGCCCAGCTGATCAGCGGGTCGACCCCGCCGGCCAGGATGCAGTCCTCCACCAGCCGCCCCACCGCGTTGTCGACCAGCGCGGTCACCACCCCGGTGCGCAGCCCGAACGCCTTCCGCAGCCCGCGCGCGACGTTGTACTCGCCGCCGCCCTCCCAGACCCGGAAGCTGCGGGTGGTGTGAATCCGCTCCTCGCCCGGGTCGAGCCGCAGCATCACCTCGCCCAGCGAGATCTGGTCGTACCGGCAGGCCTCGGCGGGACGAAGCTCGATGACAGTCATGACGGACGCTCAGCGCAGGTCGGTGATCGGGGCGGGGTCCATGTCGTCGAAGGACTGGTTCTCCCCCGCCATCGCCCAGATGAACGAGTAGGCGGCCGTCCCCACCCCCGAGTGGAGCGACCAGCTCGGCGAGATGACCGCCTGCCGGTCGCCGACGACGAGGTGGCGGGTCTCCTGCCGCTCCCCCAGCAGGTGCACCACCCGGGCGTCCGCGGGAAGGTCGAAGTACAGGTAGCACTCGGTGCGCCGGTCGTGGGTGTGCGCCGGCATCGTGTTCCACATCGAACCGGGGTGGAGCTCGGTCACCCCCATCACGATCTGGCAGCTCCGGACGCCGTTCTCGTGGATGTACTGGGTGAGGGTGCGGCGGTTGGAGGTCAGCTGGTCGCCGAGTTCGCGCACGGTGCCCTGCCCCGGCTCGACGAGCGCGCTGGGGTAGCTGACGTGAGCCGGCGCGGAGAAGAGGTAGAACTGGGCGCCGTCCGACTCGTCGGCGTCGGCGAGGGTCACCTCCTTGACCCCCCGGCCGAGGTAGAGACAGGCCCCCTTGACAAGCCGGTGCACCTGCCCGTCGGCGGTCACCGTGCCGGTGTCGCCGACGTTGATGATGCCGACCTCACGATGCTCGAGGAAGTAGTCGCTGCGGATCTCGGGGTAGCCGGTCAACGCGAGCTCCGCCCCGGCGGGCACTGCCCCGCCCAGCACGATGCGGTCGTGGTGGGTGTACACCAGCGTCACCTGTCCGGGCACGAACAGGTCGGTGATCAGGAAGCGATCCCGCAACTCGGCGGTGTCCATCCCCACGATCTGGCCGGGGTTCACGGCGTAGCGCTGTTCCATAGTTCTTGCTCCTGTGGTTGTGAGTTTCGGACGGGGCTCAGCGGACCAGCCAGCCGCCGTCCACCGGGAGGACGGCGCCGGTGAGGTAGGCGGCGGCGTCCGAGGCGAGGAAGACGAAGGCCCCCTGCAGGTCGGACGGGGTACCCCAGCGGCCGGCCGGGATGCGGGCGAGGATCGCCTGCTCCCGCTCGGCGTCGGCGCGCAGAGCGGCGGTGTTGTCGGTGGCCAGGTAGCCGGGTGCGATCGCGTTCACCGTCACCCCGGCGGACGCCCATTCGTTCGCCAGTGCCTTGGTGAGGCCGGCCACCGCGTGCTTGGACGCGGTGTAGCCGGGCACCAGGATGCCGCCCTGGAAGGAGAGCATCGAGGCGACGTTGATGATCCGGCCCCAGCCGCGCTGGAGCATCCGCCGGCCGGCGGCCTGGGAGAGGTGGAAGACCGCGTCCAGGTTCACCCGGAGCACCTCGCCCCAGTCGGAGGCGGCGTGCTCGGCTGCCGGCGCCCGGCGGATCATCCCGGCGTTGTTCACCAGGATGTCCACGCTGCCCAGCGCCTCGGCGGCCTCGGCCACCGCCGCGTGCAGCCGCTCAGGTGACGCGGAGGCCAGGTCGCACGCGATGCTGTGCACCCGTCGTCCGGTCGCGGCCAGCCGGTCGAGGGTCTCCGTCGGCCGGGTGCGGTCGAGCAGGACGAGATCCGCCCCGGCTTCGGCCAGCGCGATGGCCGCGGCCTGGCCGAGCCCGCGGCTGCTGCCGGTGACCAGCGCGACCCGTCCGTCGAGCCGGAAGCTGTCAAGAATCATGTCTCTCCTCATGCCAGTACGGATGCCAGGCGCCCAGGGCGCGGCGGGTGAGCCCCTCGAGGTAGAAGTAGTCGCCCCACAGATTGCCCTCGTCGACGCCGCCCCCCTTGGGGAAGTCGTAGACACCGTGCAGCAGCAGCGCGTCCGAATCCGCCGGATCAGCCGGGGTGTAGTCGCGGCACAAGGCGGCCAGGATCGCTTCGGCCGCGGCCCGGTACCGGGCTGCCGCATCCGGGTCGTCGACGAGTTGCGCCAGTTCGTCCAGCCCGCAGACCGCAATGGCGGCGGCGGACGAATCCCGCGGCGCCCCGCTGCCGTCGCCGTAGACCAGATCCCAGTAGGGCACCTGGTCGGCCGGCAGATGGCGCAGGAAGTACTCGGCGCAACGCTGCGAGGCCGCCAGCAGCGAGGCGTCCCCGGTCGCACGGTGGTTCAGCGCGAAACCGTAGATCCCCCACGCCTGGCCGCGCGCCCAGCAGGACTTGTCAGCGGCGCCCTGTTCGGTGGCGCCCCGCAGCGGCGCCCCGGTGTCGACATCCCAGTAGAAGGTGTGGAAGGTCGAGTCGTCCGGACGCAGGATGTGGTCGCGCAACTGCCTGGTGTGCCGCAGCACGGCGTCGGCGTAGCGCGCCTCCCCGGTCTCGGCCGCGGCCCAGGTGAGCAGCGGCGTGTTCATCAGCGAGTCGATGATGGTGCGGCCCCGCTGGGTCGGGTCGTCCAGGTCGCCCCAGGCCTGGAGGATGCCCGCCGGCTCCAGGAAGCGGCCCATCAGGTGATCGGCCGCCGCCAGGGCGGCGTCGCGGGCGTCGGCGTCACCGGTCAGCCGCCAGGCGGTCACGCAGGCGAGGGTGTACAGGAAGCCCAGGTCGTGGGTGTCGAGATCGTCGCCGTCCCGCACCCTGCGGACGAAATCGGCGGCATGCCGGCGGGCGGCGGCCAGGTACTCCTCATCCCCGGTGAGTTCCCAGCCCAGCCAGAACATCCCGGGCCAGAAGCTGGTGGTCCACCCCCAGTTGCCGCCCTCGGGAATGCCTTCGGTCGCCGCGCGCAGCGGGTAGCGTCCCTGTTCGGTGGTGTCGTCGGGATAGCGGTCGCCGAAGACCGCGATGTTGCGGTGCACGGTCGCCAGCGCCGCGGCGAGGGCGGCGGGCAGATTCAGATCGGCCGGCGCCTCACCGGTCTCCAGTTGTGTCATCGGAGGGTTCCTCGATTTCAGTCCAGGACGGCTGCCGGCTCGGCGGCGGCGTCCACGATGGCGGGTTTGAGGGTGTAGCGGCCGCCCGCCCACACCACGTAGAGCAGCGGCGCGGCGGCCAGCCCGATGGCAAGCGCCGGCTTGACGAAGAAGAAGCCGGCCAGCGAGCCGAGCACGATCAGTGAGACGGCGGTGAGGTACCAGCGGCGCAGCCCGAGAACGGCCGAGACCACGACGATCTCGCGCAGCGAGGCGTCCGGCGCCGTCGCCGCCTCCGCCGACGCTGAGCCGCCCGCTACCCCGGCCGGAGCCACCTCGACGATCGCCGTCCTGGTGCCGTCGCTGGATTACTACTGGCCCGGCGTCATCCGCGGCATGGAGACCGCCGTCCGCCGGCACGGGATGCGGCTGCTGCTGCGCGGCTCCTCCTATGAGCTGCAGGACGAGCGTCCGGTGCTGGAGCGGCTGGTCCGCACCGAGGGCGTGCGCGGCCTGCTGTTCGCACCCAACATCGACAGCCCGCACGGCGCGGACGTCGTGGCCTGGCTCAGCGCCCGCGACCTGCCCGTGGTGCTGGTCGAGCGCGACGCCGTCCGTCCCGACACCCACGAGCCGCTGGAATCGGCGACCACCGACCACGCCTTGGGCGGGGTGCTCGCCGCGCACCATCTCGCCGAACTGGGCCACCGCCGGGTCGGGCTGGTGGTGTCGCGGCTGTCGCCGACCTCACGCAAGATCGCCGCCGGCTGGGAGCGGGCCTGTGAGGAGCTGGGGCTGGACCGCAGCGAGCACTTCGAACGCTTCGTCCCCGACCACCGCTCCCCGGAATTCCCTGAGGTCGTCAACGCGATCATCGACACCGTGGTCGAATCCGGCACGACCGCCCTGTTGGTGCACTCCGACCCCGAGGCGATCACGGTCGTCGAGTACGCGCTCACCCGTGGACTTTCCGTGCCGGGAGACCTGTCGGTGATCGCCTACGACGACCAGGTCGCGCAGCTCTTCAACCCCGCGCTGACCGCGGTCAGCCCGCCGCGCGACGCGGTGGGCGAGGCGGCCGTCGAGTTGCTCATCCAACGGCTGGCCGACCCAGCCCGCCCCGCCCAGCGGGTGGTGGTGAGCCCCCGGCTCAACGTCCGCGAGTCGACAGCGCCGGCGAGATCCTGAGTCAGCCCGAGCTTGGTGCCGTTCATCCTGGAGCGGAGCCTGGGCCATGCCCATCGCAGCCCTCTGGCGCTAGCGAGCGGGTTCGAGCCGCCGAACGTTGCGGTCCTTCGGCTTCCGAATGGTTTTGGCCGAACGATCGATACGTCCGGTCGAACTGCTCACTGTCGGGCGGCCCGCATGGCGGATGGCGGTGGCATTGCCGCGTCGCGCGTTCAGGGGCGGGCGGTGACCAGGTCGTGGACGTAACCCAGTTTGGTGGCGACCGACTCGGTGACCTGGAAGGGATACAGGTCGCGCTGCCCCATCGACCGGTTCACCCGGTTGAAGAAGGTCGCGAGAACCTCCCAGTCGGTGAGCAGCACGCGGCTGTCGGTGTCGGCGTAGCTCAGCCGCGGCGTGACGCTCTCCTGCAGGAGGCCATCGGCGAGCGCCACGTCAAGCACCATGCCGGCCCGGGCGGCGGTGTTCAGCGTCCCGGTGATGTGCAGGTAGTGGGCGAAGCACTCGGCGAAGTCCTCCCACGGGTGCATCGTGGCGTACTCGGAGATGAACGACTCCTGCCAGCACTCCGGGGCGCCGGTGCGGTAGTGCCGGTCGATCGCGTCGGAGTAACTGGCGCGCTCGTCACCGAAGAGCGCCCGGCAGGCGTCCCAGTCGGTGACCAGCAGGTTCTGGTAGTAGTGCCCCACTTCGTGGCGGAAATGACCCAGCATGGTGCGGTAGGGCTCGCCGAGCTGCACCCGCAGTCTCTCGCGGTGGGCGTCCAGGCTCTCGGCCAGATCGATCGTGATCACCCCGTTGGCGTGGCCGATGGTCACCGGCCGGCCGTTGGACCGGCTGGAGAGCAGATCGAAGGCCAGCCCGCCCTCCTGCTCGTAGTACGGGGTGACGGGCAGACCCAACTCGAAGAGCTGGACGAGCAGCCGCCGCTTGGCCACCGAGGTCGCGGCCAGCTTCTCCAGCGCCAACGTGTCGTCGGCATCCGGACGCCGGCGGGTCAGCCGGCAGGAGAAGCACCGGGCGGCCGCCTCGTCCTGCGCGACGAGCCAATTGCACTCCCAGTCCCATTGCGAGCAGGGCGTCCAGGAGCGTCCGTCGATCTGCAGCGGCTCGCCGTGCTCCGGCAGCACCCAGAAGCGGCGAGTCGGCCAGTGGAAGCCCACCCGGCTCCCGCAGTGCGGGCAATTCTGACTCTCCAGGAAGAGGAAGTTGCCGCACGCGGAACACCGGTAGCTGGACATGCCGCTCATTGTGGCATCAGGACGCCCGAGGGATCGATCATGTCGACCTTCCCTCCGGCGACCCGGGTGGTCGCGAGCAGATCGTGCATCAGCCGGGCCGCGACCTGGGTCACCCCGGTGACGTCCGCCAGATCAATCACCAGCGTCTGCTCGGCGGACGAGCCGACCGCCGCGGCCACCTCGTGGGCCACCTGCTCGACGGCGACGAAGTCGAGCACGCCGCGGAGCCGCACGGTGAGCGTCCCCCCGCTTTCATCGGTCTCCAGCGAGCTGATCGGGGACGCGGGACGCTCGGGGTGCCGGAACAGGTGCAGGCCGAACTCCTGCGAGAGCGCACGTAGCACCGCGACCCCACGGCTGCTGTTCCCCGCCGGGTCCAGCGGCGGGCTGAAGACGCCGATCCCGTACTCCCCCGGGGCCACCGCGACGATGCCGCCGCCCACGCCCGACTTGGCGGGCATCCCCACTTCGAGCAGCCACTGGCCCGATCGGTCGTACATCCCACAGCTGGCCATCAGCGACAGCGCTGCCCGCGCGATATCCGACGAGACCACCTGGCAGCCGGTGAGCGGGTTCACCCCGTCATTGGCCAGGGTCGCGCCCATCATCGCCAGGTCGGTGCTGTCGACCAGCAGCGAGCACTGCTTGAAGTAGGGCTCGGCGGCGGCGTCCACCGTGCTGCCCAGCGTGCCGAACGACCGTGCCAAGGTGGCCAGCGCCCGGTTGCGGTCACCGGTCTCCGACTCGGAGCGGTACACGGCCTCGGCCAGTTCAAGATCCCGGCCGGCGAAGGCGGAAAGCCCCTGCCGGATCCGCTGGTACCGCTCCTCACCGTCACAGGCCGGTATCAACGATGTCGTCACCAATGCGCCCGCGTTGATCATCGGGTTCGACGGTCGCCCCTGGGCGTCGAAGCTGATCGCGTTGAACGCCTCACCGCTGGGTTCGACGCCGACGTGCCTGGTCACCTCGTCCACGCCGTGCTCCGCCAACGCCAGCGCATAGACGAACGGCTTCGAGATGGACTGGATCGTGAAGCGTGTCGTCGCGTCGCCGGCCGCATAGCTGTGCCCGGAGACGGAGACGGCGGAGATCGCGAACCCTTCCGGATCCGCCGTGGCCAGTTCCGGAATGTAGTCGGCGACGTTTCCCTCGCAGGCGAGTTGTCGCACGTCGTCGAGCACGCGGACGAAGCCGCGGGTCACCGGATCGGACACAGCGGTTTCGTTGGGGAAAGGCTGATTGATCGATGGCCGGAGGCTTCGACAGGCTCAGCCAACGTTCCCTGAGCTTGTCGAAGGGTCATTGGTCAGCGTTTCCTCAGTGTCCGGCGGCCTGCATGGCTGACGGGATGGGGGCGGTCCACGCCTCCCGCAGGTCGGCCAGCGGGACGGCCAGGTGGCCGGGGATCTCCAGGGTGCCGGTGTCGGTGACCGTTCCCAGGTGAGCCGCCGGGATGCCGTGCTCGGCGCACAGGGCGCCCACGGCGTCCGCGTTGGCGGGGGGCAGGGAGATCAGGATGCGTCCGGGGGTTTCGGAGAAGAGCTGGACGACGGGGTCGCCTTCGGGCAGGCCGAAAGTCACCGAGCGTCCGTGCCGCAGGCAGCTCTCGACCAACCCCTGGGCGAGGCCGCCGTCGGCCAGGTCGTGGGCCGAGCTGAGCAGGCGGCCCTTGGCCGCCGACACCAGGACGCGGGCCAGCCGCTGTTCGTGATCCAGATCGGGGACGGGGGGCATGCCGCCGAGGTGAGCGTGGACGACCTGCGCCCAGGCCGTCCCGGAGAGGTGCTCACCGGTCGTCCCGAGCAGCCAGACCTGATCGCCTTCGGCTTTGAAGCCGGTCGTGATCCGGTCCGCGACGTCGTCGATCACGCCCAGCATGCCGATCACCGGGGTGGGCAGGATGTTCGTCCCGCCGGTCTGGTTGTAGAAGCTGACGTTGCCGCCGGTCACCGGCGTGCCGAGGGCCTGGCAGCCGTCCACCAGGCCGCTGATCGCCTCGCTGAACTGCCACATCACGGCGGGGTCTTCCGGGGAGCCGAAGTTGAGGCAGTCGGTGATGGCGACCGGTTCGGCGCCGGCGGCGGCCACGTTGCGGTGGGATTCAGCCAAGGCGAGCTGGGCGCCCAGGTAGGGGTTGAGGTAGGTGAACCGCGCGTTGCAGTCGGTGGCCAGGGCGATGCCCAGGCCGGTCTCCTCGTCGACCCGCAGCATGCCGGCGTCGTCGGGCTGGGCAAGGATCGAGTTCCCACGGACGTAGCGGTCGTACTGGTCGGTGATCCAGGACTTGTCGGCCTGGTTGGGGGCGCCGGCGATCGCCAGCAGCTGGGCGGCCAGGTCGTCGTAGGAGCGCGGCAGCGCCTCGGCGGCGTCCGCGTTCAGGCCGTCGATCCAGTCGGGGCGGGCCAGCGGACGGGAGTAGACCGGGCCTTCGTGGGCGACGGTGGCCGGGTCGACGTCCACCACGGTCTCGCCGTGCCAGTCGATGATCAGCCGGTCGCCGTCGGTGACCTCGCCGATCACGGTCGCGAGCACGTCCCACTTGCGGCAGATCTCCAGGAACCGCTCGACATTCTCCGGGGTGACCACCGCCGCCATGCGCTCCTGGGATTCGCTCATCAGGATCTCTTCGGGGCTCAGCGTGTGATCCCGCAGCGGAACGAGGTCGAGGTCGACGTGCATGCCGCCGTCCCCCGCGCTGGCCAGCTCGGAGGTGGCGCACGAGATGCCCGCCGCCCCCAGATCCTGGATGCCGACCACGATGCCGGCGGCGAAGAGCTCCAGGGTGCACTCGATCAGCAGCTTCTCCATGAACGGGTCGCCGACCTGCACCGCCGGACGCTTCGCGGGCCCGTCCGCCTCGAAGGTCTCCGAGGCCAGGATGGACGCGCCGCCGATCCCGTCCCCGCCGGTCGCGGCGCCGTAGAGGATCACCTTGTTGCCGGTGCCGGAGGCGAAGGCCAGGTGCAGGTCGTCGTGCCGCAGCACCCCGACGCAGAGCGCGTTCACCAGCGGATTGCCGTAGTAGGAGGGGTCGAAGACCACCTCGCCGCCGATGTTCGGCAGGCCCAGGCAGTTGCCGTAGCCGCCCACCCCGGCGACCACGCCAGGCAGCACCCGGGCGGTGTCGGGGGCGTCCAGGGCGCCGAAACGCAGCGAATCCATCACGCCGATCGGACGGGCACCCATCGCCAGGATGTCGCGGACGATGCCGCCCACGCCGGTCGCCGCACCCTGGTAGGGCTCGACGTAGGAGGGGTGGTTGTGGGATTCGATCTTGAAGGTCACCGCGATGCCGTGACCGACATCCACCACGCCGGCCTGCTCGCCGATGCCGGCCAGCAGCGGGCCGCGCGGGGTTTCCCGTCCGAGCTCGCCGAACCGCTTCAGGTGCACCTTGGAGGACTTGTAGGAGCAGTGCTCCGACCACATCACCGAGTACATCGCCAGCTCGCAGGAGCTCGGACGCCGCCCGAGGATCTCGCGGATCCGGGCGTACTCGTCGGCCTTGAGGCCGAGTTCGGCCCAGGGCTGCTCGATATCGGGCGTGCTGGCGGCATGAGTCACGGTGTCGGCCACGCGCCAAATCTACCGGGACGGACGAGGTGCGCGCCGCCCCGTCCGCGCGGTCGGGTCCGGGGCGACCGCCGTCGTACTCCTCTCCCGCACAAACCGGGTGATTCCGGCCGTCTGCGTACGTAGTGCACACACGCGGCCTCTACTACCCGGTTTCTGCGAGAGGGCGCCGACGCGAACGCCGCCATCGGGATCGGCGGTTCCCTGGCAGGCTTGGCACATGACCGTCCGGGCTGCCTTCGACCTCGCGCTCGACCCGCGCGACCGCGGGCGACGGCTGCGCGGGGCCTTCCTTCGTCCGCCGGTCGCGGTGCTGCGGACGTCGGTGGTCGCCGAGGTCCCTGAGGTGGTCGCCGCTGCCGAGGCCGCCGCGCAGGCCGGCAACTGGGTGGTCGGCGGACTGACCTACGAGGCCGGTGGCGCCTGGGACCCCAGCCAGCGGACGCACCCCGGCGGCGAGCTCGCCCGCTTCGAGGTCTACGACGGCGAGCCGGAGGACTGGCCGGAGGCGCCGGCGCCACCGGACCCGGATTGGTTCCCCTCCGGAAGCTTCAGTGCAGCCAGGACGCCGGCCGAGGCGATCGAGGCGGTGCAGCGGCACATCGCCGCCGGCGATTGCTACCAGGTGAACCTCACCAACCGGTTCCGGACCGAAGTGCCGGACGGCTTCGACCTGTACGGCTGGTTCCGGGCGTTGGCGGCCCGGCAGCCCGGCGGCTACGCGGTCTTCCTGCGCGGCGCCGGGGTGGCCAGCGTGTCACCCGAACTGTTCTTCCACGCCCACCCGGACGGACGACTGGTCACCCAGCCGATGAAGGGGACGGCCGAGGCCGGCACCCCGCCCGATCGGCTGCGGGAGAACCCGAAGGATCGCGCCGAGAACCTGATGATCGTCGACCTGCTGCGCAACGACCTGGGACGGGTCTGCCGGCCCGGGACGGTGCGGGCCGAGGCACTGTTCGAGCTGCTCGAACTGCCGACGGTGTGGCAGCTGGTCTCCACGGTGACCGGCGTGCGGCGTCTCGGCGCCGGGCTCTCCGACACCTTCGCAGCGCTGTTCCCGTGCGGGTCGGTGACCGGGGCGCCGAAGATCCGGGCGATGCAGCTGATCGCCGAACTGGAGGGCCAGCCGCGCGGCTGGTACTGCGGCGCGCTGGGCGTCATCCGTCCGGGCGGTGAGGCGATCTTCAACGTCCCGATCCGCACCGTCGAGCGACGCGGCCGCCACGAGCAGAACGTCGACCCGCTCGCCGGAGCCACCACCGATGGCCTGGGCATCGTCAGCCTGGAATACGGTGTCGGCTCGGGCATCGTGGCGGATTCCGACCCCGCCGCCGAACTGGCCGAGTGGCGCGCCAAGGCCCGCTTTCTCGGTGGCGAGCCGTTCGCCGCCCTGGAGACCTTGCTGCTCACCGACGAGGGCTATCCCCGGCTGGCGGGCCATCTGAGCCGGCTCGCCCGCACGGACGCCGCGCTCGGTCTGGGCATCGACCTGGAGCAGGTGCGGAGCGTTCTGGAAGACGTTCACCACCCTCTTCCGGAAACGACGGATCACCGACCCTTCGACAGGCTCAGGGATCGTCCTGGGCCGTGGCGAGTTCGGCTCACCGCGCGGGCCGGATCCGTCCAGGCGAAGGCCACGCTGCCCGGCGAGTTCCCGACGCCGATCCCACTCGCACTGGCGAACGAGCCGCTGGACGTCGCTGGGCTGCGTCCGGTGATCGCCCACAAGACGACCTGGCGGAGGCACTACGACACCTTGCGCAACCGTCGCCCGGAAGCCGCCTTCGACGTGATCTGCCACACCCCCGATGGGCAGATCACCGAGGCGACCCTGGGCAATCTCGCCTTCCATCTGGACGGACGCTGGGTGACCCCGCTGGCCTCGCTCGGCCTGCTGCCCGGAGTCGAGCGGGAGGCCCGGCTGGCCGACGGCACCCTGGTCGAAGCCGAGGTCGGGCTCGAGGATCTGCCGCGGGCGAGCGGGATCGCCTTCCTGAACGCAGTGCGCGGCTGGCGCACGGCCGTCCTGATCGAGTGAGATCCCGGACCAAAGCCCCGGGACGGTAACAATCCTGAGAGTCACCGAGTTCACCTGAAAGACCCAGCCCAACCACGTCATCCGGGACCTCCACCGAACCGGAGGAAGCCACTACGCCAGCGCGGCGGCAGCAGTCCTGAGGGACGCCGAACGTCACCGAATCGCCCGGCCCGACCACGTCATCCCGGACTTGATCCGGGATCTCTGCGGGCCGGAAGCCGCTACACCAGCGTGGCGGCGAGGAAGCGCTGGACGCTGCTGAAGATGCCCAGGCCGTCGGTGGTGGCCCCGGCGAGCGGGTCGACGTTGTGCTCGGGGTGGGGCATCAGGCCGACGACGTTGCCGCGTTCGTTGGTGATGCCGGCGATGTCGTTGACCGAGCCGTTCGGGTTGCCGTCCAGATAGCGGAAGATGACCCGGTTCTCGCCCTCCAGGCGGGCCACGGTCTCGGCGTCGGCCTGGTAGTTGCCCTCGCCGTTCTTCAGCGCGATGACGATCTCGTCGCCGTCGGCGAAGTCGCAGGTCCAGACCGTGTCGCGGGATTCCACCCGCAGCCGCTGGTCGCGGCAGATGAACGTCCGGCGGTCGTTGCGGATCAGCGCGCCGGGCAGCAGATGCGCCTCGCAGAGCACCTGGAAGCCGTTGCAGATGCCGAGCACCGGCATGCCGTCGTTCGCCTTGCGGATCACCTCGTCCATCACCGGGGAGAACCGGGCGATCGCGCCGCAGCGCAGGTAGTCGCCGTAGGAGAAGCCGCCGGGCAGGATCACCGCGTCGACCCCGGCCAGGTCGTCACTGCCGTGCCAGAGCGCCACCGGTTCGGCGCCGCTGATCCGGACGGCGCGGACGGCGTCCACGTCGTCCAGGGTGCCGGGGAAGGTGACCACCCCGATGCGGGCGGTCACCCCTCCACCCGGACGTCGAAGGCCTCGATCACGGTGTTCGCGAGCAGCGTCTCGGCGGCGTGCCGGATCTGGTCGAGCCGCTCGTCGGTGAGGTCGCCCTCCACCTCGATCTCGAACCGCTTGCCCTGCCGCACCGACAGGCCGGCGAAGCCGAGCCGCCCCAGCGCCCCGGTCACCGCCTTGCCCTGCGGGTCCAGGATCTCGGGCTTGGGCATCACGTCGACAATCACTCGCGCCATGGCGGCGAGTCTAGTGGGGCGACCCGTTCCAGCGGCCGATCGCCTCCGGCTTGGACGCAGGAACCAGCAGGGGCGTGCAAGTTGCTGCCAGATACGCGCTCCGCGCGACGTATCTGTCGCGGCGAGCCCGTATGTGGCAGTAAGTGGCCGGCACCCCAGAGCCGCTCGCGCGGCAAGGGCGTCACGGAAGCAGGATGGTGGCCCGAACCATGTTGTGGTCGGAGGGGATGACACCGGAGAACGTGCCGTTCTTCTTCAGGTTCAGCACGACCTTGTACTCCAGCACTCGCACCGACTTCGAGGTGAGGATGTAGTCGAGGTGGGCGCCGAGCGCGTACCCCCTGCGCGAGGTCGGCTTGGCCTTGAAGTCGTTCAGGGTGTCGTATTTGACGTTGATCAGCTTCTCGGCGGTGGCCTTCTTGGTCGACTTCTGCTTCCTGGTGTTGCCCAGCGGATCGATGACGACCCCCGAGTCGGTCAGCACGTCGTAGACCGGGTTCACGGCGGTCAGCTTGGTGGACGAGAAGTCGCCGGTGAGCACGATCGGCAGGTTGTCGCGATTCTCGGCCTCGATCTCGGCGAGGATCTTCTTGGCCTGCTTCTTGCGGAGTGCCCGCTTGGCTTTGCTCTGCCCGGGCTCGGTGTGGGCGGTGGCGAAGAAGAACTGTCGTCCGTCCGTCTTGTCGGCGAAGATCGCCCAGGCCACGAACCGCGGCCCCGAGGTCGCCTTCTCGTTGTCGAGTTGCTTGGAGCCCTGGTCGAGCAGGGTGAGCCGGTCGGTCCTGTAGATGATGCGGACGTCCGCGCTGGCACCGTTGTTCCGCTCGTCGCAACTCTTGTAGCTGGTGCTCTTCCTGCAGCAGTAGCGATGGGTGTTCGTGAGCTCGTAGGGGGAGCCGAGCCGGTTGGCGAGATCCTCGAATTGCGAGATCTTCCGTCCCTTCAGCAGGCCGGGCGAGGCTTCCTGGACGCCGATCACGTCCACCTCCTCGGCCTTGATCTGGGCGATCACCTTGGCCCGGCGGGTCTCCCAGTTCTTCTCGCGGCCGTTGATCCGGCTGTTGCGCGAGCAGTTGGCGCAGCGGACGTTGAAGCTGGCCACCCGCAGCGGCGTGGCTGCGGTCTGGGCGGCAGCCTCAGCGGTGATCGGCGGAGCCTCGTCCGGGGTCGCGCCCGAGGCAGGAGTCGGCACGCTGACGAGCAGCAGCAGGGCGAAGAGCAGGGCGAGGAAGCCGTGGCGGCGACGGGCGTTGTCGAGGGTTCGCAACATCGATGGGGACCATTCGTGAGCATTCTTCAGCTGACTCTCAGCTTGCGCTCAGGATCATAGCCCTGGGACTAGCAGGCATGGTCAGGACGTGACCGAATCCTGAGAATTTCACAGAAATTGCCGGCGGCTCGTAGCGCGTGACTCAGCGCTTCCCTCAGCCCGGAGCTGGATCAGGCCGGCAGCTCGTGGCCGGTCAGGCGGTGGTAGGCCTCGAGGTAGCGGGCGCGGGTGGCCTCGACGATGTGGTCGGGCAGCGCGGGCGGCGGGGCGTCCGAGGCGCGGTCCCAGCCGGAGTCGTGGGCGAGCCAGTCGCGGACGAACTGCTTGTCGAAGCTCGGTAGCGAGCGGCCGGGCTGCCAGCCGGCGGCGTCCCAGAACCGGGACGAGTCGGGGGTGAGCACCTCGTCGGCCAGGACGAGGGTGCCGTCCGGTCGCAGCCCGAACTCGAACTTGGTGTCGGCGAGGATGATGCCCCGCTCGCGGGCGATCTGTTCGGCGCGGCCGTAGAGGGCCAGGGTCGCGTCGCGCAGCTTCGTCGCCAGCTCCACGCCGTGGAGGCCGACGATCGTGGCGAAGTCGACGTTCTCGTCGTGCTCCCCCATGGGCGCCTTGATCGCCGGGGTGAAGATCGGCTCCGGAAGGCGCGAGCCGTCCAGCAGCCCCTCCGGCAATGCGATCCCGGTGACCGAGCCGGAGGCCTGGTACTCCTGCCAGCCCGAGCCGGTTAGGTAGCCGCGGGCCACGCACTCCACGGGCACCATCTCCAGCGGCTCGACCAGCACCGCCCGTCCGGCCACTTCGGCGGGGACGTCGGAGGAGAGCACATGGTTGGGGATCAGATCGCCCAGCTGCTCGAACCACCACAGCGAGAGCTGGGTCAGCACCTTCCCCTTGTCCGGGATGGGCGTGGAGAGCACGAAGTCGAAGGCCGAGATGGCGTCGGTGGCCACCAGGAGGATCTTCCCCGCCCCGGCGTCGTAGAGCCGGCGCACCTTCCCGGCATGAATCAGCGGCAGATCAAGCACCCCGTCAGCGTAGCCATGATCGGCGACCCGGAGCCGGAGCGGTCCAGATCTACCTGCGCCCGTCGTACAAGGCCGGCGAGATCGCCGCTCCCCGCACCACGGACGAGTTGGTCACCGGGCGCACCTGGCAGCGGCGCGGATCGATGGCCTACCTCGAATGCGATGCCTGAGCGTTCGGACCGGCGCACCTGGCCACCGCTCTCTGCTTATAACGCAGATATATACTCGCGTTATGAAGATAATGCCCTCGACCCTCACTCCTTTCGTCCGGTCGGACGCCGTGGGCGCGCTACTCGCCGAGAGCTTCACGGATCCAGCAGCGGAGTGGACGATCGCCGAACTCGGCCGCCGTGCCGGGGTCGGACCTGCCGTCGCGCACAAGGAGATCGCTCGCCTGCTCGATGGAGGCGTCCTTCTTGATCGCAAGGAGGGTCGGAACCGGCTGGTCCGAGTGAACCAAGAGCATCCCCTCTATGCACCGATGGCCGAGATCATCGCCGCCACCTATGGTCCAGTTCCGGTGCTGCGCCAACTGCTGCAAGGTCGCGACGGGGTTGAGCGAGCATTCCTCTACGGCTCCTGGGCCGCCCGACGTGCGGGCCAGGCCGGCCCATCGCCGCGCGATCTCGATGTCATGGTGGTCGGAAACCTTGACATCGACGATCTGCTCGAGATCCAGCAAGCAGCAAGCGACCAGCTGCACCTGGAAGTGAACATCCATCGAACAACCCCGGCCGCGTGGGCACATCCAGCCGAGAACCCCTTCCTCGCCACCGTCGCCACCCGGCCGCTAGTGTGGATCGCCGGGACGGAGGCGACTGATGAGTGATCCCCCACACTGGGAGCCGAACCGCACAGGTATCGAGTATCTCGTGGAGAATCGACGACTTGACCGCGTCCAGCCGAGCCTCGGCGCGGCCCACCAGCTTGCGGAACAAGCGCGGCTCCACCTGCAGTCCGCCCGCACGTTGTCGGCCACGACGGATCACTCAATGGCGTTCATCGCGGCCTACGACGCCGCTCGAAAGTCGCTGTCCGCCATCCTCGCCGCTCAGGGATTGCGAGCCAGCGGCGGCACCGGCGGCCATCTCGTGCTACTGGACGCGGTCCGCCCGCAGTTCCCTGATCACCGACGCGAACTGCAGCGCTTCGACTGGCTGCGAACGACGCGCAACCAGTCTCAGTACCCCGACTTCGACACCCCGCCGGTTACGGCGCAGGACGTCAGTTCGGCGATTCCCGCGGCTGAAGCGATCGTCGAACTCGCCCGCGCCTACCTGACCTGGGCCTCTGATCAGAGGACAGCTCCCGGAGAGTAGGCGGCGGCTTCGGGATACTTACGGGCTAGCGCAGCGACCTGGGCGGCGATGGCGTCCACCTGGTCGCGGGCGGAGCCGGTGAGCTCCAGGGGGTCGGACGCCGCGGCGCGGACCTGTTCCAGGTCGAGGCCGAGGCGCGGGTCGGCGGCGAGGCGTTCGAAGAGGTCGTTCTCGGCCGCGCCCGCCCGCATGCCGAGGGCGACCGCGACGGCATGTTCCTTGATGGCCTCGTGGGCGGCCTCCCGTCCCACGCCGTGGCGGACGGCGGCCATCAGCACCTTCGTCGTCGACAGGAACGGCAGGTAGCGCTGCAGCTCGGCCTCGATCACGGCGGGGAAGGCGCCGAACTCGCCGAGCACGGTGAGGAAGGTCTCGAAGAGGCCGTCGAGGGCGTAGCAGGCGTCCGGCAGCGCGACCCGGCGCACCACCGACTCGAAGACGTCGCCCTCGTTCCACTGGGCGCCAGCCAGCTCAGCGCCCATGGACGCGTACCCGCGCAGCACCACCGCGAAGCCGTTGACCCGCTCGCAGGAGCGGGTGTTCATCTTGTGCGGCATGGCGGACGAGCCGACCTGCCCCTCGGCGAAGCCCTCGGTGACCAACTCCTGGCCGGCCATCAGCCGGATGGTGTGCGCCAGGCTGGACGGCCCCGCCGCCACCTGCACGAAGGCCGACAGCACCTCGTGGTCGAGGGAGCGCGGGTAGATCTGGCCGGTCGCGGTGAAGGCGCTGGCGAAGCCGAGATGCTCGGCGACCCGAGCCTCCAGGGCGGCGAGCTTGGCGGCGTCGCCGCCCAGCAGGTCGAGCATGTCCTGGGCGGTGCCCATCGGGCCCTTGATGCCGCGCAGCGGGTAGCGTCCGATCAGCTCGTCGACGCGGCGGTAGGCGACCAGCACCTCGTCCGCGGCGGTGGCGAACCGCTTGCCCAGCGTGGTCACCTGACCCGGGACGTTGTGCGAGCGTCCGGCCATGGCCACGTCGCGGTACTGCACGGCGAGCCGGGCCAGGTTGACCAGCACCGTGACGACGCGCTCGCGGACGAGCTTGAGCGAGGCCAGGATCTGCTGCTGCTCGACGTTCTCGGTGAGGTCGCGGGAGGTCATCCCCTTGTGGATGTGCTCGTAGCCGGCCAGGTCGCAGAACTCCTCGATCCGGGCCTTCACGTCGTGCCGGGTGACGCGTTCGCGGGCGTTGATCGAGTCGAGATCGACCTGGTCGATGACGGCTTCGTAGGCGGCGATCACCGCGTCCGGATCGTCCCCGCCGAAGTCGACGCCAAGGTCACGCTGGGCCTTCAGAACGGCGATCCACAGCTGTCGCTCGGCGACGATCTTGTGCTCGGGCGACCAGATCTCCCGCATCGCCGGCGAGGCGTACCGGGTGGCCAGGACATTGGGGATGGTCATCAGCGAGCATCCGTTCCGTGAGTGCTGCCGTCTGAGAGACGCGGATCTGGGACATGGGGACGGTTCCGGTGTCCCGGGACACCGGGGACGGTTCCTGCTGTCCCACCCTGGCTCTGACTACGTGGGACACCGGAACCGTCCCCGTGTCCCACGTCCGCGGCTTTCTGGGCGATGTCGGTGCGGTGGAAGCCGCCGTCGAAGTGGATGCCGGACGCGGTGGCGTAGGCGGCCTCGCGGGCCTCGGCCAGCGTGTCGCCGGTGCCCACCGCGGCCAGGACGCGGCCACCGGAGGTCACCAAGCGGCCCTCGGCGTCCAGGGCCGTGCCGGCGTGGAAAACGGTGCCAGACTCGGTTCCGGTGATGACGTCGCCCTTGCGTGGGGTGTCGGGGTAGCCGGCGGCGGCCAGGACGACGGCCACGGCTGCGCCGCTCCCCCATTCCAGCGGCGGCTCGTCGGCCAGGCCCCCGGTGGCGGCGGCCAGCAGCACCCGGCCCAGCGGGGTGCGCAACCGGGTGAGCAGGGGCTGGGTCTCGGGGTCGCCGAAGCGGGCGTTGAACTCGACCACCCGGACGCCGCGCGAGGTCAGCGCCAGGCCGGCGTACAGCAGCCCCACGAATGGGGTGCCGCGGCGGCGCAGTTCGTCGATGGTGGGTTGGATGACGGTGGCCACCACCTCGTCCACCAGGCCGGGGGGCGCCCACGGCAGCGGCGTGTAGGCGCCCATCCCGCCGGTGTTCGGGCCGGTGTCCCCGTCCCCCACCCGCTTGAAATCCTGCGCCGGTTCGAAGGGCAGCACATTGGTGCCGTCCGAGAGCGCGAAGAGGCTGACTTCGGGGCCGTCCAGGTACTCCTCGATCACCACCCGTCCGCAGCCCGCGGCGTGCCGGATCGCGGCGTCGCGGTCGTCGGTGACGATCACTCCCTTGCCGGCGGCCAGGCCGTCGTCCTTCACCACGTAGGGCGGGCCGAAGAAGTCGAGTGCGGCGACCACCTCATCCATCGAGACGCAGAGCCGGGCCTGCGCGGTCGGGACGCCGGCGGCTTCCATGATCTCCTTGGCGAAGGCCTTCGACCCCTCCAGCCGAGCCGCCTCCGCCGACGGTCCGAACACTGGGATCCCCGCGGCCCGGACGGCATCGGCAACGCCCGCCACCAGCGGCGCCTCGGGACCGATCACCACCAAGCCGGCACCCAGCGACCGGGCCAGCGCGGCGACCGCGGCGCCGTCCATCGGGTCCACGGCGTGATTGGTGCCGATCTGCGCGGTGCCGGGGTTGCCGGGCGCGATGTGCACCGCCGCCACTCCCGGGTCACGGCTCAGAGCCCACGCCAGGGCGTGCTCGCGTCCGCCGTTGCCCACTACCAACACCACCAGTCCGGTCACGGGCCGATCCTATCGGCGCGAACCGGGTCGCCCGGGACGGGTTCAACCCGGATCCACCGATGGGCACCGTCGCGAACGGCACCAGACCCGATTGAGGCGAGCGCCGGACAGCTCGCTGCCAGGCCGAGCCGATTGAGGGTCTGACGAGCGAGACACGGAAGCGCCGGCGCGCCTGTATGGAGCCGCACAGCAGGCAGAAATCGGTCGATCCGGGCTCAACCCACCGGGCGCACCACGACCGCGTCGCGGTCGAGTTGATCCGGACGGGGCAGCGACGTCCCGGCCAGGGCGGCGGCCGCTGAGCCGTAGGCCACGGCGGTGCGCAGGCATTCCTCGGGCGGGGCGCCGCGGGTCTCGCTGAGGATGTAGCCGGCGACGGAGGAATCCCCGGCACCCACCGTGCTGCGCACCGCGATCGCGGGCGGGCTGGCGTGCCAGGCGCCGTCCGAGGTCACCAGCACGGCTCCCGCGCCGCCGAGGGTGGCCATCACGGCGCGGACGCCGCGGCCGACCAGGGTGCGGGCGGCGGCCACGCAGCCGGCGGGGTTCCCCGCCGTGGCCTCGGCCTCCAGCTGGTCGGCGTCCACCCCGGTGAGCTGGGCGAGTTCCTCGGAGTTGGGCTTCAGCAGGTCGGGCGCGGCCTGCGGGAACTGCGCGGCCAGCGCCAGCAGCGGAGCGTCCGAGGTGTCCACGGCGATCTTCCCGCTCCACGGACGCAGGGCGCGGACCAGGCTGGCGTACCAGTCCGTCGGCACCCCCGGGGGCAGCGAGCCGGAGAGCACCACCCAGTCGGCGTGCTCGGATTCGATCACCAGCAGGCCCGCCAGCTGCTCGATGGTCTCGGCGGTCAGCGAGGGCCCGGGCTCGTTGATCTTCGTGGTGGTGCCGTCGGCCTCGGTCAGCGTGAGGTTCACCCGGACGGCCTCGGCGAGCGGCACCGAGCGGTGCGGCAGGTCGAGCCGGTCGAGTTCGGCCAGGATCGGATCGCGCGGGCTCGCGGGCAGGATCGCCCGGACCGGATGGCCGGCCGCGTGGACGACCCGCGCGACGTTGATCCCTTTGCCGCCCGGATCGATGGTGACGCCGAGCACCCGGTTGACGCCGCCGCGGGTGAGCGGTTCGCCCAGCGTCGCCGTCCGGTCGAGGCTCGGGTTGGCGGTGAGTGTGACGATCATGCGACGACCACCTCGATGCCGGCCTCCTCGAAGGCCAGCCGATCGGTGTCGGAGATGCCGTCGTCGGTGATCAGCACGTCGATGGCCTCGGCGGGGGCGAAGCTGACCAGGAGCTCCGGCCCGAGCTTGCTGCTGTCGGCCAGGACGACCACCTTGCGGGCCGCCTGCATCATGGCCCGCTTCACGGCGGCCTCGTCGTGGTCGGGGGTCGACAGGCCGTGCCGCAGGGTGAGTCCGTTCGTCCCCATGAAGGCGACGTCGCAGCGCAGGCTCGCCAGCCGCGCGACCGCGTCCGGCCCGACGCAGGCCTGGGTGTTCCCGCGCAGCCGGCCGCCCAGCAGGTGCACCGGGAACTGGCCCCGGACGGCCAGATCGGAGGCGATCGGGAGCGAGGTGGTGATCACCGTGCCGACGCTGCCGAGCGGCAGGACCGCCGCGAACTGCGCGAGAGTCGAGCCCGCGTCGAGCAGCACCGAACCGTCGCTGCCGCCTGGCAGGTGACCCAGCGCCGCCCGCGCGATCCGCGCCTTCTCGGCCACGTGGGTGGGCTCCCGCTCGGCGAGGCTCGGCTCGACCAGGGAAAGCCGCGCCGCCGCGACCGCCCCGCCGTGCACCCGCCGGACCAGCCCCTGCCGGTCCAGCACTTCGAGATCGCGACGGATGGTCTCAGTGGTCACGTCGAACTGGCTGGCGAGAGCGGCGACCACCACCCGATCCGCCTTCAGTGCCAGCTCGGCGATGGCCTGCTGTCTCTCCTCGGCGTACATGGCACTCCATCCCGTCGCGTCCCAGGGGGCGATTGTTGTTTTACTACCGATTGCGTGGCATCGCAAACGTTTGCCGGCGCGCAACCAACCTACGGCTCGATGGTGACCTTGATCGCCTTGCCGGCGGCGACGATGTCGAACGCCTCCAGGGCACGCTCCAACGGCAGCCGGACGGTGATCAGATCCTTCACCGGCACCAGGCCGGAGGCGATGTACTCCAGTGCCTGCTTGTTGTGCGACGGCGCCGAGCCGTTGGCGCCGTGGATGTGCAGCTGCCGGTAGTGCACCAGGTTGGAATCGCAGGTGATCGTCGGGTTCGTCTTCGGCAGCCCGCCGAAGAACGAGATCCGGCCGTTGCGGGCGGCCATCGCGATCGCCTGCTCCTGGGTGATGTTGGCGGCGGTCGCGGTGATCACCACGTCCGCGCCGCGCCCCTCGGTCAGCGCCATCACTTCGGCCACCACATCGACCTCGGCGGCGTTGATGACGACATCGGGCTGGACGGCCGCGGCCGACATCTCCAGCCGTTCGGCGTTGACGTCCACCAGGACGATCCGTCCGGCGCCGTGGACGCCGCGCGCGATCCGGGTGTGGATGCAGCCGATCGGGCCGGCCCCGAAGATCACCACCGTGTCGCCCGCCTCGATGCCGAGCTGGGCCTGGGCGTTGATGGCGCAGGCGAAGGGCTCGGCCGCGGAGGCCTCGTCGAAGCCGACCCCGTCCGGGATGCGGTTGAGCCCGTCCACTTTCAGCACCGCGTGCGGGACGACCATGTACTCGGCGAAGCCGCCGTCGTACTGGTAGCCCATGGAGGTCTGGTTCTCGCAGACCTCCATCCACCCCTTGCGGCACTCGTGGCACTCCCCGCACGGGATGGCCGCGATCACCTGGACGCGGTCGCCGATCTCCCAGCCGGTGACGTTCGCGCCGACCTCGGCCACCTCGCCGGCCACCTCGTGACCCAGCACCCGCGGCGGGGTGAGGTTCTGGTGGCCGTTGTGGAAGAGCTTCACGTCGGTGCCGCAGGTGGAGCTGTTGCGGACGCGCAGCAGCACCTCGTCGTCGGTGATCTCGGGGATCGGGGCGTCCTCGATGCGGACGTCCCCGGGGGCGTGGAAACGGAGAACCTTCATGTCAGCCCGCCGCGTTCAGCAGCCGGAGCACCTCGTCCACCGAGCCGGTGCTGCGCAGCCGTTCGGCGGTGTCGGCCTCCATGAGTTGCTCGGCCAGCGCCGCCAGGATCTCGAGGTGGTCGTCGGCGGCCGAGGCGATCGGGATGCAGACCTTCACCTCGTTGCCGTCCCAGTCGATGCCGTCCGGGAACTGCAGGAAGCCGAGGGCCGCGGCCTTGATGAAGCCGCGCGACTCGTTGGTGCCGTGCGGGATCGCCACCCCCTCGCCGATGTAGGTCGAGACCTGCAGTTCGCGGGCGAACATGCCGTCGACGTAGTCCGGCGTCACGGCGCCGGCGTCGAGCAGCACCTGGCCGCAGAGCCGGATGGCGTCGTCCTTGCTGACGCTGGCCAGCCCCAATCGCACCGAACCGGGTGCCAGGATCGAATCGTTGGACATGCGGGTTCTCCGTTTCTCGTCGGGTCAGTTGGCGACCGGGGCGCCGTTGGCCTGCCGGATCATCTCGACCACTTCGTCATACTTCGGGCTGCCGAGGAAATTGTCCACCGCCACGTGCACCGCCGACGGGGTCGGCTGGGTGGCGCGTTCCAGCAGGTCCTGGTGGGTGACCACCACGTCGAAGCTGTCCTCGAGGTTGGCGATGGCCTTGTTGACCACGGTCACGTCGGTGTACCCGGCATCCTTGATCTTCTTGCGCAGCACCGAGGCGCCCATCGCGGAGGAACCCATGCCCGCATCGCAGGCGAAGACGATGTTGCGGATCGGGCCGGTGGCGATCGCGGCGGGTTCGGTGAGCATCCCGGCGACCGAGGACTTCTTGCCCTTCAGGGCCTCCATCTCGGCGGTGGCGGCGCTCAGATCGCCCTCGCCCTTCTTGCCGGTGCGCAGCAGCAGGGCGCCGATCGCGAAGGTGACGGCGGCCGAGGCGATCACCGCGAGGGTGACCCCCAGGAAGCTGTCCGGGGCGGTCTGGGCGTAGACCGCGATGATCGAGCCGGGTGCGGCCGGAGCGCGCAGGCCGACGCCGAAGAGCACGTTGACGAAGACACCGGTGGCGCCGCCGGCGATCATGGCCAGGACGAGGATCGGCTTCATCAGGACGTACGGGAAGTAGATCTCGTGGATGCCGCCGAGGAAGTGGATGATGGCCGCGCCCGAGGCGGAGGCCTTCGCGGCGCCCGTCCCGAAGAACATGAAGGCCAGCAGCAGACCCAGGCCCGGGCCGGGGTTGGCCTCGAGCAGGAAGAGCACCGACTTGCCGGCGTCGATGACCTGCTGGGTGCCCAGCGGGGTGAGGATGCCGTGGTTGATCGCGTTGTTGAGGAAGAGGATCTTCGCCGGCTCGATCAGGATCGAGGTCAGCGGCAGCAGGCCGGTGTTGATCAGCCAGCCGACGGCCGCACCGGCCGCGTTGGAGATGGCGGTGACGATCGGGCTCATCACGAAGAAGGCGAAGATCGCCAGGATGCCGCCCCAGATGCCCGCGGAGAAGTTGTTGACCAGCATCTCGAAGCCGGGGCGGATCCTGTCCTGCCACAGGGCGTCGAGCTTTTTCATCGACCAGCCGCCGAGCGGGCCCATGATCATGGCGCCCATGAACATCGGGATGCTGGTGCCGGTGATGACGCCGATCGTGGCGATCGCGCCAACGACGCCGCCGCGGACGTCATGGACGATCTTGCCGCCGGTGTAGCCGATCAGGATCGGCAGCAGGTAGGTGATGGTCGGGCCGACGATGCCGCCACCGGCGAAGTCACCCCAGCCGCCGAGGGCGGCGACCCAGCTGTCGGCCGGCTGCTTGGCGATCAGGTTGATCCAGCCGACCTCGATGAAGATGGCGGTGATGAACCCCCACGCGATGAAGGCCGCGATGTTGGGCATCACCATGTTCGACAGGAACGTGCCGAACTTCTGTACAGCTACTCGCGCGGAACTCTTCTGCGCTGCGACTTGTGTAGTCATCCTGGCTCCCATGCCTTGACGTGTCGTTGCCGGTTCGGGGCCTGGCGGCGACCGTCCGCCATGAACTCCCACCACAGATAAAACCACCCATTCGGGCACATGTCAAGATAAAACAACACAATTTCAGGTTGAAGTGGGCATCTTCCCACATCTGGGTGACTCGGCGGTGAGGCGTGCTCAAGCCTGCGTCGAGCGCGGGGCTCGGCCCGTGCCGAACCGATCCACTGATTCGGTGACAAGGACGCTCGAGTCTGAGGCCGGCAGGGCGCGCCGGGCCTCGGAAGCGCACCCGGAGGCGGACCGCCGTACTTGTCGTTCTCAGGCCGGTCAGCCTCGCCGATCACCGCTTGACCGCCACTGTTGCTGTTGCCGGACCGAATTCAGCCCGAATGACGACAACTGTGGCGGCTCACCTCACCCACGCCGACACGACCTCGCTGACATCGACAACACTGGCGGTTGAGTTGCCCGCTCGGGACGAGGAAGACGCGAGAACGACCAGGCGGCGTGTCAGCAGACCGGGAGCTGCTCCAGATCCGCTGCCTCAGCCTCACAACAGATCGTGGATGTTCACCGACTGCTCACGGGAGGGGCCGACGCCGATGCCGGAGATCCGGGTGCCGATCAGCTCCTCCAGGCGCTTGACGTAGGCCTGGGTGTTGGCCGGCAGGTCGTCGAAGGTCCGGCAGCCGGAGATGTCCTCGGTCCAGCCGTCCAGGTACTCGTAGACCGGCTTGGCGTGGTGGAAGTCGGTCTGGGTGACCGGCAGATGCTCGTGGCGCACGCCGTCCACCTCGTAGGCGACGCAGACCGGGATCTTCTCCCAGCCGGTCAGGATGTCGAGCTTGGTCAGGAAGATGTCGGTGAAGGCGTTGGCGTTCACGGCCGCCTCGACCACCAGGGCGTCGAACCAGCCGCAACGGCGGGGACGGCCGGTGGTGGTGCCGAACTCGGCCCCGTCGGCCCGCAGCCGCTCCCCGTCTTCATCGAGCAGTTCCGTCGGGAAGGGACCCTCCCCCACCCGCGTGGTGTACGCCTTGGCGATGCCGACCGTCCGCTCGATGCGGGTGGGGCCTACCCCGGCGCCGATGCAGGCGCCCGCCGCGATCGGGTTGGACGAGGTGACGTACGGGTAGGTGCCGTGGTCGACGTCCAGGTGATGGGCCTGGGCGCCCTCGAAGAGGACGACCTGGCCGGCGTCCAGGGCGTCGTTGAGCACCCGGGAGACGTCGGTGATCATCGGACGGATCCGGTCGGCGTGCACCAGCAGGCCCTCGGCGACCTCGGCCGGGTCGATGGCGCGGCGGTTGTAGACCTTCACCAGCAGGTGGTTCTTCTGCTCCAGGGCGGCCTCGACCTTCTGCCGCAGGATCGGCGGGTCGAGCAGATCCTGGACGCGGATGCCGAGCCGGTTGATCTTGTCGGAGTAGGCCGGGCCGATGCCGCGTCCGGTGGTGCCGATCCGGCGGTTGCCGAGGAAGCGCTCGGTCACCTTGTCGAGCACCTTGTGGTACGGGGTGATCAGGTGGGCGTTGGCTGAGATCAGCAGCTTGGAGACGTCCACGCCGCGGGCGGTGAGGCCGTCCAGTTCCTCGCAGAGCACGTCGAGGTCGATCACCACGCCGTTGCCGATGACCGGCGTCGAGTTGGCGTTCAGAATGCCCGACGGCAGCAGGTGCAGGGCGTACTTCTCGCCGTCCACCACGATGGTGTGCCCGGCGTTGTTGCCGCCGGAGTAACGCACCGTGTAGTCGACCCGGTCGCCCAGCTGGTCGGTCGCCTTGCCCTTGCCCTCGTCGCCCCATTGCGCGCCGACAACCACGATCCCTGGCATGTAACAGCCCCCTCGCGTGAGACAAGCCCGCGGC
>JAPUEM010000004.1 GCA_027492575.1 Propionicimonas sp.
TGAGGATCCCGAGCAACGATCATCCTCGCGCTCGGTGAAGAACCCGTCCGACAACCGGCTTGCGACAACCGCGGGCGGCCGAGCCGACAAGGAGAAAGGGTTGGCTTCTTGCCGTACGTCCAGCGCGACCAGGTTGACGAGGTAGGTGCTGACTGTGAGCGCGGCAACCCGCCGGCAGGGCTCACGTGGGTGTCGCCGTGGATCTTGACCGGATCTTGACCGGATCTGGCTGGTTTCCCCATGTCGCCAGGCGTACCGTACCAAGAGACAGATACCCCCATGGGGTATTGCATAGATGGTGTGTGAGAGTGAGGTGGGTGCGATGGCCTGGATCGTTGTCGGTACGGCCGTGGTACTGAGCGGGCTGCTGGGGTGGTTCTTCTTCGGGCCGAAGCGGGCCGGCCGGGTGACCGTCGAGGACGGGGTCCAGGTGGTCACGGTCACGGTCGATGGTGGCTACAGTCCGGACCTGATCGAGGGTGTTCGTCCTGGTGTTCCGGTGCGGCTGTTGTTCGACCGGCGGGAGAGCGGGGAGTGCACCTCACGGGTCGTGATGCCGGACTTCAAGGTCAACGCCGCCCTGCCGGCGTATCGCACGACGGCGGTGGAGTTCGTCCCGGTCGAGGCCGGGGAGTACCGGTTCGCGTGTGGGATGAACATGGTCTCCGGCGTGATCCGGGTCAACGGGAGCCCCCCGGAGGATGCCCGCCCCAGCACCCAGCTCTCCCAGGCGCCTGTTGCGCAGGCAACCGCCGGCGACGAGTTGAGTTCGGCGGCGGGTGCGTTGAGCGACTCGGAGGCTGAGGAGGAGGCTGAGCGGGCGGCCGAGATTCGGGACCTGACTCGCAGGGTGCTCGTGGGCGCGGTGTTGACCCTGCCGGTGCTGTTCGCGGTGATGGCGCACGAGTTGTTCGGCGCGATGTGGGTGCCGGAGATACTGCTCAACCCGTGGTTGCAGTTGGTGTTGGTGGCGCCGGTGATGTTCTACACCGGCTGGCCGATCCACCGCACAGGCTGGCGGGCGCTGTCGCACCGCACCGCTGACATGAACTCGCTGATCACCTTGGGTACGGTGGCGGCGTTCGGCTACAGCCTGGTCGTGACCTTCCTCCCCGGCGTTCTTCCGGAGAGCCTCCGCGAGGTCTACTTCGAGGCGGTCGGCGTGATCATCACCTTGATCCTGCTGGGCCGGCTGCTGGAGACCAAGGCGAAGGCCGGCACCGGCGAGGCCATCCGCAAACTCATCGGGCTCCAGCCCCGCACCGCCCGGATCCAGCGCGAGGGCGCCGAGCTTGAGGTCGGCATCGACCAGGTGCGGGTCGGCGACATCGTCCTGATTCGTCCTGGGGAGAAGCTTCCGGTCGACGGCGAGGTGATCAGCGGATCCTCCGCCGTGGACGAGTCCATGGTGACCGGTGAGTCCATCCCGGTCACCAAGTCGGTCGGGGACGCGGTGATCGGTGCCACCATCAACGCCACCGGCGCGTTGAGCTACCGCGCCACCAAGGTCGGTGCCGACACCATGCTCGCCCAGATCATCAAGCTGGTCCGCGAGGCCCAGGGCTCCAAGGCGCCGATCCAGCGGCTCGCGGACAAGGTGTCGAGCTACTTCGTCCCGGCGGTGATCGTGATCGCGGTCTGGACCGCGGCCATCTGGGTGCTGTTCGGTCCACCGCCGGTGTTCATCTTCGCCCTGGTCGCGGCGGTGTCGGTGCTGATCATCGCCTGCCCGTGCGCCCTGGGCCTGGCCACCCCGATGTCGATCACCGTCGGCACCGGCAAGGGCGCCACCCACGGCATCCTGATCCGCTCTGCTGAGGCATTGGAGACCGCGCACAAGCTCGATGCGATCATCCTGGACAAGACCGGCACCATCACCAAGGGCGTCCCGGCCCTGACCGACCTGCTGCCGGCTGGTGAGCTGACCGAAGACCGGTTGTTGGCGGCGGTCGCGGCGGTGGAGCGTTCCTCGGAGCATCCACTGGCGACCGCGATCGTGACCGGCGCCACCGACCGCGGGCTGGTCCTGCCCGAGGTGACCGACTTCGACTCGATCACCGGCCAGGGCGTCCTGGCAACGGTGGACGGCCAGGTGGTTCGGGTCGGCAACCGACGGCTGCTGGAAGCCGCCGGCGTCGACGTGGCCCCGCTGCTGGCTGGCCACGACTGGCTCGCCTCCCAGGGCAAGACCCCGATGCTGGTGGCATTCGACGACCGCCCTGCTGGCGTGATCGGGGTGGCCGACACCCTGAAGGACGGCTCCGCCGCGGCGGTGGCCGCGCTGGAACAGCGCGGTATCGAAGTCGTCATGATGACCGGTGACAACCGAGCCACGGCGGCCGCGATCGCTGCCCAGGTCGGGATCCGCAGGGTGGTCGCCGAGGTGCTGCCCGAGCACAAGGCCGCCGAGGTGCGGCGGCTGCAGGCCGAGGGCAAGGTGGTCGGGATGGTCGGTGACGGCATCAACGACGCCCCCGCGCTGGCCCAGGCCGATGTCGGCTCGGCGATCGGCACCGGTACCGATGTGGCGATCGAGTCCTCCGACATCACCTTGATCTCCGGCGAGCTGTCCGGAGTCGTGACCGCGGTCGACCTGTCGAGGGCGACGATGCGCAACATCAAGCAGAACCTGGTGTTCGCCTTCCTGTACAACACCCTCGGCATCCCGATCGCTGCCGGCGTGCTGTACCCGGCGTTCGGTATCACCCTCAGCCCGATCATCGCCGCCGCCGCGATGGCGCTGTCGTCGTTGTCGGTCGTCGCCAACGCGAACCGGCTGCGCCGGTTCACCCCTCGTCCCATTCCCAACACCGGCCCGGTCGCCGTCGTGCAGCCGGTCGTCGAGGTCGGCGGCACGACACCGCCCACCCATCACCACCACAGAGAGGAACCAACCATGTTCGGCAAGAAGTCCAAGAAGTCCCCCAAGGCCATCGACCCGGTCTGCGGCATGACCGTCGATCCGACCAAAGCCGCGGCCACCCGCGAGCACGACGGGACCACGTTCTACTTCTGCTCCGCCGGCTGCGCCGAGACCTTCGACGCCGACCCGCACCGCTACGGACACGGCGAGTCCCATGGCCACGGCGGATCCCACACCGCCCACCACGGCCACTGACCACGCGATATCGAGGCAGGTGATGAGCGTGGCCGGCACCCAGCCCGACACCGTCGCGCTCATCGCTCGCCTGCGCCGTGTCGAAGGACAGGTTCGCGGCATCGCGCGGATGGTCGACCAGGACGCGTACTGCATCGATGTGCTCACCCAGGTCTCAGCGGCCACGCGTGCCCTGCAATCGGTGGCGCTGCTGCTGCTGGACGAACACCTGCGGCACTGCCTGGCCGACGCTGCCCGATCCGGCGACGCGGTGCACGAGACGAAGGTCCAGGAGGTGAGCCAGGCCATCGGCCGGCTAGTGCGGAGCTGACGCCGCCTTGGTGCAGGGCACACACTCGGCCCTCCCAGTCCACCAACCCACGACAGCGCCACATCCGGCTTCCTTGACGGCGAGAAGGGACAACACAGATGCAGCGACAGGCTCCACCTTGTGGTGGTGGCGAGCGCGGCGCGACCGGTCCGGAGCCTGGGGTGAGCACGATGATGTCAGGCAGGACAGCGGCAGGGGTCGGGCCGCGTCGGCGAAGCTCCCTGCATCGGTTCGTCGCGACGGAGAACTCCGGCGCGATCCTGCTCGTGCTGGCAACGATGATCGCCTTGGTGTGGGCGAACTCGCCGTGGGCAGCCGGCTACGACGCGCTCTGGGCCACCGAGCTGGGGGTGAGCCTTGGAGACCTCCAGCTGACCCACAGCCTGCGGGACTGGGTCAACGAAGGGCTGATGGCGGTCTTCTTCTTCGTCGCCGGGCTGGAGATCCGTCGCGAGTTCGACATGGGCGAGTTGCGGGAGCGGCGACGTGTCGCCCTTCCGCTGCTGGCCGCCGCCGGAGGCATGGTCGTGCCCGCCCTGCTCTACCTGGCCATCAACGCCACTACGGGTTCGGCGGCCGGCTGGGGAATCGTGGTGGGCACCGACACCGCGTTCGCGCTCGGTGTGTTGTCGCTGAGCAGGGGTGTGGCGCCACGGGTCCGGACCTTCCTGTTGACCATGGTGGTGATCGACGACGTGATCGCGTTGACCGTCATCGCCGTGGCCTACACCGCCAACCTGGCGCTGCCGTGGCTGATCGCCGCGGCGGCCGTCTTCGGCGTGATCCTGCTGCTACG
>JAPUEM010000005.1 GCA_027492575.1 Propionicimonas sp.
GCTCTCCCTGCTGGTCGCGTCGAGCCTCGACGAGGAACTCGCCATCTACCGGGAGTGGACGCGGGATCGCCGGGTGGACGGCGTCGTGCTCACCGATCCACGCCTGGACGACGCCCGGCTCGACCTGCTCGTCTCGCTCGGGCTGCCCGCCGTCCTGCTCGGGAACCACCCCTCGCCGCCCGGCCGGCCACCGACCGTCTGGATCGACGACAGCGCGGTCGCGACCTCGCTGCTGGAGTACCTATGGGCGCTCGGGCACCGCACCATCGCCCGCGTCTCCGGGCCGGAGAAGTACGAGCACACCCAGCGCCGGACCAGCGCCATGGCGGCCTTCCTCGCCAACCTCGGCGCCCCGCCCGGTGAGGTGCTCGCGACCGACTACTCCGAATCCGAGGGCGCCCGGGCCACCCGCTACCTGCTCTCGCGGCCCTCGCCGCCGACGGCGATCGTCTTCGACAGCGACCTGCTCGCGGTCGCCGGGCTGGGCGTGGCCCAGGAGATGGGGGTGCGCGTCCCCCACGACCTCTCGATCGTCTCCTTCGACGATTCCGCGATGGCCCGGCTGGTGCGGCCCCGGCTCACCACGATGAGCCGGGACACGGTCGAGTTCGGCGAGCGCGCCGCCCGCCTGCTGCTGCGGCAGATCGACTCCGACGAGGCCGTCCCTTCCGAACCCGGCCCGCCGGTCACCCTCTCCGTCCGGGATTCGACCGCCCCGCCCGGCTCCCGCTGATCCCCTCCCGTGGGCACCGGGCTTCGACTAGCATTCAGCGCGTTGCTCGGCCAACTCTCCCCGAACTCCAGAAGGGCAGCCCGATGATCTCTCCCACACACCGGCCGGGTCGGCGGTCATGACGACCGGGGACGCCGGCTACCGCACGGCTCAGCGCGCGGATCTGCTGCGCTTCGCCGCCGGGTCGAAGCACGACGCGGGCTTCGGCTATCTCGATGAGGACGGCGGCGTCGATCCGTCCCGCCCGGTGGAGCTGTGGATCACCTGCCGGATGACCCACGTCTTCGCGATGGGCCTGCTGGCCGGCGAGGCCCCCGCCCCGGGCGGCCCGGACGCGGACGGGCTGCGGGCGCTGGCCCAGCACGGCGTGGACGCCCTGCTCGACGGTCCGCTGCGCGACCGGGTCAACGGCGGCTGGTTCTCGGGGCTCAGCCCGTCCGGCGAGGCGATCCCCACCAAGATGGCCTACGCCCACGCCTTCGTCATCCTGGCCGCGACCAGCGCGGCGGCGGCCGGGCTCGATCGTGCCGGCGAACTGCTGGAGCTGGCCCTGGCCACCCAGAGCGAACGGTTCTGGGACGAGTCGATGGGGCTGTCGGTCGAGGAGTGGGACGCCGCGTGGACCGAGCTCAGCGGCTACCGCGGGGTCAACTCGAATATGCACACCGTGGAGTGCTACCTCGCCGCCGGCGACGTCACCGGGGATCCGCTGTGGCATCGCCGGGCCGGCCGGATCGCGGCCACCGTCGCGGGCTGGGCCCGTGACAACGAGTGGCGGATCCCCGAGCACTTCACCGCGTCCTGGGAGCCCATGCTCGACTACCACGCCGACGAACCGGCGCATCCGTTCCAGCCCTACGGCGCGACCGTCGGCCACGGCCTGGAGTGGGCCCGGCTGCTGGTCGCCGTGGACGAGAGCCTGGGTTCGGAGGCTCCGGACGGGCTGGCCGAGGCCGCCGTCGCGCTCACCGAGCGGGCCGTCGCCGACGGCTGGCACGCCGACGGCGCGGACGGCTTCGTGTACACCACCGACTGGGCGGGCAGGCCGGTGGTGCAGGCACGGATGCACTGGGTGCTCGCCGAGGCGATCAACACCTCCGAGGTGCTGCGCCGGGTCACCGGCGACGACCGTCACGCCGCCGACGTGCAGCGCTGGTGGGAGTACGCCGACCGCTACCTGATCGACCACGAGCGCGGCTCCTGGCACCACGAGCTCGGCCCCACCAACGAGGTCCAGTTCGACACCTGGCCCGGCAAGCCGGACGCCTACCACGCCTACCAGGCCGCCTGGATGCAGGATCTGCCGACGACCCCCTCCTACGCCTCCGCGATCAAGGCCAGGGGATAGCTGCCCGATCTGCTGCCACAGCCCGCCGCCGAGTTCGCCGGGGCCCGCTCGCCCCTCCCCTTTCAGTGATCCCGGGCTTGACCCGGGATCTCGCTGCTTTGAGATCCCGGATCGGAGTCCGGGATGACGTGGTTGGGTCGACCGCGCAAGCGCGAGGGGTCCGCGCCTTGCCGGTAGCGGGTTCAGCTGATCTTGATGCCGAAGATCTTCTTGTCGTAGGAGGCCACGACGATCATGTCGTCGTAGATCGCCGGGGAGGCCTCGATGTTCTTGCCCAGGCTGACCGTCGAGTAGTCCTCACCGGTGTTCGGGTCGAAGAGGTGCAGGATGCCGCCGGCGTCGGCGAAGACGCCGTAGGAGTGGCCGTCCGTGCCCTGGAAGACCACCGGGGAGCTCCACGAGTAGCGGTCAAGGTCGCGCGTCCAGGCCATCTTGCCGGTGGCTCGGTCGAGGGCGATCAGCTGGCCGCCGAAGTCGCCCAGGCACTTGCTCAGGATGCACAGCGCCGGCTCGGTGGTCTTGGAGACGTTGAAGATCACCAGATCGGAGATCTCACCGGTACCCAGCACCGGGGTGGCCAGCAGGCCGCCGTTGTTCGGGTAGGAGGCGACGGTGGGCACCTTGTACTCCCACACCAGCTCGCCGGTCAGCGCGTCGATCTTGCGCAGGTAGGTGAAGTTGTCGCCACCATCATGACCGCGCTTGTCGAGGGTGTTGCCGTGGTACAGGTAGACCCCGTCCGCGGCCTCCTCCAGCACCATGGACGCGTCGGAGTCGTCGCCCACGTCACGGGCCCACAGGATGCGCATCGTGGTGGCATCCCAGGCGATCAGGTTGCCGTCGTTGTCGGAGGCGAACATCAGGTTGCGGTAGGCCACCGCGGAGGATTCGATGCCGAACTTGTCGCTGGAAGGGGTCTTGTACTCCAGCTTGGTGAGCACCGGGTCGACGCTCACCGTCTTCGCCGCCGGGTCGAACGTCGCGTTCAGCTTCGCCTTGTAGACCAGTCCGTTCTCGCCCGGCTCGATCAGCGTGTCGGAGGCCGCGTTGACCAGACCCGAGGAGTCGAAGGCGCCCCAGTCCTTGCGGGGCCGGGCCGGGTCGTCGTCGCCCGACCAGCCGGAGACCTCCTTGTTCTGGATCAGGTCGAAGATGCGGTAGCGGAACGGGCAGTCCTTGGTGTCCTTGTCGTCGTCCATGTCGTCCAGGCCCTGGCCGGCGTACAGCAGCGGGTACCCGCGCGGGTCGACCGAGCCCGTCCCCTTGAAGCCGCAGCCGGCGTCGATGGGGGGTTTGGTCTGCTTGCCGGTCGCCAGGTCGAGCCGGTAGACCTTGCCCTCGAAGACCGGGTAGAGCACCTCCACCAGATCCTTGTCGGCGAACTCGGGGTCGAAGCCCATCGCCCGGCGGGTCTCCTCGGGCCAGTTCACCAGCAGCGGCTGACCCGTCCAGCCCGCGCCGGGGAAGTAGGAGCCGTCGCCGCGCGCCTCGCCGATCTCCTGGGTCCAGACGATGTCGAGCTTCTTCTGGGTGACGTCGGCGGTGCCGTAGGCGGGCGCCGTCCGCTGATGGTTGCCGCGGAAGGTGAGGACGCCGGGCACCTGGGTGTAGGTCTGCGCCGCGCCGAAGGCCACCGTCTGGTCAGGCGCGTAGTCGGTGACGACCTGGTTGTCGTTGTTCCAGAGCCGCCAGCTGACGTCACCCTCGGTCTGGGTCATCGGGACGGAGGTCCAGCCGTCCGCCCCGGGGGTGCCCGCGGAGTAGCCGGGCAGCGAATCGAGCGGGATGGCCAGCTTGGCGGGATCGGTCTCAGGGTCGAAGCTCGGCTCGCTGACCGAGGTCGGACGATTGGGCCGCTCCCCCGTCGTCACCCCGCCAGCACCGCAGGCGGCGAGGCCAGCCATCAGCCCCACCCCGAGTGTCCCGACCAGCAACCGACGGACGGACGAACGCGGCATGGGGGATCCCTTCAGGCGACGGACAACTTCAAGGAGTCTATGCGGCGGTGCCCGGCAGCCCGCCGACGCATCACTCCACGCCCGGTGCACTTGCTGCCATATAGCCGCCCTCCGCGACAAATACGTCGCACGGGTGGGATATCTGACAGAAAGTGCACACGCCGGTCTGCGTCCGACCGCTACAGCGCTTGACCGCCGACCGTGCCGACGATGCTCTCGCGCCACTCGGGGCTTTCGAACTTGGTCAGTTCGGCCTTGGCGGCGTCGATCCGGGCGGACATGCCAAGACGTTCGGAGGGCTCCTCGTTGCCGGAGGTGCTGACGAAGCGTTCGATCGCGGCCAGGCCGGTGGCTGCCCGGCGGGCGGCGGCCGCCTGCTTGGCGTCCAGGCGGGCGCGATACCAGTCCGAGGCCCGCACGTGCTCGGCGGTGAACTGCGAGCGGAAGTCGACCGAATCCAGATCCCAGCCCTCCGCGGTCACGCCGTTCGCCATGATCTCCAGCAGGGCCCGCAGCGGCGGGACGGCGAGCGCGATCGTGCCGTCGTCGAAGTAGGCCTGCGCGACCCGCTGGTGGGTGGTCACGGTCACCGCGACCGACTCGGCGAAGATCGCCGGATCCTGCAGTTCCGGACGCAGCATCTCCGGGGTGAAGACGACGTGCGGGTGCAGGAAGATGCGGCCGAAGTACTTGCGGGCGAAGCCAGCGGTCATCCGGTAGCCCAGCCGGCTGGCCAGCACCTGCTGCCCCTCGAACTCGAAATCCGCCAGCCGCTCCAGGCAGCCTTCGGCGATCAGGTTCTGCGCGTCCCGCTCGGCCGGGGTCATCCGGCAGAAGAGCTCGGGCACCAGCATCGAGATGTCGTGATCCACCCGCACCTGGGGGCCGACGTAGCCCGCGCAGGAGACCCAGCCGTCGTAGCCGGTCAGCGCATACGACAGGAAGGCGGCGTTCAGGTCGACGATCGCCGGCATGGCGTTGAACGGACCCTTGGTGAGCGCCCCCTCCGAGCCGGCCCCCGTGGTGGAGGGTGACTTGCCGGTCATCGAGGAGATGAACTCCATGAACAGCTCGGGCAACTCCATGTAGTGCAGCGGGTTGAAGGCCGAGAGCGGCGGGACGCCCGGTTCCGGCGGATTGTTGCGGCGTCCGGCGGCCACCACGTCCACCGGCAGCGGCAGCGGATCGCCCGCTGCTCTACGGTTGTAGAGGTGGGAAGCGAGGTCCGCCACGGCGGTCGCCTTCGCGTTCGTCCGGTCGGGTCGCTGCTGCAGGTAGCGCGGGTTCTTCGACGGCTTGCCGTCCACCAGCCGAGGGTTCGCCGAGCTCACCACGTAATCCGGCCCGCCCTCGGAATCGGCGAACGTCGACAGCAGCTCGGCCATCGGCTTGGTGAACTGGCTGAAGCTCACCGCGTCGTCACGCATCGCGGAGACCTCCGCGCGGGTCAGCGGCTGGAAGTTCGACAAGAAGGTGCCCGGGTGCGACAGATCCAGCTCGGTCTGCTTGTCGTAGCCGCGGTGGATGGCGTCGTCCGGACGCTGGAAGAGCAGCTCCTCGCAGTTCTCCACGATCTTGTACGACCGGGAGGCGTCCAGCCCGAGCACGGCCCCGGAGACCACCGTCGAGGCGGTGATGTCGTCCTCGGTCTGCACCTTCACCGCCGGCGCGAAATCGTGCCGCAGCCCGAACAGCCGCCAGGAGCCGTCCGACTCGAAGCCGACCCGCAGCATGTTGACGGTGATCTTGTCGCCGTCCAGGCGCAGCGCGTTGCCGAGCCGGCCGTTGATCCGTCCGACGGTGAAGTGGGAGCGCCAGTCACCGCCCCATTCCGGACGGTAGAACCGCTTCACCACGAAGACCAACTCCTTGATGTGCGGCGGGATCGACTCCAGCCAGGAGTTGTAGTTCGCGTGGAATTCGTCGGACGGCGTGAGCAGTTTGATCACCGAGCCGATCGACCGGGTGTCGGCCAGGATCGAACGATGGTCGATGCCATTGGCCGCCGGGTCGGCGAACCGGTGGGAGAAATCCCCGTCGAGGATGCGGGCCACCTCATCCATGTCGTGCTCGACATCGGGAGCGTAGGCGTTGCCGAAGATGAAGGCGTCGGTGATCGCCTTCGAGATCTCCGACTTGCCGCCGCCCGAGACCGTGGACGGCTTGTGGCAGGAGGTGACCCGCGCGACCGTCCCGAGCAGGCTCCACTGGGTGCGGTCGGCGGCCATCTGGGCCATGTGCACCCGGTAGCCGTTGGGGCTGAGGTAGTGCTTGCCGGCCCGCAGCGGAACCGACCCCGGCGAGCCATCCGGGTTCGTCCAGGTCGCCGAAAGGGTGCGCAGCGAGTAGTAGGCGTTGGCCGGCACCAGCACGATCTGCGGCTGCTCGGTGTCCAGCGCGTACCCCTCGGGCTGCAGCCGGAACCGGACGGGGTCGCGCTCCAGCACCTCGGCCAGCGTGTACTCGTCCTCGCAGGAGGTCTCGTGGTACTCCTGCCCCAGGTTGTAGGAGGGGTAGACCAGCGCGCCGCCGGCATGCTCCTCCTCGGCGTTGCCGAAGAGGTTCGCCGAGTAGGAGATCTGGGTCTTGACCTCCTTCTTGCAGTAGCCGAAGTAGTTGTCGGCGATCACAGTGACGATGACGCCGCGCTCGTCGCGGGCGCAGATCTTGAACGCCTGGCCGCCGTTGTACCGCTCGTCCTCGTGCTCCCAGGCGACGCCGTCGCGCAGTTGCCGCGGGGTGGCCTGCGAGACGTGCGGCAGGCCGAGTTCCTTCTTGGTCACCCGGGTCAGGTGGGGCGCCAGGACGACCAGGCCGGAATGCCCCGTCCAGGTCTCCGGCGCCAGCGAGGAGTCGTTCTCGGGCAGGTAGGGATCGCCGCCGTTGCCGAAGATGCCTTCGACGAAGTCGAGGTTCGCCACCAGGCTGCCGGGCACGATGAACCGCACCTCGAGCCGCTTCTCGCGGACGTGGCCGGGCACCTCCGGCGCCACCAGCGGGCGCAGCAGCAGCGAGACCAAGCAGGCCGCAGGCTCGGCGAGGTTGGCGGTGTAGGGCAGGATCTTGTCGACCTCGGGCGGCTCGAAGGCGAGCTCCAGCAACCGGGCGAAGGCGACCTTCGGGACGGCGATCTTGTCGTCCGGGATGGGCAGGCCGCCCTCGGCGATGTGGAAGACGCCGGCGGTGGTGCGCCGGTCGTTGGCCGGATTGTGCAGGACGCCGTTGGCCAGCCGGTAGCTGCTCAGCAGCGGGGAGGCGACGGCATCGCTGTCGAAGGGCAGCGAGAGCTCACGGGCCAGGCCGGGCTCGTCCAGCACGAAGGTGCGGCGCGGCAGCCCGGGCTGCAGGCCGGTGTCGGCGAGGTAGTCGTCCAGGAAGTCCTGGATGCGCTGGTCGGCGGCGCACAGCCGGTCGGCCAGCCGCCGGCTCAACTCCCGCTGCCGGGCCAGGATCGGCGCCACCAGCCGGTCGGTCTCGGAATCCTCGAACCCGGTCAGGTGGATGCCCACCTGGGCCAGTCGGAGGTTGATCGCTGCGCTCTGCGTGCCGGTCATGCCCTCCATTCTGGGCGGCGCGGCCCCTCGGCGTTGCCGATCTCGCAGATTTCACGCCAAATGTCTGACCAAAAGTGCAGAAACGCCTCCCCCGCGCCGGCCGGCGGATCCGCCGCCGAAAGGCGTTCTCACCACCCAATGCGGCGACATCGCGCAACTGGAGGCAGGTCCGTCCACGGACCGATGGCCGAAAGTACCCAACGACAGCGGCCGCCCTCGGGATCTAGGCTGGGCAGCAGGAGGAGGTCACCCCATGCCTCGGAGCCGACTTGCCCTCGTCGCCGGTGCGCTGCTGCTTGCCGGCTGCACCGGTGCTCAAGCGCCGTCCCCCAGTACCAGCGCGCCGCCCCCGCCGACGCTAGGCCCCACCGACCAGCCCACCGAGCCCACACCCTCGGTGACCATGCCGCCGCCCAAAGGCTCCCCCACCCGGATCGCCGACGTGGACGGGGATGGGCAGCCCGACCTGGTCACGGTCGATCGCGGGCAGCGCCCCGGCGAACCCCAGGCCGCCGAGGGGCCGCGCCAGGGCAGCGTCCAGGTCGTGCTCGCCGGCGGCAGCACGCAGCGCTGGACGATGGCCGACCTCGGGCTGGCCTGGAGCGAGACCACCAACTTCGGCGCCGGACGGCTGGTGACCGACCTGAACCGCGACGGCTACGCCGACGTGCTGATCGGCGACCCGAGCGCGCAACCCGCCGACGACAGCCGGGGTGCGATCTATGCGTTGTGGGGCGGCCCGGACGGGCTGAACCCCGGCCGCTTCAGCACCCTCGCGGTCGGTGAGGAGGCCAGCTTCACCGGCTGGTCGATGGCCCTGGTCGAGCTGCCCAGCCGGGTGCTGGCGGTCGGAACCCAGCACGCGACCGGCGGCGGCATCGCGCTCTACCCGGTCGGCGACGACGGCAGCCTGGACGAGCCGCGGCTGATCGACCTGGATTCGCCCGGCATCCCGGGCGGCCAGACCAAGCAGAACGAGTTCGGCTCGGTGCTCGCCGCCAGCGGCGACATCCTGGTGATCGGCGATCCGGGAGCGACCATCGAGAAGGCGTCCCGGGCCGGAGCGGTCACCCTGCTGCGGCTGACCAAGGACGGCTACACCGCCGAACGGATCAGCGAGGCCACCGAGGGGGTCGCCGGCGCCCCGGAGGCCGGGGACGAGTTCGGCTGGTCGGTCTCGCTGTACCGCGGCCTGCTCGCGGTCGGCGCGCCCGGCGAACAGCTCGATGCGCTGGAGCAGGCCGGCCGGGTGTACCTGTTCACGCTTTCGGGGAAGACGGTCAAGCCGCTGCCCTACATCACCCAGGACTCGCCCGGAATAGCCGGGGTGGCCGAGGTCGGCGACCGGTTCGGCGAGACGGTCACCGTCTTCCGTCCCTGCGACGGAACCCTCGGGGTGCTGGCCGGCGCGGCGGGCGAACAGGCCGGCGAGAACCCGACCGGCGTCGGCGCGCTGTGGATCTTCCGGGTCTCGGGCTCCGCCTGCAAGTCGGTCATCATCCTCAATGAGGAGACCGCCGGCGCCGGCTCCCCGCCGCTGGCCACCGACGGCTCGGTGACCGTGCTGCGGGAGAACCCCGAGTTCGACGACGCCGAGCCGGTCGCCGCCGCACTGGCGGAGGGCGGCGCGGTCGTGCTGCGTCCACCGTTCAGCGGGATCGACGCGCAGTACGACCTGACCGGCCTGCCCGCCGCGGCGGTGGAGTAGCTCCGCTGCCTGACGTAGCCGCTGATCAACGACCCTTCGACAGGCTCAGGGAACTTCGACAGGCTCAGGGAACCCGACAGGCTCAGGGAACCCGACAGGCTCAGGGAACCCGACAGGCTCAGGGAACGCTGGCTGAGCCTGTCGAAGCCCGGCGACCGCATTGGCTCAGCACTTCCTGAAGCTTCGCCAAAGGTTGGGGTGGGGAGGTTGTCTTGTCGCTGGGGCTGACTACCATCGGCTCATGCCCGACTTGCCCGAGCTGCCCCGGCTGACGATGGAGACCTGGATCGCGGTCGGCGCCATCGCCGTGGGTCTCTTCCTGTGTTTCCGCGGGTTCGCCGCGATGCGGTGGATCCTGGCGATGATCGGTGGTTTCGCCGGCTGGCAGGTCGGCAGCTGGGCGGCGACCTTCATTCACGTCGATCCCGACTTCGACACCGCCCTGCGCTGGGGGGCGATGGTCTTCTCGGTCGTCCTCTTCGGCAGCCTGGCCTATGCCTTCTTCGTCACGGGCGTGCTGGTGGCGGTCGGCTGGCTCGGCTACACCGCCGGCGAACTGCTCGCCGCCCGCTTCGGCTGGACGGGCTGGCTCGCGATCGGCGCCTCGGCCGCCATCGCGATCGGGCTGATCGTCCTGGCATTGCTCACCAAACTGCCCCGGCTGCTGCTGGTGCTGATCACCGCGATCGCAGGGGCTGCCGCCGTCACCGCCGGCGCTCTGGCCCTGGTGGAGTCGGTCAGCCTGACCGGCCTCGACCTCTCCACCGCCCCCGGCCTGCTCAACTACGGGATGATCTGGAACATCGGCTTCCTGGTGCTGGCGGCCGCCGGAGTCTTCCTGCAACTGCGCACCGGCAAGCAGAGCAACCTGCAGGCCATCTACTCCTGAGCCGTCCTCGGAGATCCCCGCCTTCGCGGGGATGACGGAAGGGGTGACCCAGGCGCCGCCCTCGCTCGAGCGCACGCACTACCGGCACCCCGGCACGTCCTTCCCGCACCCTTACCTGTCATTCCCGCGAAGGCGGGAATCTCCTCGCCGCGTCACCGGCCGAGGAGACCCCGCCCTCGCAGGAACAGCTCAGCCCTGCGGCAGGACGTCGCCCGAGGGCCAGGTCTGCCGGATGAAGTCCGCGACCTCGGTGGAGTGCAGCAACTCCTCCAGTTTGGCGACACCGGGGTTGGTGTTGTCGGTGCGCCAGACCAGCAGGTTCGCGTTCGGGTTGCCCTCGACCTGCTCGGAGGCGATGGCATCGGCGGCGTTGAGCCCGGCGGTCAGGATGAAGTTGCCGTTGACGAAGGCCACGTCGATGGCCGGGTCGTCCAGCTGCTGGACGATCACCTCGGGCTGGTTCTCCACGAATTGGAAGCCGCGGGGGTTCTGCTCCGGGGTGAGGCTGATCACGGTGCTGTCGTCCGTGATCCCGTTCAGCTGACCGATCGATTCCAGCACCCGCAGACCGCGGATCTGGTTGGCGACGTCATTGGTGATCGCGATGGTGGCGCCGTCCGGCACCTCGTCGAAGGACGTGTACTTGGACGAGAAGGCCGCGTACGGCTCGATGTGGACGCCGGCACCGTGCTCGAACTGGTAGCCCTTCTCGGCGATCTGGGCCTCGAGGTAGGGCAGGTGCTGGAAGTAGTTCGCGTCGATCTCACCGGAGGCGAGCGCCTCGTTCGGCAGCACGAAGTCGTCGAACTCCCGGATCTCCAGATCGATGCCGGCGGCGGCGGCCAGATTCTGGTCGATGAACTCCAGGATCCGGGCGTGCGGGACGGGGCTCGCGCCCACCTTCACCAGCGTGACCTCGGCGGCCGGGGAGCCGCCGCTCTGTTCGGGTGCGGGCGTGGCGGGGGTCGCCGCGCAAGCCGGCAGCACCATCGCGGCCGCGAGGCCTACGACGACGGCTGACAGGCGCTTGCTGAGGTTTCCCATGATGGTTCTCCTTGGGTTGTGGGCCGTGGCCCTTCTTGTGTCTTCGGCCGGCGGCTGCCGGTCCGTTTCCCCGCCCGCGGCGGGAAGTCTGTGGCGCCTGGCGGCGCCGGGTCACCTGGCGTCGTGGCTGTTCGGCTTCTTGATCGAGAGGCCGACCAACAGCGACGCAGGATGGGTTCAGCGGTGGTCGACCTGCCGGACGAGGCGGTCCCCCGTCCATTGGACGACTTGCACCAGCACGACCAGGATGACGAGGACGACCACCATCACCTCGCCCTGGAACCGCTGGTAGCCGTAGTTGTAGGCCAGCCGGCCCAGGCCGCCGCCGCCGATCAGGCCGGCCATCGCCGAGTAGCCGATCAGGGTGACGACCGTGGTGGTGATGCTGGCCACCACGGAGGGCAGCGCCTCGGGCAGCAGCACCTTCCGCACCGTCTGGAAGCGGGTCGAGCCCATCGCGTGGGCGGCGTCCACCTTGCCGGGGTGTACCTCGCGCAAACCGGCCTCGACCAGTCGCGCGAAGAACGGGACGGCGGCGATGGCCAGCGACACCGAGGCGGCCAGCGGGCCGATCGAGGTGCCCACGATCACCCGGGTGAACGGGATCAGCGCGACCATCAGGATGGCGTACGGGATCGACCGGGTGATGTTCACCAGGACGGCGCCCAGCACGACATTGACCGCGCGGCTCTCGGCCAGCCCGCCGGGCTGGGTGACGAAGAGCACCACGCCGAGCGGCAGGCCGATCAGCACGGTCGCCAGGCCGGAGATGCCGACCATCAGCAGGGTCTCGACGAAGGCCGGCCAGAGCGCGGTGGTGATGGCCGGGTTGCCGAACAGGGCGGCGAAGAAGTCGCTCATCGGTCTCCCCCCAGCGCTCCAGGAGCCTGACGAAGGGTCGTTGGGGCTTCGACAAGCTCTGTTCCTCGGGCCGCTACCGCGCCCCTCGTCAAGACTCCGGCGGCTTCACCTGCTGCCGCTGCTGAAGCCTTGTCGTCTGCCGACGTTTCCCACGAACCGCTCATCGGGTCACCTCCGGGGTGCTGAAGGCGGCGGACCCGCCGGCGTCCGCCAGGAAGTGGATGACCTGGTGCGGGTCGATCCCGTCCGGGATGCGCACCCGGGCGCGGTGGAAGGTGGCTCCGGCCAGGTGCTCGATGGTGCCGGAGACCACCGGCAGGTCGACGCCGAAGTGCCGCTCGGCCGCGGTGAGCTTGGGGGAGGCTCCGGGATCGGTGGTGTAGAGCACTTCGATCAAGGTGCCGGCGTCCGGCTCCGCGGGGTCGTGGGGCGGCAGCGCGAGCAAGGCGTCGCTGAGCCGGCTCCCGAATCGTCCGACAGTGTCGACCAGGGTGCCGGATTCGACCACCCGGCCGTCCTCCAGCAGCGAGACCGAGTCGCAGATCCGCTTCACCACGTGCATCTCGTGGGTGATCACCAGCACCGCCAGGCCGAGCCGGGCCCGCAGGGTGGTGATCAGATCGAGGATCTCGCCGGTGGTCGCGGGGTCGAGGGCGCTGGTCGGCTCGTCGCAGAGCAGGACGTCCGGGTCGGTGGCCAGGGCACGGGCGATGCCGACCCGCTGCCGCTGCCCGCCGGAGAGCTGGGCCGGGTAGGCGTCCCCGCGGTCCCCCAGACCGACCAGGCCCAGCAACTCCTCCGCCTTGGCCCTTCGCTCGGCGGAGGGCACCCGGGCCAGCTCCAGCGGATAGGCGACGTTGGCCGCGACGGTGCGGGAGTCGAAGAGGTTGGCCTGCTGGAAGACCACGCCGAGCCGGCGGCGGGCCTTGCGCAACTCGGAGGAGTGGACGGCGGTGAGCTCGACCCCGTTGATCTCGACCGAACCCGAGGTCGGATGGTCGAGCAGGGCCAGGCAGCGCACCAGCGTCGACTTGCCGGCGCCGGACTGGCCGATGATGCCGTGGACGGTCTCGTCGGGGACGCTCAGGGTCACGCCGTCCAGCGCGCGGATCTCGCGTTTCCCCTGGTGGTAGACCTTTTTCAGGTCGGTGACAGTGATCATGGTCGGCTTTCTGCGGTGGCGGACGCGCCGGTGCGGGCGCGCGGGAAGGACAGCGGTGGTGGGATCGCACAGCCCGGCAGAGCACGGAGCGGAGTGGCCGCTCAGCGGCCGGGGAGAGTGCGGTTGCTCAGCAACAGCACATGCGCATGCACATCATCGCCGGGGCTGCGGTGTGCAGGCGGGCGAGACGGCAGGCGGTGGTGAACACGGGCATCACGATACCTGCCGGCCTCGCCGTCCACCAACCGTCCCACCCTCGGCACCCGGCCCCGGCTCCCCGTCCCGCAGAAACCGGGTGATTCGGGTCAAGCGGGGGCATAGTGCACGCGGCCGGCCTGGATCACCCGGTTTCTGCGGAAAGGGGTGGCGGCAAGGCGAAAGGGAGGCGAGGGAGGATAACTCGCACCGGCGGCGCTGGCGGTGCGAGCACTCAACAGCCTAAGCAGCCGGACGGATGCCCGCTGGGAAACCCCGAGAATCCCCCGGAGATGAGGGTCGTTCGCGGCCGGCTACAGCCAGCTCAGTCCTGGTCTGCCTCGCCGGCGGCCTGCACCATGGTGCGCAGGCCGAGGTTGAGGGCCTGCACCTGCTGGCCGTCCAGCTTCGTGGGGTTGGTCTCGCCCGTGAAGCTGAGGCCCGGCGCGATCAGCCGCAGCAGTTCGGCCGGCACCAGACCGTCGGCGCTGAACCCCAGGGCGACCACCGGCATCCCCTGCTCACCGTCGGCCAGGACGCGGGGTGGGCCCACGACCAGCCCGAAGCCGACCACGCCACCGTCCTGGCTGTCGTCCCAGAGCACCACCTCGTCGCGGATCGCCAGTTCCGGCGGCTCATGGTCGATGCCGACGCCGATGGTGGGGTTCGGAGAATTCTCGACGAGTTCGGCCAGCGCCGCGACGCTCTCGTGGCCCAGCGTGACACACCAGGACGATCCGCTGGTCTCGGTGGCCCGGATCTGCCGGATCACGGCGAACTTGTCGATCTGGTGCGCCTTGCGCCACATGGTCAGCGACCGCCGGGCACCGGCTTTGGCGCGAGCCTCGGCACCGGTCTTCCCCAGGTACCAGTCGAGGGCATCGTCGGCGTAGTCGATCACCGCGACCGAACGCGCGGTGCGGATGGCGCTGAGTGCCTCGCGCACGGTCAGCCCCTGGCTGAGCAGCAGGCCGAAAGCCGCGGAGGGGGCGCGGTTGACACCCATGTGGCAGTGGACGAGCACTTTGGCGTCGGGGTCGGCCAGCGCCCGCGTCACCCACTGGTCGAGCTCCTCGAACCATTCGGCGGGGATCTTCTGGCCGGCGTCCTCGACCGGGTGGTGCAGGTACGAGATCCCGGGCGCCCAGTAGCCGACCAGATCGGCGTCGCTCCACTCGTCGCGCAGATCGGCGATGTGGGTGATGCCGGCGTCCACCAGATCCTGCAGCTGCCGGCGGGCGAGCGCGAACTCGGGAGCCAGATCGCCCCCCACCGCCAGTCTCGGAGTGACGAAATGGGCGTTGGCGACATCCAGGGACCGCTCGGGCATGGCCCCATTGTGCTGCCTGACCAGGGGTTTCCACCAAACCTGGGGGTTGACCCGAGCCGCCGGCAGAGGGGCGCGGACGGAGTTGGGGACGGCTCCGCACTCCGTCCGGCTTCCCGGCCGGCCGGAGGGTGGAGCGAGGACGGACTTGCGGACGGCGCCCTCCTGCGTCCACATTGCGGGAGGCATGGACGGAGTAGGGAACTTCCCCCGTTCCGTCCATGTCGGATTGCCGGACGAACCTGCCTCCAGATCGCCGATGGACCGTCGGGACAAGCCCAGGCGCAGCGGATCCAGGTAGATCCGTCAAGAAAGGTCGGAGGTTTGGCCGGAGCCAGGAACCGTCCCCCCGTTCGGTCCATGTCGGGTCGCCGGACGAACCTGCCCTCAGATCGCCGGTGAACTGTCGGGACAAGCCCAGGCGCAACGGATCCAGGCAGATCCGTCAAGAGGGGCGGCTGGCTCCGGAGGGCATGAGCAGAGCCCCGCGCGGTGGGCGCGGGGCTCAGTCGTTGTGCTTCTTGCGCTTCTTGCGCTTCTTGCGGGCCTTCGCCCAGGCGTGGACCTTCTCCTCGTCCCACATCGGCGTCCGTTTGTCGGGCCAATGCTCCTTCGGGGCGTGGAACTCCTTGCCGCTCTTGCGCTCCTTGGACATCGCCGAACGGAACTGATCGGTGGGTAGCCCCGCCAGTTCAGCGGCCTGCGACGTCGTAAGCACAGCCGCAGACTACCGGGTCGAACTGAGTTGCGTCAGTGCCGCTGTCCACCCTGGCCGAGAACGGCCAGAATGGTCATCTCGGAACCCGACTCGGCTCCTGTTCGCAGGCCTGCGGTGAGGAATCGGACGACACCCCGCATTGCTGCACGTGCTGTTCGCATGACTGGCTCCTCCTTCACCACTTGTTGGGGCAATTTCTGGTCAGATCTCTCTGACGGTTCCCAACCTTAGCATCGCTAGGGCTGCTATCCAAACAACTCTAGCGATGCTAAGCGTGTCGGATGATGAAATCGACGAGATCCCGAGACCTTCGTCCTTCCTGTGAAGGGGGTGAGATCCCCGCCTTCGCGGGGATGACGGAGAGGGTTCGGGGTGACGGGAAACGGGCCAGGGTGACAGAGACGGGCCGGGTGACGGGAGCGGGCCGGGTGTGAGCGGGGTGATGGGAGCGGGCCGGGTGACGGGAGCGGGCCGGGTGACGGCGGGAGGGCGAGCGCGGCGGAGAGATGGCGGCGCTACAGGATGGGCGTAGCACCGAAGGATGCGCGACACCGAGGGGCGAGCGCAATACCGAGAGACGGGCGCAAGGCTGCCGTGGTCTGGGCGAGGCCGCCGTGGCTTGAGGCGAGGTTGCCGATGGCGCGGAGAGGGACGAAGTTCGCCGACTCTGCAAGACTCGGGGCGTGCGTGAGGCGTTGTTGAAATTTCCCGGCCGGACGGTGCTGTCGATCTGGGCGTGGCTCGCCCTGGGGCTGACCATCCTGGTGGCCTTCCCGGTCGTGACGATCGTGTGGCTGGCCACCGTCCGCTCCGATCCGGGCCGCTACCGGGTCGGCTCGGTCTTCCGGAAGGTCGCGGTGGTCGCGCAGACCCTCAACCCGCTGTGGAAGTTCACCGTCTCGGGCACCGTCCCGAGCGACCCGCGCCGGCCCTACATGGTGGTGGCCAACCACGAGAGCTTCGTCGACATCCTGCTGATCGCGCACCTGCCGTTCGAGATGAAGTGGCTGGCCAAGAGCGACTTCTTCGGCTTCCCGCTGGTCGGCCAGATGATGCGGATGGCCGGCGACATCCGGCTGGTCCGCAGCGCCCGGAACTCCCGCGGCGAGGCCCTGGGGGCGATGCGCGGCCGGCTTGCCGACCGGGTCTCGGTGATGGTCTTCCCCGAGGGCACCCGCTCGGCCTCCGGCGAGCTGGGCGACTTCCGCGACGGCGCCTTCACCGTCGCTGTGGAGGCGGGCGTGCCAATCCTTCCGCTGGCCCTGATCGGCACCCGGGACGCCCTGGTCAAGCACGACTGGCGGTTCGGCAGCAGCGACGCCGAGGTGCGCGTGCTCGACCCGATCGAGGTGGACGCCACCACCGACGTTGCCGACCTGCGCGACCGCACCCGCGCCGCGATCGCCGCCGCCGTCGAGCAGCTGCGCGCCGAACGGGCGGCGCGCTGACCCGGTGGGACAGGGGACGGTTCCTGCGTCCCAATCGCAACGACAACGCGGAATGAGGCATCGTCCCACGTCCCACCTTGTCCCGCCCTCGACCTGGGGACGAGGAACCGTTTGCCCCACCCAACCGGGACAAGGAACCGTCCCCTGTCCCGCAAGGAACCGTCCCCCTGTCCCGCCTCCGATGCGAGCCGAGGGACCGTCCCCTGGGCCGCTCTGCTCGGCGGAGCGTCGGATCCGGGGGTGCCGCCAGCCCGGGGCCCGGGACTATATTCGACAGCAGAGCCGGGGTGCGCCGGTCACGACACCGTCTGGAGGTCAGGCAATGGGGTTCTTCGATCGCTTGAGCAAGTCACTGGGGCTGGGCAAGGAGGCCCCGGAAGAAGCCGCTCCGCCCGCGCGGGCGGCCGAGCCGGCAGCGCCGCCACCTGTCGCAGCGCCTGCGGCTGAGGCGCCTGCCGCCGAACCGGTCGCGGCGGCTCCGTCGGGCGCCACGGTCGTCCGGCTGCGTCAGCCGCTGGAAGGACGGGTCGTCTCCATCGAGGAGGTGCCTGACCCCACCTTCGCCACCGGCATCATGGGCCCTGGGCTCGCGATCGAGCCCACCGGTGATCTCGTGGTCGCACCCGCCGACGCGACGGTCTCGATGGCCTTCCACACCGGTCACGCGATCGCGCTGACCCTGGACGACGGCACCGAACTGCTGATCCACATCGGCATGGACACCGTCACCATGGGCGGCGACGGCTTCGAGGTGCTGGTCGCTCAAGGCGACAAGGTGACCGCCGGCACTCCGCTGATCCGCTTCGATCTGGCCAAGATCACCGCTGCCGGGCACCCGACGGTGACCCCGGTGATCGTGCTCAACAACAAGGAAGCGGTCATCGAGTTCGGCTGACCGGCCCCGATGTGATGTCCAGGACGTGACACCAGGTCAGCGGGCGTCCAGCATGGTGAGCTGGAGCTTGGACGGTTCGTGCGCGTAGACCGCGTGCGGCACACGGGTGTCGAGGTGGATGAGGCCGCCCGGGACGAGTTCCTCGGTGCGGCCGTCCGCGGTGATGCTGAGCCGCCCGGAGAGCACCTGGAGCAGCACCGGCATGGCGGCGGTGTGCTCGGTGAGCTCCTGGCCGGCGTCGAAGCCGAAGAGGACGACCCGCACCCCCGGCGCACGGAAGGCGGTACGCGAGACGGTCGCCTCGGTCTGGACGTCGATCAGCCCGGCGAGATCCGGGATCGCGGTGAACGGGACTGCTTCAACCATGGCACTCCTTGGCTTTCAGTAGGACGGGATCGGCTGGCTCGGCTCGGTCGCGCACTTATTGCCAGATACTCCCTCTGGCCGACGTATGTGGCAGCGACATCGGTTATCTGGCAGTAAGTGGCGGGGCCGCACGACCACGGGGCGTCACGCATGCCCGGCGCCGTCGAGTTGCTCGATGATGTAGCCGAGTTGCTCCCCGACCACGCCCAGGGCGTCGCGCACCCCGCCGCGCGAGCCGGGGACGGCGAGCAGCAGCACCGGGGGATGATCCGGGCCGATGATCACTCCGGCGACCTCGCGGGAAACCAGCGCGAGCGGGGTGTGGGCCAGGCCGCGGCGGCGGATCTCCTCGGCGATGCCGGGGATCTCGAAAGACAGCAGTCCGCGGACGACCTGCGGAGTGTGATCCCGCGGGCCGATGCCGGTGCCGCCGCAGGCGACCACCACCCGGGCGCCTGCCGCGACCGCCCCGCCGACCGCCCCGGCGATCGAGGCCGGGTCGTCCGGGACCACGGCGGCGGTCACTTCACAGCCGAGGTCGCCGAGCAGACCCGCGGCGACCGGGCCGCCGCGGTCGGCATCGGCTCCCTGGGCCACCTCGTCGGAGACGGTGATCACCGCCGCCCGCAGCGCCATCTCAGGACTTCTTCGGCGCACCCGGACGGGCGTAGCGCCACCAGGTGATCGCCACGCACATCACGGCCCAGGCGACGCCGATCCAGTAGAAGGTGGTGGGCGACATGATGGTGAGCCCCACGCCGAAGAGGAACGGCCCGAAGGCGGCGATGGCGCCCGTCCAGCCGATCACGCCGCCGGCCTGGCGACGCTCGAAGATCATCGGCATCTGCTTGAAGGTCGACGCGTTGCCGATGCCGGTGAACAGGAAGATCGCCAGCATGCCGTACAGGAACTGGTTGAACCCGCCCTGCAGGGCGGCCGCCGACGACGTGTCGGGCACCAGCGCCGGGATCGTGTAGATGATCGAGCCGATCAGGCCCAGGCCGGAGACGAGCGTCCAGAGCGCACCCCCCATCCGGTCGGTCAGCGGGGCGAAAGCGATCCGCGCGCCGGCGCCGATCAACGGCCCGAGGAAGACGAAGGACACCGCGTCCGGCACCGCATAGCCCTCGACCAGGATCGTCGCGGTGGCGCCCGAGCCCTCGACGATGGCGGGGTTGCCCCAGCCGTACAGGTTGATCACCAGCAGGCCGAACTGGGCCGACAGGCCCGAGAAGGTGCCGAAGGTCATGATGTACAGCAGGGTCATCCACCAGGTGTCCTGGTTGCGGAAGATGTCGAACTGCTGCTTGATGTTCGCCTTGATCGGCACCGACTTCAGGTACCGCCAGGCGATGAACGCGCCGATCAGGATGAACGGCAGGTACACCAGCGAGGCCGCCTGGTACCAGACCTCGACGTCCGGCTTGCCGGGGATCTTCATCATCTGGCTCTCGCCGAGCCACCACAGCCAGCCCAGGCTGATGAGCAGCGGGGTGAGCAGCTGCACCAGCGAGACGCCGAAGTTGCCGATGCCGGCCTGCAGGCCCAGCGCCGTGCCCTGCAGTCGTTTCGGGAAGAAGTACGAGGTGGAGGGCATGAAGCCCGAGAAGGCGCCGCCGCCGATGCCGGCCAGGAAGGCCAGGACGAGCAGCTCCCAGTAGGGCGCGGTCGGCGACATCGAGCGGACGCCCCAGCCGAGCACCGGGAAGAAGAGCAGCAGCGTGGTGAGCGCCACCATCTTCCGGGTGCCCATCATCGGCGGCAGCGTCATCCAGACCAGCCGCATGAGACCGGCCGACAGGCCGGGGATCGCGGCGAGCCAGTACAGCTGGGATTGCGTGAAGGTGTAGCCGATGGCGTTGAGCTTCGGGATGATCGCCGAGGGCAGGAACCAGGCGGCGAAGGCCAGCGTGAGGCAGAAGGTGGTGATCCACAGCGTCTGCCAAGCCAGCTTCTTGTTCCAGGTCTGCTCGTTCTCGGGATCCCAGGACTGCAGCCATTCCGGCCCGCCCTGAAGCTTCTCGGCGATGCTCATACTGTGGCCCCCTCCAGGGTGTCGATGTGTTCGGTGTCGAAGTGATCGGCCAGTTCCGGCGCCTTGTCGTGCAGCATCCGGACGATGGTGAAGTGCATCCACAGGGCGCAGACGCCGGTCAGGATGAACAGGACGAAGAAGGTGCTGGTCGGGAAGCCCGTCCAGAGCTTGGTGTAGGCGAAGAGCGGCGGCAGGATGAACCCGCCCAGGCCGCCCAGCATGCCGACCAGGCCACCGACCGAGCCGACATTGTCCGGGAAGTACTCCGGGATGTGCTTGTAGACGGCGGCCTTGCCGATGCCCATCGCGCAGCCCAGCAGGAAGACCAGGACGGCGAACCACGCCAGGTTGATCGCGTAGCCCAGGTGCTGGGTCTCGGTGCCGTCCGCGTGGGAGACCACGACGTGCCCGTTGGGCATCATCAGGATGCCGCTGGTCACCAGCATGATCGCGAAGGTCGCGTACATCACCTTGCGCGCGCCGATCCGGTCGGAGACCCAGCCGCCCAGCGGACGCAGCAGCGAGGCGGGGAAGATGAAGGTCGCGGTCAGCAGGGCGGCGGTGTAGAGATCGACGCCGAAGTTGTCGACGTAGTACTTCGGCAGCCAGGCCGAGAGCGCGACGTAGGCGCCGAAGACGGCGACGTAGTAGAGGCTGAACCGCCACACCCGCACGTGCCTCAGCGGCACGAGCATCTCGCCGATCGGCTTGCCGCCGCCGGCGATCCGGTCGTGCCGCGGCACGATCAGCCAGGTGAGCACGGCCAGCACCACCAGCAGCACGGCGTAGATCACCGGCACCAGCCGCCAGCCGCCCTGCACCCCGAAGACGAAGGTCATCCCGGCCGTGCCGGCGATCAGCGGCGGGCCGATGAACTTGGTCACCGAGGCGCCGACGTTGCCCGCCCCGAACAGGCCCAGCGCGAAGCCCTGCCGGTCGCGTCCGAACCAGGCGGCGTTCCAGGCGACGCCGACGCTGAACAGGTTGCCGGCGAAGCCGACCAGGAAGGCGAGCACCAGCAGCACCCCGTAGGAGTGGGCGGTGGAGACGAAGTAGGCCGGGACGGCGGTGACCGCGAGCATCACGATGGTCACCTTGCGGCCGCCGATCCGGTCGGTGATGATGCCGGCCGGCAGCCGCCACATCGAGCCGTTCAGCACCGCCAGCGCGGTGATCCAGGAGAGTTCGACGTCGGAGAGCAGCAGTTCCTTCTGGATCTCGATGCCGAGAATGCCGAACATCAGCCAGACCGCGAACATCACGGTGAAGTCGATGGTGGACATCGCCAGGACGCGGTTCGCGCCCTGTCCGGTGGCCTGGGCAGGTGTAGTCACTTCGTCCTATCTGGTGGTGCGGGGTGGCGAGGTTGCCCGGTCAGCGCTCGCTGCGGTCTCGGTCACGGGTGCCGATCGGATCCCAGCCGCGGACGCGGGTGTGGGAGGCGACCGGCGGGGCGACGTCCCGGCTGCGGTAGACGACGTAGGGCCGGAACAGGTAGTGCAGCGGCACGGTGAAGGCGTGCACCAGCCGGCTGAACGGCACCAGCGCGAACAGGGCCAGACCGATCAGGATGTGCACCTTGAACTGCCAGGTGGCCGCGGCCATCGCCTCGACGTTCGGCTGGAAGATCAGCAGCGAGCGGAACCAGATGGAGACCGTCTCGCGGTAGTTGTGGTGCTCGCCGGTGGGGGTGTGGTCGCCGGTGAGGGTGGCGAGCATCCCGAAGACGATGGCGCTGGCCAGGACGACGTACATCAGCTTGTCGTTGCGGGTGGTGGCCAGGAAGACCGGGCCGGTGGTGCGGCGCCGGTAGATCAGCAGCGCGATGCCCACCAGGGTGGCGATGCCGGCCACGGAGCCGCCGCCGAGGGCGACCAGGTGGTAGGTGTCCTGACTGACGACCAGGTCGGTCCACGCCTTCGGGATGAGCAGGCCGAGCAGGTGGCCGCCCAGCACCATCAGCAGCCCGAAGTGGAAGAGCGGGGACGCTACCCGCAGCAGCTTCGACTCGTACAGCTGGGAGGAGCGGGTGGTCCAGCCGAACTGGTCGTAGCGGTAGCGCCAGACCAGCCCCGCGATCAGGGTGAGCGCGACGAGGTAGGGCACCACGCCCCACAGCAGGATGTCGAGTGCGTTCATCTCAGCTCCCTCCCGGGTGGCGCGATGAGATCCCCGCCTCCGCGGGGATGACGGATGGGGGCCGGATGGCCGGCAAGACCCCCGCCGCAGGGACGCCGGATGGGGCGGGGTGACCAGCGGGGGACGCCGGGTGAGAGTTGCCGGGGGCCGGGCGCTGGAGCAGGCTCTCCACGGAATCCAGGCCTACGAACTCCACGGGCCGCGCCTCGCCGTAGCGGGCCTGCACCTCGGCGTGGGTCTGCGGGGAATCCCCCGGCAGGCAGTCGCAGACCGCGGCCAGGACGCCGGCGTGCGGCAGCCCGTCCTTGGTCAGGCCGAGCCGCAGCAGTTCGACGCTGGCGCGGAACCGCTGCAGCAGGGCCACTCCCCGCTCGGGGTCGGCGACCGCGAACTCCAGCACCATCGGCAGGTAGTCGGGCAGCTCTCCGCCGGTGTCGACCAGCAGGCCCGATTCCCGGTAGACGCCCTTGATCTCGGCCAGCACCTCGCCTCGGCGGCGGGTGTCGCCGTCCGTCCAATAACTGAGGTGCAGGGCGTGCCGCCGGGAGAGGTCGAACTCCTGGATGTGGAAGGACTGCAGCTGCGACAGCCGCATCCCGCGGAGGTGGGCCAGGATCGGTGCGAACCGCTCGGCGGCCGATCCGTCCAAGGCCGCCTCGATGGTGTCGAGGCGGGTCAGGAGGTCCGCCTCGGGGTAGGTCAGGACGAGCGCGGCCGCCTGAAAGACGAGGGCTTGGTTCGCCGTCCGGGTCAGTTCCGTGCCACGAGGGCTCCGAGATCCCGGGTCGGAGCCCGGGATGACGGAATTGGGTTGGGCAGGAACCGCACCACCCCGACCACCACCCGCGTTGGGTTGGGCAGGCACCGCACCACTGTCATCCCGGGCTTGACCCGGGATCTCACGACGCAACCAACTGAGCAAGGAGGTCACGGCGCGTCCTCGTTGCCGTCCCAGTTGAGCATGCCGGCGCGGTTGCCGAGGCTGGCGGACGAGGCGGCGGCCTCGGCCTGCTGGCGCTGCTTGAGGGCGGAGTAGGTCTCGATGGCCACCGGGACGGGGCGTCCGGAGGCCTCGCCGAAGGGGCCGGAGTTGTACATCCCGGGGCCGCCCTCGTAGTCGAGCGAGCAGGCCAGCTCCTCGAGGTTGTGGGCCTCCTCGGTGTGGGCCTTGGGGATGACGTAGCGGTCCTCGTACTTGGCGATGGCCAGCAGCCGGTACATCTGCTCGATCGCCTCCGGGGTCATCCCGACGGCGGCGGCCAGTTCCGGGTCGCGTCCGGTGCCCAGGGTCACCCCGCGCATGTACGAGCGCATCGCGGCCAGCTTCTGCAGCACGTCGGTCACGATGGCGGTGTCACCGGCGGTGAACAGCTCGGCCAGGTACTCCACCGGAATGCGCAGGGCGTCGATCGCCCCGAACAGGTTGCCGGGCGCCTCGGCGTCATGACCCTGCGACTTCAGCAGGTCGGTCACCGGCGAGAGCGGCGGGATGTACCAGACCATCGGCATGGTCCGGTACTCCGGATGCAGCGGCAGGGCCACCTTGAAGTGCTTGATCAGCGCGTAGATCGGCGACCGCTGGGCGGCCAGAATCCAGTCGTCCGGCATCCCGCCGGCCTTCGCCAGGGCGATCACCTCGGGGTCGTGCGGGTCGAGCATCAGATCCATCTGCGCCTGGTACAGCTCGTCCTCCGGGGCGGAGGCGGCCTCGGTCACGGCGTCCGGGTCGTAGAGGATGATGCCCAGGTAGCGCAGCCGTCCGACGCAGGTCTCCGAGCAGACCGTCGGCAGCCCGACCTCGATGCGCGGGTAGCAGAAGGTGCACTTCTCGGCCTTGCCGGAGCGGTGGTTGAAGTAGATCTTCTTGTACGGGCAGCCGGTGATGCACTGCCGCCAGCCGCGGCAGCGATCCTGGTCGACCAGCACGATGCCGTCCTCGGCCCGCTTGTAGATCGCGCCGGACGGGCAGGACGCCATGCAGGACGGGTTCAGGCAGTGCTCGCAGATCCGCGGCAGGAAGAACATGAAGCTCTGCTCGTACTCGAACTTGATCTTCTCGTTCGCCTCCTTGCGGAGCTTCTCGACGATCGGGTCGGTCTCGCCGGTCTCGTAGACGCCACCGAGGGAGTCGTCCCAGTTCGCCGACCAGGTGATCTTGGTGTCCTCGCCGGTGATCAGCGACTTCGGCCGGGCCACCGGGAAGTCGTCGCCCAGCGGCGCCGAGATCAGGTTCTGGTAGTCGTAGGTCCACGGCTCGTAGTAGTCGGAGAGCTCTGGCTGGACGGGCGAGGCGAAGATGCTCAGCAGCTTCTGGAAGCGCCCGCCACCGCGCAGCTTGAGGCCGCCGGATTTGGTCCGCACCCAGCCGCCGCGCCACTTCTCCTGATCCTCGTAGCGCCGCGGGTAGCCCAGCCCGGGCCGGGTCTCGACATTGTTGAACCAGACGTACTCGGTGCCGGCCCGGTTCGTCCAGGCCTGCTTGCAGGTCACCGAACAGGTGTGACAGCCGATGCACTTGTCGAGGTTCATCACCATGCCGACCTGCGCCATCACGCGCTTCAGCTTGCGAGCCATCAGTACGTCACCTCCCCAAGGGGGTTCCGTGCACCCCGTGCCGTCGCGCAGCCCCCACCGACCCCCGACAAGATGTGGGAAATGGTCCGAGGACGGGCAATCCGCCACACGTTGTGGGGGGAGAGAGACTGCCGGAGCCCAGACCGGACCACCGTGTTAAGAACGGTCCGAGGACGGGCAATCGGCCACACCTTGTTGGAGGGGGTGGGCGTCAGGCGTGTCGGGAACATCAGTACGTCACCTCCTGGGAGCGGCGGCGGACGGTGGAGACGATGTCGCGCTGCACGCCGGTGGGGCCGAGGTAGTTGAAGGCGTAGGAGAGGTGGGCGTAGGCGCCGATCAGGTGGGTCGGCTTCACCAGGATGCGGGTCACCGAGTTGTGGATGCCGCCGCGCTTGCCGGTGGCCTCCGACTTGGGGACGTCGATCGTCCGCTCCTGGGCGTGCTGGACGTAGCAGATCCCGTCCGGCAGCTTGTGGGTCACCACCGCCCGGGCCACGAAGACGCCGTTGGCGTTGGTCAGCTCGATCCAGTCGTTGTCGGCCACGCCGATGCTGCGGGCGTCGCCCACGCTCAGCCAGGCCTGCGGGCCGCCGCGTCCCAGGCTCAGCATGAACAGGTTGTCCTGGTATTCGGAGTGAATCGACCACTTGTTGTGGACGGTCAGATAGCGCAGCGTGATGGCCTTCTCCCCGGTCGGGCCGAGTTCGGGCTCACCGAAGGCGTGGGTCATGTCCAGCGGCGGACGGAAGGTGGGCAGCTGCTCGCCGGCGTCGATGAGCCAGTCGTGGTCGAGGAAGAAGTGCATCCGGCCCGAGAGGGTGTGCCAGGGCTTGAGCCGCTCGGTGTTGATGGTGAAGGCGGCGTAGCGGCGTCCGCCGGTCTCCGAACCCGACCATTCCGGCGAGGTGATCACCGGTTGCGGCGACTCCTGAGTCTGCTTGAAGGTGACGATGCGCTCCTCGGAGCCCTCGCTCAGGTCGGCCAGCTTGCGTCCGGTCTTGCGCTCCAGGTCGCGGAAGCCGTGGGTGGCCAGTTCGCCGTTGGTGGTGCCGGAGAAGGTGAGGATCGCCTCGGCCAGCCGGGCGTCGGTGTCGATGGCCGGACGCCCCTCGCCAGCGCCGCTGGGCATCACGCCGTGCAGCTTGCCGAGCCGCTCGACGGCGTGCTTGACGTCGTAGGTGATGTTCTTCACCGTGAAGCCGAGCCGGTCGGCCAGCGGGCCGACGCTGGTCAGCTTGTCGGCGATCGCGGTGTAGTCGCGCTCGACCACCATGAGCGCCGGCAGGTTCTTGCCCGGGACGGCCGGCAGGTCGGTGCCGCGCCAATCCGGGACGTGGCCGCCGGGCTGGCTGATCTGGCCGGGGGTGTCGTGCTGCATCGGCACCGCGACCAGGTCGCTGCGGGTGTCGAGGCGTCCCTTGGCCAGCTGCGAGATGGCGTTGGCGAGCAGGACGAAGAAGTCGTAGTCGCTCTTCGCCTCCCAGGGCGGGTCGATCGCCGGAGTGAAGGCGTGCACGAAGGGGTGCATGTCGGTTGAGGAGATGTCGTGCTTCTCGTACCAGGTGGCGGCCGGGAAGACGATGTCGGAGAGCAGCGTGGTGGAGGTCATCCGGAAGTCGGCGCTGATCAGCAGGTCGAGCTTGCCCTCGGGGGCCTCGTCGCGGAACTTCACCACCTTCGGCTTCGCCTCGGCGGCGTGCTCGTTGGGCATCAGGTTCGAGTTGGTGCCGAGCAGGTGCTTGAGGAAGTACTCGTTGCCCTTGGCCGAGGAGCCGAAGAGGTTGGAGCGCCAGACCACCATCGTCCGCGGCCAGTTCTCGGGGGCGTCGATGTCCTCCAGGGCGGTGGTGAGCGTGCCCTGTTTGAGCTGCTCGGCGACCCATTCGCCGACCGATGCGGCCTCGCCCGCCGCCACCGCGGCCTTGGCCTCGTCCGCCAGGTCGAGCGGGTTGCGGTCGAACTGGGGATAGAACGGCATCCAGCCCAGCCGGTGGCTGAGCGCCATCGCGTCGGCGGTGTGCAGACCGTCCAGGTGGCCGGTCGATAGCGGCGACTTCACCCGGTCGGCGGAGTAGCCGTCGGTGCGCCACTGGTCGGTGTGCATGTACCAGTAGCCGGTGCCGATCACGGTGCGCGGCGGACGGCTCCAGTCCAGTGCGTTGGCCAGGTTGAACCAGCCGGTCATCGGCCGGCACTTCTCCTGGCCGACGTAATGCGCCCAGCCGCCGCCGTTGCGTCCGATGCTGCCGGTGAGCATGAGCAGGGCCAGGATCGCCCGGTAGGTGACGTCGGCGTGGAACCAGTGGCAGATGCCGGCGCCGATGATGATCATGGTGCGGCCCTTGGAATCCTCGGAGTTCTTCGCGAACTCGCGGGCGATCCGGATGCACGCCTCGGCCGGGACGGAGGTGATCTCGGCCTGCCACGCCGGGGTGTACGGGCTGTTCACGTCGTCGTAGCCCTGCGCCCATTGGCCGGGGAGACCGTCGCGGCCGACGCCGTACTGGGCGAGCATCAGGTCGAGGACGGTGGTGACCAGGTGGTCGCCGACCTTCACCGCCGGGACACCGCGGCGGACGATCGTCCCCTCGCCGCGCGGATCCTCGAAGCAGGGCAGTGCGATCTCGACCGGTTCGGCGCCCTCGACCTCCAGCAGGCTGAGCGCCGGCTCGAGATCGCCCAGATCCAGGTTCCAGCGGCCCTGGCCGGCCTCGTTGTAGCGGTCCCCCATCGTCCCGTTCGGGATCGCCGGACGACCGGTCGCGGCGTCCCAGAGCACGGTGCGGAAGGCGGGGTCGTTCGTCCCGTCGTCCGCCGATCGCTGCGCCTCGGCCAGCGTCGCGGCGTCCAGTTCGGCCGCGGTGAGAAACTTGGCGGCGGTCAGGCCGTGGCCGTCCGGGTGCTCGACCAGGGTGACCAGCATGGGCAGGTCGGTGTACTGCGTGACGTAGTCGGTGAAGAACGGCACCTGGCGGTCGACGTAGTTCTCCTTCAGCATGACGTGCCCCATCGCCATCGCCAGGGCGGCGTCGGTGCCGGCCTGGGCCGGCAGCCACTCGTCGGCGAACTTCACGTTGTCGGCGTAGTCGGGGCTGACCGTGACCACCTTGGTGCCGCGATAGCGCACCTCGGCCATCCAGTGGGCGTCCGGGGTGCGGGTGACCGGGACGTTGGAGCCCCACATCATCAGGTAGGTGGCATCCCACCAGTCGCCGGATTCGGGGACGTCGGTCTGGTCGCCGAAGACCTGCGGGCTGGCCACCGGCAGGTCGGCGTACCAGTCGTAGAAGGAGGTCATCGCGCCACCGATGAGGTGGTTGAACCGGGTGCCGATGGCGTGCGAGACCATCGACATCGCCGGGATCGGCGAGAACGAGACGCAGCGGTCGGGGCCGTAGGTCTTGATGGTGTTGACGTAGGAGGCGGCGGCGATCTCGATCGCCTCGTGCCAACTGATCCGCACCAGGCCGCCCTTGCCCCGGGCCTGCTGGTACCGCTTGCGAGTCTCCGGGTTGGACGAGATCTCCTTGAACGCCGCCACCGGGTCGCCGCCGAGGCGGGCCTTGGCCTCACGGTAGGCCTCCACCAGCACCGCCCGTCCGTAGGGGTAGCGGACCCGGGTCGGCGAGTAGGTGTACCAGCTGAAGGCGGCGCCGCGGGGGCAGCCGCGGGGCTCGTACTCGGGACGATCCGGGCCGGTGGTCGGGTAGTCGGTCTGCTGGGATTCCCAGGTGATGATGCCGTCCTTGACGTACACCTTCCAGGAGCACGAGCCGGTGCAGTTCACCCCGTGGGTGGAGCGAACCACCTTGTCATGGCTCCATCGGTCGCGGTAGAAGACGTCGCCCTGACGGCCGCCCTCACGGAAGACCGCACGCCCGTCGTCAGTCTCGTCCCACTTCGTGAAGTAGCGGCCGAGCTTGAGCAGAGCATCGGCCGCCGGGCCGTCCAGGTGCGCACGTCCGGTCGTCATGGGTAATGCCTACCATCGCGACCCCGCCCGCGTCCTGAATTCTTCCAAAGTCTTGGGTTTTTCCCTGTGATAAGGTAATTCAGTCACGAAACCCTGTCGAAAACCCCGATTTGCGGGTGTCTTCCGCAGCTGCGGCTCCCACTCCATCATGACGCAGCCGTAGCTGCCCCTCATACCGCCATCCAGATCCCGCGACTGCGGAAAAGTACCCCCCGTACGGGCATCGACGCTCAGCAGGCGCTACGACCACACCGCCCTGGCAGGTGACTACCCAAGTGACTCAAATGACTACATTTCGCATCACGTGCGGCTTGGTCTCTGGAGCCACGGCCCGCCCGGGCCGGAAAAGCAGGGGCCCTGCCCGGCGGGTCAGGGGTGACCACCGGACAGGGCCCGTGTGATGGGAGTGAGGCGGCAGTGACAACGCCGGACGCTCACAACTCCACCACAGCGCTTACCGCGCACCCTGGAGTGTGGGGCGGGGACGCGGCAAGTTCATGCAGCCGCTAGGCGACCTCCTCCTCGTCGGTGCGGCGGAACCGACGGACGTACACGAGCACGCCACCGCCGATCAGCAGCACCAGCGCGATCCCCAGCATGGAGACCGTGCCGCCGGTGACGGGCAGGCCGCCGCCCGGCGACGGCACCGGCCCGGTCGGAACGTCGACCTCGTCGGTCGGCGGATCGATCGGCTTCTGACCCTCCGGGGTGTCGGCCTGTCCGGTGGCGACGTTGTGCACGGTTCCAGCCTTCACGTCCTTCGCGGTGACGGTGTAGGCCTTGTCCGCCTCACAGGTCACCTCTTCGCCCGGCTCCAGCGTTGTCGGGGAGCAGGTGACAGTGATGCCCAGCTCGGCAAGCATCGGATCCTCCACCCGGACGTTGGTCAGCACCGTATTGCCGGTGTTGGTGAGCAGGAAGGAGTAGTCGATCGTCTCACCGGCGTCAGCCAGGTCGTTGCCGTTCTTGTCGTTCAGATAGGCCGACTTCTCCAGGGCCAGGCCTGGCTGGTTGGCGGTCACCGTCACGGCGAGTCCGGCGGTCGCCGTGAGCCCGTTGTCGTCGGTGACGACGTACTTCTGCGGGGTGGCCACCCCGGAGAAGGCGGGCTCGGGCGTGAAGGTCGCGACGACCTTGCCGGTCTCGTCCAGCTCGATCGTCCAGGTTCCCTCACCGGGCACCACAATCTCGTTCGAGCCGTCCTCGAAGGTCGCCTTCTCGATCGGTCCGTCACCGGGCGTGACGACCGGCCAGAGCGTGGCCGTCTCTCCCTGCGCGACGGTCGTCGAGGCGTCCTCGGCCTGCGGCGGATCGTTGATCTCCACCGATAGCAGGCCCTGGGCGGACAGCTCGTTCTCGTCGGTGACCTCGTACTTCTGCGGGGTCACCGGGCCGAAGTAGCCGGCCTCGGGCGTGAACGTCGCGACGACCTCGCCCTCCTCGGTCAGTTCGATCTTCCAGGTGCCCTCACCCGGAACCACCTTGGTGGTCTCACCGTTGTCGAACGTCACCCCCGTGATGGCGCCGGAGCCCGGCGTCACCTCCGGCTTCAAGGTCGCGGTCTCGTCCGGGTTGATCGTCACCGAATCGTTGCCGGCCTGCGGCTCCGCCGGCAGGTCGGTGATGTCCACCGACAGCTCACCGGAATCGGTCAGGCCGTTCTCGTCGGTCACGGTGTACTCCTGCGGAGTCACCGGACCGTAGTAACCGGCCTCCGGGGTGAACGTCGCGACCGGCTTCCCGTCCTCCAGTTCGATCTTCCAGGTGCCCTCACCGGCAACCACCTTCGTGGTCTCGCCGTTGTCGAACGCCACCTCCGTGATCGCGCCGCTGCCGGGGACGACCTCCGGCTTCAGGGTCGCGGTCTCGTCCGGGTCAATCGTGGTCGAGTCGTCGCCCGCCTGCGGCGGATCGTTGATCTCGACCAGCAACTGACCCTTCGCGGTCAGCTCGTTCTGGTCGGTGACGGTGTACTCCTGCGGGGTCACTGGACCGTAGTAACCGGCCTCCGGGGTGAAGGTCGCGACCGGCTGGCCGTCGACCAGCTTGATCTCCCAAGTGCCCTCGCCCGCCACGGTCTTGGTGGTCTCACCGTTGTCGAAGGCGACCTCGGTGATCTCACCGGTGCCCGGGGTCACCTTCGGCTTCAGGGTCGCGGTCTCGTCCGGGTTGATCGTCGCCGAATCATTGCCGGCCTGCGGCGGAACGTCAGCCTCCGGGTCGGTGATGTCGACCGACAGCTCACCCGAATCGGTCAGGCCGTTCTCGTCGGTCACGGTGTACTCCTGCGGAGTCACCGGACCG
>JAPUEM010000006.1:0-29313 GCA_027492575.1 Propionicimonas sp.
TCACCAGGCTGCGCGGCAGCGCCGGCAGCCGCATCACGTCGTCGGAGGTGTGGACCCGGTCGGCGACCGCCGGATCGTCCAGCCCTGGCCAGTCCGGAACCCATGGACGCGAGCCCGCCGCGATCACGAACTGGTCGGCGGTGATCACCTCTTCCTCGCCGATCAGCAGCCGCTTGTGGCCGACGAAGCTCGCCTGCTGCCGGAAGACGGTGACGCCCTCGTGGCGTTCCCGCTGAGCTTCGGCGGCCGCCGCCGAGGCGTCGACGCGGCCGAACACCCGGTCCCGCAGGTCGTCCCAGCGGACCGACACCTCGCCGACGTCGACCCCCAGCGCCGACGCGTGCCGCGCCGACTCGGCCAGGTCGGCCGGGTAGGAGAGCATCTTGCTGGGGATGCAGCCGGCGTTCAGGCAGGTGCCGCCGAACCACGGCGCGCCGTCGACGATCGCCACCCGCTGGCCACGAAAGGCCGAGTTCACCAGGGAGTTGCCGCTGCCGGAACCGATCACGCAGAGGTCGAAGTGCTGCATGCCCTGATTCTTCCACCTCGGACGATCGCTGCCGCCATCGGCAGCGTGAACAGATCCAGGCTGACGTCGATGGCGTCAGACTCGGCCCCACCGGCGATCTGGAGTAGACCTGCTCGGCCGTGGCCAAGCCGCAGACCGCCGCGCAAGGGGAAGTCCTATGCTGGGTCGCGAGGAAGTGGAGCGATGACCAGTAGCAGATGGTGGCCTACAGCGAGTGAGATCGCGGAAGACATCCGCGCGAACCTGGCCGCGGGCGACCAGGATCATGCCCTGCGGATGCTGATGGACGGCGTGAACCAGTTGCCGGCGATCGACGCGGAAGGCCACCTCGACGAAGCGCTGGATGAGCCTGGCACCACCGGTGACCTGCGGTGGGACGCGCTGCTGGCCGCCGCCGTGCGGTACCGGCTCCACTCCATGGGCCGCAACCCACCTCAGTGGACGGTCAAGCAGCCCCTGGACAACTTCTGGTGGCCGGTCGCCACCTGGGATTCGCGCGCCTACAACGACCTGGCCCACACCCCCGCCGAACTCTTGCGGCTCGGGATCTTCCTGGACGAGAGAGCGTTCGCCACAGCATGATCGACAGCGGACGGGAGCTGACCCGGGCAGAGGTCATGCAGCTCCTCGGCGAGGTCGGCGGCATCCTGCAGGAGCGCGGCTTGGAAGCGGCCATCTACGTGGTCGGCGGCGCTGCCATGGCGATCGAGTACGAGTCCCGGCGCATCACCCGCGATGTGGACGCCGCCATCCGAACCGATCGGGACGAGTTCTGGCAGGCGGCCAGGGCCGTTGCGGAGCGCCACGGGCTGAACCCACATTGGATCAACACCAATGCAACCGCCTTCCTGACCAATGTCGTCGACCACAATGCCGCCGAGGTCAACCTTCCCGGGCTGCGGATGATTGTGGCCTCTCCGGAACACCTGATCGCGATGAAGCTCCGCGCCATGCGACCACGCGATCTGGCCGATCTGGACTTCCTTTTCCGCTACCTCGGCCTGACCACACCCGAGCAGGCGGCGGAGATCCACAACCGGCTCTTCGACGACTCCTACATCGGCTACCACGACCCGGGAGAGGCGCTGTTCGCTGCCCAGGACGTCTTCCGGCGAGCGGAGGCGAGCGGCTTCCCTATCGAACGAGGTCCCCGCGACCGCGGAACTGACCCGAGTCACGCCAGCCCAGGCGCTCCCAGCGCGTAGACGGCGGAGATGGCGGACGACGTCTTCACGGTCGCTGACATGGTCGTCGAGGCTCGGGAGTGCGTGCCACCCCGGGTGGCTAGCCTTGCCCTCATGACCACCCCCGAGGAACAGGCCAACAGGCGCAGCTGGCTCTGGACGTTGAACCTGCTGTGGATCCTGCCGGTCGTGCTGGGCATGCAGTTCGTGGCGATGTTCTGGATGGCGCTGACCTGGTGCGGCGTCAGCGGCTGCTCCGGCGGCGGCTACGGCCGGATCTCCGACCCCTCGCTGGGTGCGGTGCTTCTCGGTGGCTTCCTGGTCTTCCTGATCTGGGCCGCGCCCATCACCGGCCTGCCCTGGCACCCCGCCCCGCGGCGCCGGACGGTGGTCGGCGCGATCGTGGGCGTGGTCTTCGCCGTGCTCTCGATGCTGATGGCGACCGACGGCTTCATCCGCTAGCAGACTCGCCCGTCAGATGCCGGCGTAGGAGTGGAGGCCGTTCAGCAGCAGGTTCACGCCGACGAAGTTCCACCAGAAGCTGACCATGCCGATGATGGCCAGGACGGCGGCGCGGGTGCCCTTCCAGCCGGCGGTGGCGCGGGCGTGCAGGTAGGCGGCGTAGATGATCCAGGTGACCAGCGACCAGGTCTCCTTCGGATCCCAGCCCCAGAACCGGCCCCAGGCGTACTGGGCCCAGATCGCGCCGGCGGCGACCGCGAAGGTCCACAGCGGGAAGGCGAAGGCGTGCATCCGGTAGGCCACCCGATCGAGGGTCGCCGAACTCGGCAACCGGGCCGCGTAACCGGTGAGCGGCGTGGCCGGCTCCGTCGACGCTTCCTCGAACGAGCCGGCCCCCGCGGTCACCTTCGTGCGGACGACGGACTCGGCGGCCCGCCGTTCGGCCCGCTGCCGGATCAGGAAGAGGATGGACGCGATGCCGCCGATGTTGAAGATGGCCCCGGCCAGCGAGGCCGCCAGGACGTGGATCACGAACCAGACCGAGCGCAGCGCCGGCATCAGCGGAGCGACGTCCACGTAGAAGACGGTGACCGCCAGGCCGACGCCCACCGAGGCCAGCAGCGTCACCGGCAGCCCGAAGCCCTTCCAGCCGAGGAAGAAGACCCCGACCAGATAGACCACGATCACCAGCGCCAGCGAGGTGGTGATGAACTCGTACATGTTGCCCCAGGGGGCGCGATCGGCCGCGACCCCGCGCAGCACGACGGCCACGACGTGGACGATGCCCGCCACCAGGGTCACCGAGAGCCCGAGCCGGCCCCAGCGCTCCTCGCTGAGCCGCTGCGCCTCGGTCGGTTCGGCGACGCCGCGGGTCGCCGACCATTCCAGCGAGTGGAAGACCAGCGCCACCAGGTAGAGCACCATCGCGGTGACCATGGCGAGATTGGAGTAGTCGGAGATCACTCGTCCTCCTCCGTGGCGTTGGTCACCCGGGTCGACCCTTCGACAGGCTCAGGGATCGTTCGGCCCGGTGCTGGGTCGTCGGCAAGCGTACCCCCGGGCTGCGCGGCTGTGGGGTCCGGTTCGGCAGGCGTCCCGGCAGACGATCCCTGAGCCTGTCGAAGGGTCGTTGCGGGGGCTTCGGCAGGCGTCCCCTCGTCTGGGGAGATTCCGCTGGCGACGGCCAGGGCGGCGACCGCCTCGGGGAGGCCGGTGCGCCCGTCCACGCGGTCCAGGCCGGCCACCTCGACCAGATCCCCGGACACCCGGACGTAGAGCCGCCGCGGCCGGACGGTGAGCGAGACGGACAGCCCGGCGATCGCCAGCAGCACGCTGCCCAGCACGAACCAGCCGCCGGGGGTGGTGGAGATCTGCAGCTTCGTCCAGCGCCGCAGTTCGTCGAAGCTGATCGAGCCGCGGCCGTCCGGCAGGTCGTAGCTGGCGCCGATCTCCAGACCGGCCCGCACCGGCTGGCCGTCCGGACGCAGCAACTGCTCCAGGCCGGTCTGGTCGAGCACGTAGACGTTCTCGGGGGCTCCGGTCTCGACCTTGGGCGGGCCGGCCCAGGCGTTCACCAGCAGCAGCGGGTTCCAGGCGTCGGGGAAGGTCGAGCGCATGCCCTTCTCGTCGATCTCGGCGGTGGGCAGGAACATCCCCTCGAAGGCCAGCCGTTCGGGACGGGCGTCGGGCGCCTTGATGACGCCGTTGGAGGTGAAGTTTCCGTCGATGGGCAGGAAGACCACCGGGCCGGAGTAGGCGACGTCGCCGTTGCCGTCGCGGACGGTCACCACGGGCGCGTAGCCGTGCCCGAGCAGATGGACGTCGGTGCCGTCGATCGACAACGGCGAGTTCACCTCGAGCAACTGCTGGTGCGGTTCCTGGCCCGGCCGGCCGACCGTGACGGTGGCGCGGAACATCCGGGCGGCACCACGCTGGGTCGGGCCGATCTCGAACTCGGCCTCGAAGGAATCCAGCCCGATGGTGAAGGCGGCCAGGCGTTCGGGACGGAAGCCGATCCCGGCCGAGAACTCGTCGTACTGGGTGAGGGTGTTGGAGAAGGCCTTGCCCTCCACCACGATCGCGGTGCCGCGGTAGCCGAAGACCGTCCCCCAGGCCAGGCCGATCAGGACGGCGATGAGGCTGAGGTGGAAGACCAGGTTGCCGGCCTCGCGGAGGTAGCCCTTCTCGGCCGAGATGCCGGCCGGTTCCCGCCGGATGCGGTAGCCGGCCTGGCGAAGATGCGCCTCGGCGTCGTCCAGCACCTTGTCAGTGGCGGTTTCCAGCGGGCCGGAGGCGTGGTCGGGGAAACGCGAGAAGCGGCGCGGCAGGGCGCCCGGCTCGGCCCGCAGCGCGTCGTAGTAGGCCCGGCAGCGCGGCAGGATGCAGCCGATCAGCGAGATGAAGAGCAGCAGGTAGACCGCGGCGAACCAGGGTGACCCGAAGACGTCGAAGAAGCCGAACCGGTCCAGCCACGGGCCGGTGTCGGGGTTGTCGAGCAGGTACTGGGCGACCCCGAACGGGTTGGTCGGCCGCTGCGGCAGCAGCGACCCGGGGATGGCGGCCAGCCCCAGCAGCAGAAGCAGCAGCAGCGCCGTCCGCATCGAGGTGAGCGTGGCCCAGGCCCAGCGCAGCGTCCCGGAGCGCATCCCGCGGGCCCGGTTCATCCGCTCCCGGCCGTCGGCGGCCGGCTCCGCCGCAGCGAGCTCCTCGTCTTCCGCCACCCCTCCTTCACCGAGGGCCAGCCTTCCGCGTCGACGGCCAGCCTTCAATGCTGGCTCTCGAGCCGATTGGCTGGCCCTCGGTGAGGGCTGCGGGGATTCGGGGGTGGTGGCGTCGAGTTCGTCCGCCATCAGATCACCACCTCGAAGGCGCTGACCCACTGCAGCATGAGGGACATCAGGAGGTCCCACCAGCCGGTGACCAGCATGATGCCGACCGCGATCATCACGATGCCGCCGGCCCGCTGCACGGCGACGTGGTGGCGCTTCACCCAGCCGATCGCGCGGCCCATCCGGGTGAAGGCGAGACCGGCGATCACGAACGGCAGGCCCAGACCGAGGGCGTAGACGAAGGCCAGCAGGCCGCCGCGCAGGGCGGTGGCCTCGTTGAGGGCCAGGTTCAGCACCACCGAGAGGGCGGGGCCGATGCACGGCGTCCAGCCCAGGCCGAAGACGATGCCGAGCAGGGGGGCCGCGGCGACGCCCACCCTGGGGGCGAGGTTGAGTCGCGCGGTGCCGCGTCCGATCGGGAGCCAGCCGGCGAAGAGCAGCCCGAGCGCGATGGTGAGCAGGCCGACGCCGATGGTGATCGGACGGCGCCAGGTGAGCAGCAGCCCGCCCAGCGAGCCGATCAGGGCTCCGGTCGCGACGAAGACCAGCGCGAACCCGGCCACGAACAGGAGGGTTCCGGCCAGCACCCGGCCGCGGCCGCGTCCCTCGGCGATCTCGCCGGCGGCCATGCCGGTGGCGTAGGAGAGGTAGCCGGGCAGCAGCGGCAGCACGCAGGGCGAGAAGAAGGAGACCAGCCCGGCCAGCGCCGCCACCGGAATGGCGAGCAGCATCGAGCCGCCCACCGCCTCCTTGGCCCAGTCGGCCAACTCCAAGGGAAGCATCAGCCGCCCGCCGCCAGGTCGTCGATGAGACCGAGCAGGGTGGTCTGGGTGGTGACGCCGATCACCCGCGCGGCGATCCTGCCCTGCGGGTCGATGAGCAGGGTGCTGGGGATCGCGCTGGGCGGCAACTGCCCGGCGAACTCGAGCAGCAGCCCGCCGTCCGGGTCGAAGATACTGGGAAAGGTGATCTCGTTGGCGCGGACGAAGGCCTGAGGCGCGGCGCGATCCATGTCGCGAGTGTTGAGGCCGATCACCACCGCGCGGTCCGCCGTCTGCTCGGCAACCGACTGCAGGTGGGGCGCCTCGGCACGACAGGGCCCGCACCACGATCCCCACACGTTGTAGACGATCACCTTGTCCTGGACGGAATCGCTGCTCCACTGCTCGCCGTCGAGGGTCTCGCCGGCGATCACCGGGGCCGGCTGGCGATCCTCCGGGTCGATGACGGTGATCGACCCGTCGCCGGTGACGAAGCCGCCGGTGCCGGTGCTGGGCGTGCCGCAGCCGGCGAGCGCCAGCACTGCCAGCGCCGCGCCGAGCCTCCGCACCCAGCCCTTCATCACGCTCCCGGGCGGTACTTCCGCGACTTCCGCACCGGGATCAGGTCGCCGGCGGGCTCGTGGTACTCGACCCCGGCAAGTTCGCCGTCGCGGAAGGTGAAGCTGGTGACGCTGGCCAGCCGGGCCTGGCGGCGGCGCGGGTCGTGCACCAGGATGCGGTTCTCGGCCGAGAGCCGGGCCATCCAGATCGGCAGCTCGTGGGCGACGATCACCGCCTCGGCGTCCGGGGCATGGCCGGCGGCGTCGGTGATGGCGGCCTGCATCCGGCGGGCGATCGAATTGTACGACTCGCCCCAGCTGGGACGCAGCGGATTGCGCATCGCCCACCAGGCGGCGGGCTTGAGGAAGACCTTCTCGCGGGTGAAGGACTTGCCCTCGAAGTAGTTGGCCGCCTCGATCACCCGGTCGTCCAGGTGCACCTCCAGGTGCGGGTGCCGCGCGGCGATCGGCGCCATGGTCTCCCGCGCCCGCTGCAGCGGCGAGCTCACCAGCCAGGCCAGGTTCGCGTCCGCGAAGTACTCCCCCACCCGCTCGGCCATCTGCTGGCCGAGATCGGAGAGCCGGTAGCCCGGCAGCCTCCCGTAGAGCACGGCGTCCGGATTGTGCACCTGCCCGTGTCGGACGACGTGGACGACGCTGGCGACCATGGAACTCCTCGGCTTGGCGGGCTGCGCCTCAACAATACGTGGCGCAGCAGTGGTGGAACACCGGTCACCGTTCCTGCCCACTCACCCAGCCGGTCACGGTGTGGCCGACCGACCGAGGACGGTGAATCGGCAACACCTTGCGCGGGAGGAGCGACCGGCGTGGGCCACCCGGTCACACGGTGTGGCGGATGGACCGAGGACGGGGAATCGGCAACATCTTGATGACGCCGGGGTGATCAGGCGAGCGCGGCGCGGAGCTTGGCGGCGTCCACGAACCATCGGGCATGCTCGATGCCGTCCACGAAGGTGACCGGGACGTGATCGGTGTAGGCGGAACGGAGTTCCGGGTCGGTGTCGACGTCCACGCTGCGCCAGGGTATGCCCAAGTCAGCGCAGACCTCGGTAACGACCGAGGCGGCGTCGATGCAAAGGTGGCAGCCCTCTCGAACCAGCAGGAGAACCCGCTCGCTCGAAGCCACCGCGAAGAATTACCGGCCGGCGCGGCGACGCTGGATGCGCGTCTTCTTCAGAAGCTTGCGGTGCTTCTTCTTCGCCATCCTCTTGCGGCGCTTCTTGATGACCGAACCCACGTGCTGACCTCTCAGGTGCCGGCCTGGCCGGCGAAGTTGAACGATGCGAGCCGCAGCGGCTCACGGAGACCGGTTTCCCGGCCCAAGCACCAAATCCTACTGACTCCCCGCGCTGGGGCGAAATCGGTCCGAGGGCCACCTCGTTCGCCGAGCACCATCGGTGGCGTCGAGCGCTCGGCCCTGGGGCCGGGCGCTCAAGGTGACCGGTGGCGCTCGATGCCAAGAGTGGCGGCCGACGGGGAGGGTGGTGCTCGACGGAGAGGGTGGCGGCCGACGGGGAGGGTGGTGCTCGATGGGAAGGGTGGCGGCCGACGGAGAGGGTGGTACTCGATGGGAGGGTGACGGTGGAGGCAGGGTCAGCCGGCGTTGTAGAAGGATCCGCGCAGGTAGGCGTCCACCGCCTGCTCCGGGACGCGGAAGTTGCGGCCGAACCGGACGGCCTCCAGGTCGCCGCAGTGGATCATCCGGTAGACCGACATCTTCGACACCCGGAGCATCGCGGCCACTTCGCTCACCTTGAGGAACTTGACGGACCCCAGTGGGACAACAGAGTCGCTCATCGTTTCCTCTCCAACAGCCGGCGGCTCCCGCTCGCCACCGTCACCTTAGCCCGCTCGAATCCACCCGCGCGAGCGATTGAGGCAATGTGGTCAAGACGACACGCGGAAGTCTTGCATTCGAGATCCCCGTCTTCGTGGGGGTGGCGAGAAGGGTGAGCGGGGATGACGGACGGTGCGCGAGCCGGCGGGATCAGGCGGTCGGAGCGGCGTCCGGCTCGGTCTCGACCTCGGCATGGGTGGTCACCCAGAACCGTCCGGCCACCACCAGGCCGAGCACCAGCAGAAGGGCGGTGAGCAGGAACGGCCAGGTGCGGTCCATGCTGGAGAGCCAGCCCGAGATCCAGCCGAAGGGGGCGGTGACGAGCATCACGCAGGTGCGCTGGATGGCCATCACCCGGGAGCGCTCGTGCTGGTCGACGTGCAGTGCGACCAGGGATTCGGCGAGCATGAACAGGATGCCGGCGCCGAAGGCGTCCAGCAGCAGGCAGCCGGCCAGCATGGCGTAGGTGGCGGCGGTCGCGACCCCGTCCGGCTCGGGGATGCCGACCAGCAGCAGTTGCCCCACCAGGTAGACCGCGAATCCGATCAGGGTGGGTGCCTTCAGATGCTTGGCGTGGGTGAGCCGCGGGATGAGCGTGAAGAAGAAGATCACCGACAGGATCGACCGGATCATCGGGAAGAAGGGCAGCAGCGGGTCGGGCACCCCGAGCCGCTGGCTGATCACGACCTGCCAGAAGGTGCCGTTGACCAGGGTGACCGCGCCCACGATGGCCGCGATCGCCAGCGAGAAGATCGTCCCCTTGGAGTGGATGATCAGCCCCAGCACCCCGCGGTACTCCCGCAGCGACCGCCAGATGCTGACCCCGCGGGTCTGCTCCATGCGCAGCCGGCCGGTGGCGGTCTCGGTGGAGTACCGGTAGAGCAGCCAGATCTTGATCGACATGATCACGAAGGCGTTGAGATAGAGGATGCGGACGGCCGGCTCCAGCCCGAACCGCGAGACCAGCAGGGCCGCGATCGGGGCGAACAGGGCGGAGAAGTCGGCCGCCACCTTGATCAGCGAGTACACCTTGGGGATCTCGGCGCGGTCGACGTCCTCGACCAGCAGGCAATCCCAGGAGTTCTGGGTGATCTGCCAGGCGCCGTTGACGACGGCCGCGACCAGGAACCACCAGAAGTTCTGCGCGAAGGCCCAGATCAGACAGGGGATCGCCCAGGCGATGATGTCGAACCAGGCGGTGGTGGCGCGGCGTCCGAGCTTGTCGGTGATCACCCCGCTGAGCAGGCCGAAGACCACCTGCGACAACATGGAGATCGTCGCCAGCAGCCCGATCTGGGTGTCGTGGACGCCCAGCGCCAGCATGAAGACCGACGCGTAGGGCAGCACCAGCATCATCGACAGGCCCCACAGCGGCTCGGTGTAGACGCTGGCGCGACCGTTGCCGCGCAGCCCGATCAGACTGACCAGAAGGGGGTTGCGGACGCGCGGCACCGCACTAGTCAACACCAGCGGAGCCCTCACCCGAAACTGGCGCTGGACGCTTGCATCGGCGCGAGCGGCGGGGCACGGTTGGGGCATGCGGATCGACCTGAACGCCGACCTCGGGGAATCCTTCGGCGCGTGGCGGATGGGGGACGACGCGGCGCTGCTCGACATCGTGACCAGCGCCAACGTGGCCTGCGGCTTCCACGCCGGCGATCCGCGGACGATGCTGGCCACCGTCCGGCTCGCCGCCGAGCGCGGGGTGACGATCGGCGCGCACGTGAGCTACCGGGATCTGGCCGGCTTCGGACGCCGGTTCCTCGACGTCGACCCTGACGATCTGTACGCCGACACCGTGTATCAACTCGGGGCGCTGGCGGGAGCCTGCCGGGTGGCGGGCATCACGGTCGCCTACGTGAAGCCGCACGGCGCGCTCTACAACGCGATCGTCCACCACGAGGCGCAGGCGCGTGCGGTGGTCGCTGCGATCCGCGATGTCGACCCTGAGCTGGTGCTGCTCGGGTTGCCCGGGGTGGCGCTGCGGCTGGCCGCCGAGGCCGGCCTGCGCACCGTCGTCGAGGCCTTCGCCGATCGTGCCTACCGGCCGGACGGCAGCCTGGTGCCGCGCGGTGAGCCGGACGCGGTTCTGACCGACCCCGACCGGATCGCCGATCGGGTCGTCCGCCTGGTGACGACCGGGCAGTTGCCCACGAGCGCGGGCCCGCTGACGGTCGCGGCCGAGTCGGTCTGCGTCCACGGGGACACTCCGGGGGCGGTGGCGATCGCCCGCCGGATCCGGGAGCGACTGGAGAACGCCGGGGTCGAGATCGCCGGGTTCGTCGCCTGATGCCCCTGCTGCCCTGCGGCCCGGACGCGGTGCTGCTCGAGCCGGACGACCCGGCGCAGCTCCCCGGCCTGACGGACGCCCTCACCGGGGGCGCCGTGCCAAGCGTCGTCGAGGTGGTGCCGGCGGCCCGCACCGTGCTGGTCCGCTTCGCCTCACCAACAGCCCTGGCCGCCGGACGGCCCGCGCTCGACCGGCTGCTGGCGACGGTGCCCGCGGCCGTCCCCCGCCCCGATCCCGGTCGGATCGTCGAGGTGGCGGTCAGTTACGACGGCCCCGACCTGGCCGAGGTCGCCCGGCTGACCGGGCTGAGCGTCGACGAGGTGATCGCCGCGCACACCGCCACCCCCTGGCGGGTCGCCTTCGGCGGCTTCGCCCCCGGCTTCGCCTACCTGACCGGCGGCGACCCGCGGCTCCGGGTGCCGCGCCGGGCCGAGCCGCGTCCATCCGTCCCGGCCGGATCGGTGGGCTTGGCCGGCGACTTCTCCGGCATCTACCCGCGCAGTTCGCCGGGCGGCTGGCAGCTGATCGGACGCACCTCCGCAGCCCTCTGGGACGCCGGACGACAGCCACCCGCCCTGCTCTCCCCCGGCCGCTGGGTGCGGTTCGTCGCAGTCCCCACGGTCCCTGAGCCTGCCCCGACGATCCCTGAGCCTGTCGAAGGGTCGTCCGACGAACAACGACCCTTCGACAAGCTCAGGGATCGTTGGAGTGGGCTCAGGGATCGTTCGCCAAGCTCATCCGGACCACCGGTGAAGGCCCTGGAGATCCTGCGGCCGGGCCCGCTGGCCCTGCTGCAGGACACCGGACGACCCGGCCTGGCGGCCCTCGGCATCACCGGCTCGGGGGCCTTCGACCGGGCGGCCTTCCGGGCCGGCGCGGCGCTGGTGGGCAACGATCCGGCAGGCACCGACGCGGCCATCGAGATCCTCCTGGGCGGTCTGGTGGTGCGGGCGCTCGGCGGCCCGGTGCGGGTGGCGCTGACCGGCGCCCCGGTGCCGGCCCGGATCGGAGCGCTGCCGGCACCCTACGGCCGGGCCTTCGTACTGGCCGAGGGCGACGAGTTGGCGCTCGGGGTGCCGCCGCGCGGCGTCCGCAGCTACCTCTCGGTGCGCGGCGGGCTGCTCGCCGAACCCGACTTCGGCTCCCGCTCCCGCGACCTGCTCGCCCAGCTGGGCCCCGCGCCGCTGCGGGCCGCCGACCTGCTGCCGGTGGGCCCGGCGCCGGCCTGGCCGGCCGGCGCGGACGAAGCCCTCCCACCCGACTTCCCCGCGGTCCTGGACGTGCTGCCCGGTCCGCGGACGGACTGGCTGGCCGACCCGGCCGCGCTGGCCCGCACCTGGGAGGTCTCCCCGCGATCCGACCGGGTGGGCGTCCGGCTGCTCGGTGAGCCGCTGCTCTGGGCGCCCGAGCGAGTGGACACCGAACTCCCCAGCGAACCGGTGGCGCGCGGTGCCGTCCAGGTGCCGCCGAACGGTCTGCCCGTCCTGTTCGGCCCCGACCACCCGACCACCGGCGGCTACCCGGTGGCCGGCGTGATCGCCGATCCCGACCGGCTCGCCCAGCTCCGTCCTGGGGAGGCCATCACTCTGCGCTGGGCCGGCGCCTGACCTTCCCCGCGGGCTCAGGGGTACGTCGGCTTGGCGGTCGGCTGGAGGCTCTCCAGCACCTCCCGCCAGGCTTGGCCGGAGGGTGCCGGGAGCGGTTCCCGAACCAGATAGCGGCCGGCCCGTCCGACCACCGGCCAGGAGGCGATCCGCTCGGCGTTCGCCGGCCCCAGCTCGTCCGGCCTCGTGGTCAGCAGCACGGCGCTGGTCCCCGAACCGAGGTAGTCGGTGAGGAAGCGCTTGAACTCGCGGGCGTTCTGTTCCGGGCTGAGCCCCGAGTTCTGGGCGGCGAACTTGTAGCCCAGCGGGTCGATCACCACCGGACAGCCGCGGTCCAGATTGCGGCGAAGCATGTCGCTGAGCACCAGGGCGGCCGGACGGTCCGTGGTCACGCAGCCCGGACGTGGGGCGAGCGCGGCGGCGAGCTCTCCTCCAGGGAACCGGTGGCCGGCCGACTGGCCGAGCAGCAGCAGCTGCGCCCCCGCCATCCCGACGGCCATGACGCCGGCGGCGGCACGGCGCAGCACCGAGTGAGGCAGCTTCGGCAGCATGACGGCCACCGCGTTGCCGAAGACCAGGCAGAGCGGCCCGGCGACCAGCGCCGGGTAGTGCGGATACCAGGTCGGGGCAGCCAGCAGCAGGGCCACTCCGCTGAGCACGAGCAGGCCGGGAAGCCGCCCCCGCGGGCTCCGGAGGGCGACCCAGAGGGCGATGACCGTCAGCGCGACGGCGACCGCGAGCAAGGGCGTCGCCAGCGGCGGCGGAGCCGGGCCGAGGCCGAGGATGTCCAGCAGCCGCGCCGCGACCGGCTTGCCGCCGCGAGGACGGCCCAGCTGATCGACGACCGCCAGCTGCAGGAACTGGGGCAGGACGGTGGCGAAGGGCAGCGCCACCTGCCCCGCCGCCAGGGCGGCACCGGCCACCGCCAACGCCGCACGGCGCGGGCCGTGCTGCCACCAGAGCCAGACGACCAGCACCAGAACGCCGACGACCCCCCACAGTTTGACCGTCGCCGCGGCGGCGAACAGCGCTCCCGCCAGCAGTGGCGGCAGGCTCGTCCGGGACGGGTGCCAGCGCTGGATCACGACGATCCCGGCGAGCACCAGGAAGCCGGCGACGGCCTCCAGCCGGACATCGTGCTCGACGTAGTAGGCCGGGAACCAGACCGCGTACAGCCCGGCCCCGACCAGGGCTCCGGCCAGCCCGCCGGGCCGCAGCAGCAGGTAGACCAGCACCGCGCTGGCCGCCCCGGTCAGCATGATCGCCACCCGGGCGGCGGCCATGCCCACCGGATCACCGGCCAGCGCGCCCAGACCGGCGAACGGCAGAAGGGCGATCAGCATGCCGGGCGGATGCAGTAGCAGGAAGTCGCGGTAGGGGAGCCTGCCCGACCACAGGCTCACCGCCGCGCTGTAGTAGACGAACGGATCGTAGGTCTCCCGCCCGAACAGCCCGCCGCCCCGCAGCACCGGCACGAGCCGGCCGAGCAGGGCCAGCAGGCCGATCGCCACCGGCAGGAGGATCCTGCCGGAAGCAGGCTTCCGGGGGCCGGATCCATCCGGCGCAGGCCGTCCGGCTGGGAGTGAGCTCACACCCAACCCACGCGCCGCGGCTGCCGGGCGTGGCAGCCGTGGGCGGACGGATCAGCGGGTGATGGTGAGGCTGCCGGAAGCCGGACGCAGGCCGTCCACGCCGACGACGCCGCCCACGTCGAGGGTCCAGGTGTAGTCGCCGGCCGGGACGAGTTCGCCGTCCGTGCCACGGCCGTCCCAGCTGACGCCGCGGATCGATCCGCTGGGGCCGGCCGGGAGCGGGACGGTCGCCACGACGTCTCCGGCGCTGTCAGCCAGGGTCAGCACCCCCGCGCCGACTGGGGCGGTGAGGTCGAACCGGGGCTGCCAGCGGCGCTCGCCGTCCGCCTGGAAGGTCTCGGCGCCGAGCGCCCCGAGCAGCCGCGGGACGGACGCCGGCAGCCCCTCGATGGCGGCGATCACGGCGCCGTCGGCGTCCTCCCAGGCCAGCGCGCGAACCCCGTCGGTGCTGACGGTGGCCTCCTGGTCGACGACGGTCACCTCCTCGCCGGTGGCGAGCACCCGGAGCCGCACCTGGTGGCTGTTCTGGTCGGTGAAGACGATCCAGCCGTCGCCCAGCAGGTTCAGCCACTCTCCGGCGGCGGCCTCGGTGGTCTCGCCGGTGCGGTAGTCGAAAAGCAGGTACTGGGGCTGGGTGGGGGTCTCGTAGCTCGTGACCAGCCAGTCGCCCCACATCAGCCAGTCGGTATTGCGGTAGGTCCGGCCGGCGACATCGGGCAGGTCGACGGCGACCGGTTCCGCATCCGGACGGGCCAGGTCACGCACCGCGAAGGTCCGGCCCGGCTCCGGCTTCGGGCTGCTCGCCTCGACCACCAGGCTGCCGAAGCTCGCGACCACCAGTCCGGTGTCGTAGCCGTGGCCGTCCACCCGGACGACCTGCTGCTTCACCTTCTTGAAATCGTCCTCCAGCCGGGCATACGGGCCGCTGAGCTCCGCCAGCCAGGTCGTCGTGGAGGCCGGGTCCACCCGTCCGGTCTGCCTCGATCCGTCGTAGAAGACCACCGAGTTGTCGTCGTCCTCGGCGTGGCGATCCAGCTGCATCCCGGTGCGATCGCCGCTCACCCGGAGCCGGGTGAGTATCCGGTCGGTCAGCAGGGTCTCGTCACCCAGCAGGCCGCCGTCCAGCGACCTGGTCCAGGTGCGCCAGGGAGTGCGGCCGGCGTCGTCGGAGTGCCGCTGGTTGTAGGCCACCCGGTTCGCGGTCACGGCGAGGTTGGAGGCGGGCGCCGGGACGGCGGGGGCGGCGAAGAGGTCCGTGGCGCTGCCGTCGTCGGCGATGGCCACCATCCGATCCGGGGCGTCGTCGCCCGGCCGGAGCAGCGCCATCGGCGCGGCCGCGTCGCGGTAGGGCATCCAGGCCCAGTCGGTGCCCTGGGGCATCCGCGTCGCGCGTCCGCCCCGGATGAACCAGTGCTGGATGTTCGAGCCGCCGCCCGGCCAGATCGTCACCAGGTCGGCCCCGTCGGAGGTGCTGAGGCTGCCCTCGTCCCGGCTGCTGCCTGCGATCCGCACACAGGACGCATCGGTCGGTGTCGCGGTCTCGGCCCGGCAGACCTCGAAGCCGGCGGCGGTGCTCACCAGGTAGTGGATCCGGTCGGCGCTGACCTCGACCTCGGTCAGGCCCGGCACCGGGATCGTCCGCGGCGTGGCCGCCTCGGTGAGCGCGCCGAGCACCAGGCGACTCCCGCCGCGCCGGGTCCGGCCGACCGCGAAGTCGCCGTTGCGGGTGAGGCCGGCCCACCCGACATCCTCCCGCTCGACGCCCTGCGGCAGCCGCGGCTCGACCGGCACCGCCTGGCTGCCCGAGACGTCGAAGAGGCGCGAGTCGTCCAGCAGCACGTGGGTGCCGGTGTAGTCGATCGGGTAGACCGCGTCCTCGCAGTCGCAGTCCTCCGGCGGCAGATCGAGGTCGTAGGGGAGGAAGTCGACCTGCCCGGTCACCGGATCCCAGCGCTGGAAGCCGGTGTACGACCAGTCCGGCTCGGGTTCCTGACGCACGCCGATGAACAGGCCGGCGTAGCCGATGAAGTTGCCGTATTCCTTCTCCACGCCCGCCCGCAGGCTCAGTTCGGCGGGCGCGTCCTGCCAGGTGCGGCCGTTGTCGAGGCTGTACCGGCCCGGTGGATCGTCGTTCTCCCCCTCGATGACGAACCGTTCGCCGGTGCCCGCGACCGGCTGCAACTCCCCGGGCACGTGGACGTCCGGGATGGTCGCCACCCGGGTGATCCGCAAGCCGGCGGGCGTGGCGGTCGGGGTCGCGGAAGGGCTGGGCTGGGGCACCGAGCAGCCCGCCAGGACGAGCGCGGCCAGCACCGCTGTCAGACGCCGGATCCGGGACGGACGGTTCATCGCTCCCCTCCTCTCAGCGGACCTGGTCGTTGCTGGCGGTGATCGCGGCGGGGTCGACCGCGGTCAGCAGGTCGCCGAGGGCGCCCACCGACAACCCCCAGCAGTTGAAGGGTGACACCCGCCGGCAAACCCCGGTGGCGCCCACCCAGTCGTGGGCGGCGGCGCCGGCCTCCGGTCGCGGAAGCGCTGCCGCGGCCGTCCAGCTGCCGTCCGCGGGCCGGAGCAGGTAGCCGCCCAGCACCACCCGGTCGCCGGCTCCGGGGACGGCCCGCATCACCCAGTCGGCGTCGCTGGGCTGCTCCCGGGTCAGCGGACCGCCGGGCAGCGGCACCTCGACGCTGGCCCAGGCCCCGGAGGCCAGGTTCAGCACCAGAGCGGTGTCGGAGGCTTCGGCGGCCAGGACGACGAAGCCGTCGGCGGTGACCTGGACGGATTCGCCACCGACTCCGGCGTGCGAGGTGGGCGGGCTCAGCCTCCGGGTGGCCGGATCCCAGGCGGCGGCGACCAGTTCGCCGTCGGCCCGGGCGGCCACCAGCAGCACGGCCTCGCCGCCGGCCAGCTGCACACGGTGGGCGGACACCGCCTCCGGACGCTCGCCCAGACCGAGGTTCACGATGCCGCTGCGCCAGCCGGTCCGGTCGTGGAACTGGTAGCCGAGGATGCCCTCGGCGTCGGCGGGCTGCAGGCAGAAGACGCCCGCGTCCATCCCGACCGGCTCGCAGGCTGCGGCCTCCGCCGGGAAGTCGAGGTTCGTCCACGCCGAGCCGGCCGGCTCGTAGCGGTACAGCCGCGGATCGTCCTCGGCCACCAGCACGTCCACCCCCTGGCCACTGGTCACCACCAGCGGGGTCGCGCACTCCTCGCCACGGTAGGCGGGCCCCTCCGGCAGCGCCTGCCAGAGGTCTATCGCCGGTTCGTAGCGGTACCCGCGCAGCCGGCAGGAGCCGCCGCCGGGCTGCGCGGTGATCAGGTAGACGGCGTCGGCCACGCTGGCCTGCGCGTAGCCGCCGACCTGCACCGGCGCGGTGACCCGCCGGAACCAGCCCGCCGCGGACGGACGGGTCGGGGCCGGGTCGCCGGTGCGGGGGCTCGCGGCGACGGTCGGCGCCGGCACCGCGGTGACCGGACGGGAGAGCAACTGGGCGACCACCAGCCCGCCGGGGACGAGCACCGCCAAGGCAGCAGCGAGGGCCAGCCAACCGACCCCCCGCCGGGCCGCGGGCCGGCCGGCGGTCTGCCGGATGTCGGCGGCGGCGATCGGCCGGAAGCGGGCCTGCTCGACCTCACTGGCGAAGTGCTCGCGCAGGGCCGCGGTGAACTCGGGGGTCTCGTTCGGGTCAGTCATGACCCCTCCCTTCAGCCTGGCGCAGCTGGGCCAGGGCGCGATGCACCAGCGAACGGGCGGTCGCCGGGCTGCAGCCCAGCACCGCGCCGATGTCGGCGAACTCACGGTCTTCGAAGTAGCGCAGCACCACCGCCGCCCGCTGCCGGGTGGGCAGTCGTTCCAGCAGGGCGCTCAGGTAGACGGAATCGACCACGTGGTCGGCGGCGGCAGCCGTGGTGGCCGGCACCTCGTCCACCACCAGTTCGCGGCGCCGCTTGCGCCACCGCGAGATATTGGCGTTGACGATGCTGCGGCGGATGTAGGCCCCCGGATCCCGGTCGGCCGCGATCCGCGGCCACGCCCGGAAGGCGCCGAGCAGGGCGTCCTGCACGGCGTCGTGGGCATCCTCGGTGTCGCCGATGACCAGATAGGCGAAGTGCTGCAAGGCCAGGCCGTGCTCGGCGACGAAGCGGTCGAAGTCCCGGCCCTCGGCGTGGGCAGCGACAAGCTCCACACGCGCCTCCTGCACAGCCAAGGGTGGACTCACCCCCAACCTACGCCTCAGCTGCCCCGAACGTGGCAACACCGACCCGAGAACTCCAGCCCAACGCGCGATCCCCGAAACTTCCTGCCAAATACGGCACCTGCGCGACAGATACGTCGCGCACAGCCTCTATTTGGCAACAACTGCACTCCCGGCTCGGGAGCTACGACTCGGCGAGCTCGCGGCTGCGGTCGCGGGCGGCCTCCATGGCGGTGATGAAGGCCGCCTTGACCTTGTGGCTCTCCAGTTCGCGCAGGGCGGCTGCGGTGGTGCCGCCGGGCGAGGTCACCCGCTCCTTGAGGACGGTCGGGTGCAGGCCGCTCTCGGCCAGCAGCTTGGCCGAGCCGTACATGGTCTGCACCACCAGGGTGGTGGCGGTGTCGCGCGGCAGGCCGAGCATCACGCCGGCGTCGATCATGGCCTCGACCACGAAGTACAGGTAGGCCGGGCCGGAGCCGGAGATCGCGGTCACCGCGTCCTGGTACTTCTCGGGGACGACGACCACCTGGCCGACCGCGCTGAGCAGGGCGGTGGCCTGATCGAGATGCTCGGCAGCGGCAGTGGTGCCGGCGGACACCGCGGCCATCCCCTCGTCCACCTGGGCGGGAGTGTTGGGCATCACCCGCACCACGGGGGCGCCGGCGGGAAGGCCGGCTTCCAGCTTGGCGGTGGTGATGCCCGCGCAGAGCGAGATCACCGGTGCGCCGGGGCGCAGGGTCGCCGCGATGAGCGGCAGCACCTCGCCGACGTCCTGCGGCTTCACCACCAGGACGACCGCGTCGGCCTGGCCGACGGCCTCGGAGGTGTCGGCCGTCCGGATGCCGTGCCGCTGGCCGATCTCGGCCAGCCGCGGCGCGTGCCGGTCGGCGGCGATGATGTCCGAACCGGTCCAGCCGGCGCGCAGCAGCCCGGCGATCAGGGTCTCCCCCATCACGCCGGCGCCGATCACGGCCAGCGTGGTCACCGGGAGGCCACCAATTCGGCGATCTGGACGGCGTTCAGCGCGGCCCCCTTGCGCAGGTTGTCGTTGCTGACGAAGAGCACCAGACCGCGTCCGCCGGAAACCGACTGATCGGTCCGGATCCGTCCCACGTAGGAGGCGTCCCGGCCGGCGGCGTACCGCGGATTGGGCACCTCTGCCACCTCGACGCCGGGCGCGGTCGCCAGCAGCCCGGCCGCCCGGGTGGCGCTGATCTCCTCGGCGAACTCGGCGTGGATCGCCAGCGAGTGCCCGCTGAAGACCGGCACCCGGACGCAGGTGCCGGCCACCAGCAGTTCCGGGAGGTGCAGGATGCGGCGGGATTCGTTGCGCAGCTTCTGCTCCTCGTCGGTCTCGCCGGAGTCGTCGTCCACCAGCGAGCCGGCGATCGGCACCACGTTGTAGGCGATCGGCGCCAGGTACGGCGCCGGGTCGACCTCGGGGGCGGCGGAGCCGTCCAGGGCGAGCTGGGCCGGGTCGGTGATGCCCAGCGACTGGCCGGCCAGGGCGCTGACGCCCTTGATGCCCGAGCCGGAGACCGCCTGGTAGGTGGCGACGACCAGCCGGATCAGCCCGGCCGCGTCGTGCAGCGGCTTGAGCACCGGCATCGCGGCCATGGTGGTGCAGTTCGGGTTGGCGATGATCCCCTTGGGACGGACGAAGGCGTCGTCCGGGTTGACCTCGCTGACCACCAGCGGCACCTCGGCGTCCTTGCGCCAGGCCGACGAGTTGTCGACCACCACGGCGCCGGCCGCGGCGACCCGCGGGGCGTACTCGCGCGACATGGTGGCGCCGGCGGAGAAGAGGGCGATGTCCAGGCCGGAGAAGTCGGCGGTCGCGGTGTCCTCCACCACGACCTCACCACCCTTCCAGGCCAGGTTCGCACCCGCCGAACGGGCCGAGGAGAAGAACCGGATCTCGTCCACCGGGAAATTCCGCTCGGCCAACAGGGTCCGCATCACGCCGCCGACCTGACCGGTCGCTCCAAAGACACCAACACGCATGGGCGCAAGCCTATCGCCGCAGGCCCGCAAGGCCCTCGCCGGCCCATGGCCGACGAGACTCGGACGGGCGCTCAGCGCATGAGTTCGCGCTGGAAGCCCAGGTAGCGGGTGCCCTTCATGGTCACCGAACCGGTGTCGCCGACCACCAGCAGTCCGTAGTCGGAGGCCGGGACGGCCAGCTCGAAGCGTTCGCCGGTGGACTGCTCGAAGGTGACGAAGTGTTCCTGGCGCACCGGGAAGTCGTCGCCACCGGAGAGCTGGATGCGCTTGTCGACCACCCGGGCGAGCGCGCTGACCTCGGGGGCGGCCTGGTTCTTCGCCGTGGCCCTGGCCTGGCGGACGGCGGCGAAGATCACCCCACCGACGATCAGTACCGCGACCACGGCGATGAAGACGATCACGACGGTGAACATCGTGCCGAATCCGTCCATCATGTCCCAGGGATCCATGCCGGCCAGACTACGGGGCCGTGGACCATCGGTCAGAGCCAGTCGACCAGCGGCGCGAGAACCGAGTAGCCCACGAAGGCCGCCACATCCAGCAGGGTGTGAGCGACCACCAGCGGCCCGACCCGCTTGAACCGCAGGTACAGCAACCCGAAGACCAGGCCCATCGCGAGGTTGCCGAAGAAGCCGCCCCAGCCCTGGTACAGGTGGTAGCTGGCCCGGATCACCGCGCTGCTCACCAGGATCAGCCACGGCTTCCAGTTCAGCGCGGCGGCCCGCGAGAAGAAGAAGCCGAGCATGACGACCTCTTCGAGGATGCCGTTCATCGCCGCCAGCCCGATCAGGACGGGCACCGTCCACCAGTTCGCCGCCAGGTTGGCCGGCGAGACCTGCGTGTTGAAGCCCGCCGTCCAGGCCAGGTAGTAGAAGGCCAGCCCCGGGATGCCGATCGCGGCGAAGATGAGCGAGCCGCGCCCCAGGTCGAACCACGGACGGCGCAGGTCGAAGCCGATCTGGCGACGCTCCCCGGCAAGGTGCAGCAGGTACAGCGCCAGTAGGGCGGGGACGAGCGGGAAGACGATGCCGGCCACCTGGTAGGCCAGGTCGAGCCAGGGCCGGTCGGGGGTGTACGACGGGTTCATCGTGGTGGTCTGCTGGTTCAGCGGCACCTCGTAGGTGAGCTTGTTGATCAGCGACAGGATCGAGTAGACCGCCGACTGCCCCAGCGACACCCCGAGCACCAGCAGGATGTCGAGCCCCGGGCGCTGACGGCTGGACGAATCGCTCGGGAGCGGCCACTCCGCTTCCTGCGCATTCCGGTCCTCAGTGCCGGAACCCGCAGCGACCTCCGCGGTGGTCTCGTCCGTCACCGCTTGTCCTCCTGGGGGAGGCGGGAGTGCGTCCGGGCGAACTCCAGGGCGTCCGCCAGTTGCTGCAGCCGATCGCCGGGGCCGTCGGTGCCGCTGGTCTTCACCTCGACGACGATCTGCCCGGGGTAGTGCCGGCGGGCGAGCTCGGCCAGCACCTCCTCGGCGCGCTGGTTGCCCTGGCCCGGCAGCAGGTGCAGATCGGCGACCCCGTCCTGGCCGTCGGTGAGGTGCAGGTGGGCGAGCCGGTCGCCCCAGCGCTGGACGAGGCTGAGCGAATCCTGCCGGGCGGTGGCGGCGTGGGACAGGTCGAGCGTGAGGTGGTCGAGATCGAGTTCGGACGGATCCCAGCCCGGCGAGTAGGCCCGCATCTCGGTGCCGCGGGGGCCTCGCCAGGGGAACATGTTCTCGACCGCGTAGATCAGGCCGGTGGCGTGGCTGAGCTGGCGGATCCCGGCGGTGAACGTGGCGGCGTAGCTGCGCTGCCAGCGGAACGGCGGATGGACGACGACCACCGAGGCGCCCAGCCGGTTCGCGGCCTCGCCGGAACGTTCCAGCTTGTCCCAGGGCTCTGGGCCCCAGGTGCGCTGGGTCAGCAGCAGGGTGGGCGCGTGGATCGAGCCGATCGGCATCTCGTAGTAGTCGCGCAGCCGCTGCAGCGCGTCGACATCCCGCGAGGCGGCGTCCACCCCGACCATCACCTCGACGCCGTCGAAGCCGACTTCGCGGGCGATCGCGAAGGCCCGGGAACTCGATTCCGGGTACACCGAGGACGTCGACAACGAGATCATCGGCGTGGCCAGCGGCAGTGTCACGCGCCCATCGTAGTTTCCGCAGTGAAGTCCCGGGCGTCCGAGCCGATCCGGAGACGGAAACGTCCCCCGGGCCCGCTCACCGGCGGTGCCCGGACCGCGCCGATTTCTCATCTGACTACTGACCTGGCAAGAATGGGCGCATGCATGTCGATCATGTGACGTTCGCAGTTGGTCCGGCCGGCCTGGCCGCAGAATCGCAGCGCCTGGGTGACCTGCTGGGCGAGAAGTTCAAGGACGGCGGTTTCCACCCCCGTTTCGGAACCCGGAATCACATCCTGCCGCTGGCCGGCGACCGCTACATCGAGGTGGTCGAGGTGCTCGAGCATCCGGCCGCGGAGAAGGCCCCCTTCGGCCAGGCCGTGCGGGCGCGCTCCGAGATGGGCGGCGGCTGGCTGGGCTGGGTGATCTCCGTGGACGACATCGCCCCTTACGAGGAGCGCCTGGATCGGCAGTCGGTGCTCGGGATGCGCCACTTCCCCGACGGCCGCAAGCTGGAATGGGAGCAGGTCGGGGTGCGGGGCCTGCTGGCCGATCCGCAGTTGCCCTTCTTCATCCACTGGCTCTCCGACCACGAACTGCAGCCGAAGGCGCTGAAGGGCACCACCGAGCTGGTCGAACTGGAGATCGCCGGCACCCGCGGCCGGGTCGAGGATTGGCTGGGCGTCGACGTCGGCGACGCCTTTGACGGAGTGTCGATCAGCTTCAGTTCCCCCAACGGCCAGCCCGGCCTGGCCGCCGCCACCTTCCTGACCCCGAACGGACTCGTCCGGATCTGACCGAACGATCCCGAGCTCGCCGAAGGGTCGCTGACCAGAAACGTCAGAGCCGCCCCGTAACGTTCGGGGCATGGCGAAGAACACCACCACGTACCGCTGCTCCGAGTGCGGCTGGACGGCCCCCCGCTGGGTGGGGCGATGCGGAGAATGTCAGGCCTGGGGCAGCGTCGCCGAGGCCAACTCCCCCACCGCGCGCGTGAGCGCGAGCGCACCGGCCACCCGTGCCCTTCCGATCGGCGAGGTGGACACCACGGCCACCGCCGGCCTGCCGACCGGCATCGGCGAACTCGACCGGGTGCTGGGCGCCGGGCTGACCCCGGGGGCGGTGGTGCTGCTGGCCGGCGAACCGGGGGTCGGAAAATCCACCCTGCTGCTGGAGGTCGCGGCCCGCTGGGCCGGCGCCGGCCGGAAGACCCTCTACGTGACCGCCGAGGAGTCGGCCGCCCAGGTGCGGCAGCGGGCCGAGCGCACCGGAGCGGTCACCGGCGGGCTGTATCTGGCGGCCGAATCGGAACTCGCGACGGTGCTGGGCCACATCGAGGAACTGCGTCCGGAACTGCTGGTGCTCGATTCGGTGCAGACCGTGGGGCTGGCCGGGGTGGACGGGGTGCCGGGCGGGGTCACCCAGGTTCGCGAGGTCACCGCGGCACTGATCCGGGTGGCCAAGCAACGCGCGCTGCCGGTGGTGCTGGTCGGCCACGTCACCAAGGACGGCAATGTCGCGGGGCCGCGCACCCTGGAGCATCTGGTCGATGTCGTGCTCTCCTTCGAGGGCGACCGGCACAGCGGTTTCCGGATGCTGCGGGCCAGCAAGAACCGCTACGGCCCCTCCGACGAGGTGGGCTGCTTCGAGATGGGCGCCGGCGGCATCCGCGAGGTTCCCGATCCGTCCGGGCTCTTCGTCTCCCGGCATGCCGAGCCGGTGGCCGGCACCTGCCTTGGCGTCTCGCTGGAGGGTCGGCGTCCGCTGCTCACCGAGGTGCAGGCGCTGGTGGTGCCCAGCAGCGCCCCGGCCCCGCGCCGGGTCACCAACGGCATCGAGGGCAGCCGGGTGGCGATGCTGCTGGCCGTCCTGCAACGCAAGGCCGGCCTGAAACTGCACAACCGCGAGGTCTACGTGTCGACGGTGGGCGGCGCCCGGGTGAGCGATCCGGCGACCGACCTGGCGGCCGCGGTGGCGATCGCCTCGGCCAGCGTCGAGCGGGCCTTCGACCGTCCGATCATCGCCCTGGGCGAGGTGGGGCTCTCCGGTGAGTTGCGGCGCGTGGCCGGGCTGGAGCGCCGGCTCGCCGAGGCCGCCCGGCTCGGCTTCGAACTGGCCCTGGTGCCGGCCGGTGCCCACGCGAAGCTCCGCGGCCTGCGGGTGGTCGAGGCCGCCACCCTGGCCGACGCCCTCGGCCTGCTGCAGCTGCGCCGCGAGGTGCCCCGCACCACCACCCGGCTCGACCCCAGCCGCCGCCACCTCACCGTCGTCGAGGAGGGAGCCTGAACTTCGTCCAGGGTCCTAAGCCCTGATCCACCGATTTCCGCCTGCTGCGCGGCCCCATACGGGCACACTGGCTTCGCCGACCACGCTCGAAAGACGACCCGGTCTGCCTTCGCGCGGATCGTCTTGCCATTGCACCCGTCTGGCGCCGCTCGCGACGGCGGCCATCGGTGGATCCGGGCTAAGCTGGGCCGCGACGAGAGAGAGCCATGGATCGACCCACCCGGCAACGACTCCGCACCCAGCTGGCCCTGCTCAGCCCCGGGACGGCCCTGCGTGACGGCCTGGACCGGATCGTCCACGGCCGCACCGGCGCGCTGATCGTCCTGGGGCGCAACGACGCGGTGGACGCCCTGGTGACCGGCGGCTTCTCGATCGACGTGCCGCTCACCGCCACCTCATTGCGCGAGCTGGCGAAGATGGACGGCGCCATCCTGCTGGACGCCGGCCTGCAGCGGATCGTCCACGCCGGCGCGCACCTGATGCCCGATGCCACCACCCCCACCACCGAGGCCGGCACCCGGCATCGCACCGCCGACCGGGTGGCCCGCCAGACCGGCGTGCCCGCGGTCTCGGTGTCGGCGTCCATGGCCTCCATCGCGCTCTTCCTGGACGGCTACCGCTACCCGCTGCAGCGCCCCGAGCAGCTACTGTCGGCCGCCAACCAGGCGCTGGCCACGCTCTCCCGCTACCGCGACCGGCTGACCGAGGACACCCGACGGCTGACCGTCCTCGAAGTGCAGGACACGGTCACCGTCGAGGACGTGACGGTGGTGGCCCGGCGGGTCGAACTGGTCAACCGGCTGGCCGAGGAGCTCTCCGACATCGTGGTGGAACTCGGCACCGACGGCCGCCTGGTCGCCCTGCAACTCCAGGAACTGACGGCCGGCGTCCCGGAGATCGCGGACGCCCTCTCCCGCGACTACGGCACCGGCGAATCCCGGCTGAACCTCGCCGCGCTGGCCGAGCTCAGCACCGACGACCTGCTGGACGGCAGCCTGGTCGCCCGCCGGATCAACCTGGTGCCGGGCACCCTGGACGCCCGGCTCCCCGCCCGCGGCCACCGCCAGCTGGCCCAGCTCGGCCGGCTGCCCGAGGGCGCCGCCGACCGCCTGGTCGAACACTTCGGCTCCCTGCAGGCCCTGCTGGGCGCCTCCACCACCGACCTGCTGAGCGTCCCCGGCATGGACTATGCGGCGGTCCGCGTCCTGCGCGACGGCCTCACCCGCCTCACCGAGACCAGCTACCCCTCCGCCTAGCCGCGGCCCCCGTGCGGCCAATCCCGTCCGGAATCAATCCAAAAGGACAGAAAATTCTGACCATGGTCAGAAAAGTCTGACCGCAGATCACCCGCATCAGGCCTGTCCGGAACGGACGTCCTCGGTAGGCTGGGTCGTGTCGAGCAAGGTGACCCATCTGCTCAATTCCACCCTCAGGAACGACAGGGAGGTGTCATGGCCGGCGAAGCGGCTGGTGTGACTGCACCCAGCAGTGAGGCCGAGGGGGGCGACCTCACCATCGACACGACCAGGGCGCGGATTCGCGTCCTGGTCGTGGACGATGACCGGCAGCTCGGTCCGATGCTCGCGGAGAGTCTCGCGAAGCTGCCCGACATCGAGGTGGTCGGCATCCGCAACGACGGCCTGGAAGCCCTCGAGTTCGTCTTCGCCGACCCGCCGGACGTGGTGATGATGGATCTGCAGATGCCCGTGATGGACGGCTACGCCGCCACCAGCGCGATCCGCAAGACCAACCTGCCCACCCGCGTCATCGCCTTGACCAATCTCGACACCGAAGACTCCGTCATCCGCGTGCTGGCCGCCGGCAGCAACGGCTGCCTCGCCAAGGGAGCGGGAGGCGACCTGATCGCGGACGCGATCAGAATGGTGGCCCGGCATGGCGGCATCGTGCTGCCGGATTACAGCCACGCCTGGCTCGGCAAGCGCCTGTCGGCGTCCGTCCGCTACGGGCTGACCGAGCGGCAACTGCGCATCCTGAAGTACATCGCCGGCGGGGCATCGCGAGCGGCCATCATCACGGCCGAGAGCATCTCGTCCTCCACCCTGAAATCGGACGTGCGGACGCTCGAACAGCAACTCGGGGCGCGCGGCTCGGACCAGCTGGTGGCCCGGGCGGAAGCGCTCAACCTGCTCTGAAGGCGTCCCCCGACCTTCGACAAGCTTGGGCAGCGTCGGCCGAGCTTGTCGAAGCCCGCTCCTGACCCCGAGGCCTACCGCACCAGCTGCATCGTCTGCTTGGCGGTGGTCTTGTCGCTCATGGTGGCCGTGGCGACATAGGTGCCGGGCTTCAGCTTGTCCTTGGCGAGCTTGCAGCCTTCGCTGGAGCGTCGCACCGTCCACTTCACGGTGAACTCGTGGGTCGCGCCGCCGTCCAGCGTCACTTCCTTCGCGGGGAGCCACTTGTCGCAGTGGGCCGTGCTCCAGATCCGATCCTTGCCGGAGCTGACGCTCAGCTTGTAGGTCTTCGGCGAGATCGTGAGGATGCACGCGACATTGGTGTTGTTGGTGACCGTCAGCGTGAAGGCGGTGTTCTTGGCACCCACCTTGACCTTCTGGAAGCCGGCGACGCCCAGCTTCATCAGGGTCGGATCGCAGGCGACCGGCCCGGTCGGGGTGGGGCTCGGGCTCGGCGCAGCGGTGGTCGGCGGGGACGAGACCGTCGGCGTGGTGGACGGCGAGGAAGGCGGCGGCACCGCACTGACGACGGGCTCCTTCGGCCAGACCAGCCAGGCCACACCCACCACGAGAGCCAGCGCCAGGACCACGACCAGGCCCCGGCGGACCCAGTAGACCCGCGGCTCTTCCGGCCCGACCGGATGGAGCAGTGATCCCATGCCGGAAGGCTAGCCCGCCTCCCGTCCCGCGCCGGGAACCCACGCCGCGAGTCGCCCAGCCCAGGTCCGGCTAAGGTGGCCCGGTGCGGCGTGCGGAGGTGGTGTGGGCGGTCAGCGCCTGGTACGCCGAGCACGCCCGCGACCTGCCCTGGCGGACGGCGGAGACCACGCCTTGGGGAGTGATGGTCAGCGAGTTCATGCTGCAGCAGACCCCGGTCGCCCGGGTGCTCGAGCCGTGGCGCCGGTGGATCCAGCGGTGGCCCACCCCTGCTGCGCTGGCGGCGGAGGAACCGGGCGAGGCCGTCCGCGCCTGGGGAAGGCTGGGGTACCCGCGCCGGGCGTTGCGGCTGCATGCGGCGGCCACCGCGATTGTCACGCACCACGGCGGCGAGGTTCCGTCCGATCTGGACGCCCTGCGCGCGCTGCCGGGGGTGGGCGAGTACACCGCGGCCGCCATCGCCAGCTTCGCCTTCGGCCGGCGCCACTCGGTGCTGGACACCAACGTCCGCCGTGTCCTGGCCAGGCTGGAGGCCGGGCGGGCAGCCCCGGCCCACAGCCTCACCCGGGACGAACGCGACCGAGCCGAGGCCTGGCTACCGGACGACCCCGCCACCGCCGCCCGCTGGGCCGTGGCCGCCATGGAGCTCGGCGCGCAGCTGTGCACCGCCGCCGGCCCTGCCTGCGGAGCCTGTCCGGTGAGCGCCGACTGTCGCTGGCTGGCCGCCGGCCGCCCGGAGAACGCGCCGGCCCGCCGCACCCAGCCCTACGCCGGCACCGACCGCCAGGCCCGCGGCGCCCTGCTGGCGGTGCTGCGGGCATCCGACTCCGCCGCCGCCGAGGAGTTGCTGGCGGCTTGGCCCGCGGATCCCGAGCAGGCGGAACGTGCCCTGGCCTCCCTGCTGACCGACGGCCTGATCCGGCGAACCCCCACCGACCGCTACACCCTCTAGCCGGACGGATTTCGGTTCAGGGCGGGTACGGGGAATAGCGTGGGGGCGACGAGGAGGACGACAGTGCAGCAGGCGGGTCGGTACCGGGGTGGGGTGCTGGTGGCGGAGGTGATCCGGTCGGGGTTCGCGGAGAGCTTCCACCACGGGTCGGTGGCGGTGCTGGACGCGGACGGACGCCTGGTCGCCGCGGCCGGCGATCCGCACGGGGCGGTCTTCCCACGCTCGTCGAACAAGCTCATGCAGGCGACCGGCATGCTGCGGGCAGGGTTCGCCCCCGCCGACGAGGCCGAGCTGGCGCTCGCCGCCGCCAGCCACCACGGCGAGCCGATGCACACCGGGCGGGTGCTGGCGATGCTCGCCCGGGCCGGGCTGAGCACCGAGGCGCTCGCCTGTCCGGCGGACCTGCCGATCGACCCCGAGACCCGGCGTGGCGTCACCGCTCCCGAGCGGCTTTACATGAACTGCTCCGGCAAGCACACCGGGATGCTGCTCAGCTGCGTGGCGTCCGGCTGGCCGGTCGAGGGCTACACCGCGCCGGAGCATCCCCTGCAACAGCTGCTGCGGCAGGAGGTCGAGCGGCTCAGCGGCGAGACGGTGGCCGCGACCGGGGTGGACGGCTGCGGCGCCCCCGTCCTGGCGATCTCGCTGACCGGCCTGGCCCGCGCCTTCTGGAATGCCGTCAACGCACCGCCGGCCGCGCCCGAACACCGGGTGGCGGACGCCATGCGGCAGCACCCCGAACTGGTCAGCGGCACCGGCGCCGCCGACGCCCGCCTGATGCGGGCCGTCCCGGGGCTGCTCAGCAAGCAGGGCGCCGAAGGCGTGGCGGTTGCCGTCGTCCCCGGGGTCGGTGCGGTGGCGCTGAAGGTGGACGACGGCGCCGAGCGGGCGCGGCTGCCGGTGATGGTCGCCGCGCTGGCCCGGCTCGGGCTGCGCGGCGAGAAGCTGGACGCGGCCGGGGTCGTGCCCCTGCTCGGCGGCGGGCGTCCGGTCGGGGTGGTCCGGGCCGTGGACGCGATCTGCCCGGTCACCGGGTAGCGTTGAACCCGAACCCGAGCCACGAGAGAGACGATGACCAACCCGTTCGCCCGCCCCGACCAGCCCGACTCGGACGAGACGATCCCGCTCGTCCCGGATTCCGGCTACGCCGATCAGCCTTCGCCATGGTCGTCCGGCTACGACAACCCATCCGGCTATGACAACGCGTCCGGCTATGAGTCGACGACCGTCGATCCGCTGACCTCCGATACCG
>JAPUEM010000006.1:29413-30874 GCA_027492575.1 Propionicimonas sp.
GACAACGCGTCCGGCTATGAGTCGACGACCGTCGATCCGCTGACCTCCGATACCGCCGCGGCGACCGGCGGATACTCCAACCCGGTGGCCTCCGACTACTCGAACCCGGCGCCCGCGTTGCCGCCCACCGCGCCGATATCGTCCTATCTGCCGCCCGTCGCTCCGGCACCCGCTCCGGCCGCGTATCCGTCCGCGGCGCCATCGCCCTACCCCACCGCCCCGGCGCCCTACCCCACCGCCGCGTCCTACGAGCAGCCGCCCACCGCCTACGGCGTAGCCCCCTTCGAACCCGCCCGCGACGGCTCGACCGCTCCGGTGGTTCCCACGTACAACTACGGCTACGGCTACGGCCCGCAGCAGATCGACCACCCGAACGCCGTGCCGGCGCTGGTGCTGGGGGTGCTCGGCTTCTTCTTCGGCGTCACCTTCCCGATCGCCTGGTTCATCGGCGCCAAGGGGAATGCCGACATCAAGCGGAACCCGCAGCGCTACCGCCCCAGCCCGATGATGACCATCGGCATGGTCCTGGGCATCGTGGGCACCGTCCTCATGGGTCTCTTCGTCCTGTTGATGGTGGTGATCGTGCTCTTCGCGATCGCGGCCTCGGCCTGACAGCGCAAAGGTCCGGCACCCTTCAGGGGTGCCGGACCTTTGTGCTTGAGGTCAGCCGAGCTGGCCGAGCTCCGCGGGGATGTCGGGCAGCGGCGCCTTCGGAACTCCGGTGAAGGTGAACGGGCTCTCCGCACCTTCGCCGGCGGCGTCCACCACCACGATCTCACCCGGGTGGATGTCGGCGAACAGGATCTTCTCCGCCAGGATGTCCTCGATATCGCGCTGGATCGCACGCCGCAGCGGACGGGCGCCCAGCACCGGATCGAAGCCCCGCTTGGCGATCAGCGCCTTCGCGGCCGGGGTGAGCTCGATGCCCATGTCCCGATCCCGCAGCCGGGTCTCGATCTCGGCCACCATCAGGTCGACGATCCGCTCGATGTCCTCGTTGGTCAGCTGGTGGAAGACCACGATCTCGTCGACGCGGTTCAGGAACTCCGGACGGAAGTGCTGCTTGAGCTCGTCGGAGACCTTCGCCTTCATCTTCTCGTAGCTGCCCACGCTGTCGGAGGACTGGCTGAAGCCCAGGTTCACCGACTTCGAGATATCCCGGGTGCCCAGGTTCGTGGTCATCACGATCACGGTGTTCTTGAAGTCGACCACCCGGCCCTGGGCATCGGTCAGGCGACCTTCGTCCAGGATCTGCAGCAGCGAGTTGAAGATGTCCGGGTGGGCCTTCTCGATCTCGTCGAAGAGCACCACGCTGAACGGCTTGCGGCGCACCTTCTCGGTGAGCTGGCCGCCCTCTTCGTAGCCGACGTAGCCGGGGGGCGAGCCGAACATCCGCGAGGCGGTGTGCTTCTCGGAGTACTCCGACATGTCGAGGGTGATCAGCGCGTCCTCGTCCCCGAA
>JAPUEM010000007.1 GCA_027492575.1 Propionicimonas sp.
CCATGGCCCACAACTACGCACGCGTCTTCGCGATGAGCTTCGCCAGCATCTACCCGCTCTATGTGGAGAAGGTCGAGAAGAAGGGACACACCCCGGCCGAACTCGACGAGGTGCTCGGCTGGCTCACCGGCTACGACGCCGAGGGGCTGCAGCAGGCCATCGCGGACGGACGCGATCTGGAGACCTTCTTCACCCAGGCGCCCGGGCTGAACCCCAACGCCTCGCTGATCACCGGGGTGATCTGCGGCTACCGCGTCGAGGACATCGAAGACCCGCTGATGCAGAAGATCCGCTACATGGACAAGCTGGTGGACGAACTGGCCCGCGGCAAGAAGATGGCCTCCATCCTGCGGGGCAGCGCGGCGTAGCCCGTGCCGGGCACAGGGCGCGCCTGAACTGTCCGTCCCCACCCGGCCGGCTCAGCCGGCGCGGCCCACCCTCCAGTAGCCCACGAAGACGATGCGGTTCTTCGGCACCCCGGCTGCGATCAGATGGCGGCGGCCCTCGGTGGCGACCTGCTGCTCACCCACCAGGTAGGCGTGCAGGGTCTCGGGACGCTCCGGAGTGAACTCCCGCACGGCTGCCAGCGCGAGCAGGCCGGGGCGGTCGCGTGGGTCGGCCCGCGGGAGCCAGCGGAGCTCGACGCCGGCGGGAGCGTCCACGTCCTGGCTGTCCTCGGCGGCGGGGATCTCGATGATCGCGAGCCCCTTCGCGTCGCGCGGCAGGTCGGCGAGGATGCCGAGGATCGCCGGCAGGGAGGATTCGTCGCCGGCCAGCAGCGTGAAGTCGGTTCCGTCGACGGGGTCGTAGCCGCGTCCCTGGTCGATGAAGGCGACCCGCTCCCCCGGAGTGGCCCGCTTGGCCCATGGCCCGGCGACTCCGTCCTCGCCATGGGCGACGAAGTCGATGTCCAGTTCGCCGGCCTCGGGACGCAGCGCTCGCACCGTGTAGTTGCGGAAGGGCGGCCGGGTGCCGGACTTCTTGATCAGGTACTTCAGGTAGCCGCCCATCCCGAACCCGTCGGGCAGATTGTCGAAGTCGGTGGTTCCGTCCGGCCGGGGCAGGAACAGCCGGAACCACTGGTCGTAGCCACGGACGGGCAGTCGCCTGATGTCGTCGCCGCCGAGGGTGACCCGCATCATGTGCGGGGTCACCTGCTCGGTGCGGAGCACCTCCGCGAAGTACAACCCGGTCGTGGCCCGGCCATCGGTGAAACCCATGCCTTCAGGTTAGGACAGGCTTACCTAATTCGACAGCCTGTCTCAGGAGGCCGCCTTCATCGATCACAGCAGCATGGCGAGCGTGCCGACGACGATGAGCGCCAGCCCGACCATCGCTCGTGCGCCGAGCCGCTCCCCGAAGACGAACCAGGCGAAGACCGCGGTGACCAGGATGCTGAGTTTGTCGATCGGCGCGACCACGCTGGCCGGCCCTTCCTGCATGGCCCGCCAGTAGCACAGCCACGAGGCCCCGGTGGCCACCCCCGACAGCCCGATGTACACCAGGTCACGGCGCGGGATGCCGCGCAGCCGGTGTTGCTCGCCGGTGGCGAAGACCACCACCCAGGCCATGACCAGCACGACGACCGTCCGGACGGCGGTGCCGAGGTTCGACTCCACCTCCACGATCCCGATCTTGCCGAGAATGGCGGTGAGCGCGGCGAAGACCGCCGAACCGAGCGCGTACAGCAGCCAGCGCCCCCGCAGACCGGAGCTCCAGTCCGTCCGTTCGACCATCAACCACGTGCCCACCATGACCAGGGCGATCCCGGAGAGCCGGAACCACAGGCTCTCGGTCTCCCCCAGCAGCACGATCGCGAACAGGACGGTGAGCACGATGCCCGATTTGTCGACCGCCGCGACCTTGTTGACCTCACCAAGTTGCAGGGCACGGAAGTAGCACAGCCACGAGGCCCCGGTCGCCAGCCCGGAGAGCGTGAGGAAGAGCAGCGTCCGCCCGTCCAGCCCGGGCAGCGTGACCTGGGAGCCGACCACGAAGACCATCAGCCAGGCGAACGCGAGCACCACGATCGTCCGCAGCGCCGTGGCGAGATTGGACGGGGTGTGCCGGATGCCGGCCTTCGCCAGAATCGCCGTCACCCCGGCGAAGAACGCCGACCCGGCCGCGTACAGCAACCACACGGAAGCTCCCTAGACCCGGAGCACGCGGACGTGTGGCTCGCACAACCGGCCAAGATCGCCGGGGTCGGAGGTCAACAGAACGACCGGCCGAGGCTGGCGGGATGCAAGTTCGGCCACCACCGCGTCGATCGCGTGCGCGTGCCCATGCAGGCCGCCCGAGATCAGCAGCTCTGAAGCCGCCCGGGCCGACCGCTCCGTGACCGGCTCGACCCGAACCTGGGACAGCAGCCAACCCAACCGGCGCCGATCCGTCCGCTTGTGGGACACCTCAAGAAGCGTCATCGCCGAGGTCGCCACCGCGGTGCGGTTCGCGCTGGCGGCAGCGAGCAGCGTGATGACCCGGGCATCATGGCCGAGCCAGCCCGACAACCCTTGGGAGTCCAGGACGACTGTGCCGCCCTTCAAGGTCACGCCACAGCCGCCTGATCGCGGTCACCGTACATCTCGGCCTCCGCCGCAGCGATGGCCACCGGATCGATGGGACCGTGCTCACGCTCGTACCGCGCCAGTTCCTGACTCAGCAAGTCGTGCCGGATCTGCGTGGCGAGCGCTTCGGCGGCATACCCCGACAGGTTGTCGGTCAGCCCACGCGCCGCCGCCACCAACTCCTCGGGAAGTGTGATCGTGATCTTCTTGGTCGCCATTCACCCACCATACCGCGGTATGGCGACACCGTGAAGGACTACTGCTCGCGGATGACGGGAATTGAATCCCCCGCCTGGCCAGATCGAAGCCGCGCACTCACGCTCGCTCCGGACAACCCCGCCAACCGAAACTGGAGAGCCAACCTGAACCGAGATCACACCACGACGGACTGACGAATCTCGGACCTCAGATGCGACGAATCTCCGACTTCAAGGATGACGAGTCTCCGATTTCAAGTGTGACGAATCTCCGACCTGAGGACGAATGCCGTTGTGCACTGCCGGAGTGGCGGACTACCGAGCGCACGTCGTAGATACCGCACTGCCGCATGACATCGCTGGCGCTCCGGCCGAGCGCGCACCCCTGGTCATCGACATCAATGGTGCCTATCAGAGCCCGGATGCCTGGATGGTCGGAGCCGCGCCTGCGCAAGAATCGGTGACATGCGGATTGGGACCTGGAACCTCGACGGACGCTGGGGCAGCCGGCACGCCGACCTTCTGGCATCGCTGGCGTGCGACATCCTGCTGCTGACGGAGGTCAGCCCCGCAGTAGAGATCCCTGGCTTTGCGATCCACGCTACCTGCGGAGCCATGGCACGCGGGCAGCGCTGGGCTGCTGTCGCGGCACGCGACTCCCTCTTGCCGCTGCCCGACCCGCATGTCGGAACGGCGATGGCGCAGGTCGGCGAGCTCCGGGTGTGCTCGTCCATCCTGCCTTGGCGCGACCTCAGGTGGACAAGATCATGGCCGGGAACGAACCAAGCACAGAAGACCTCGGCTGCCGTGGCGGCCATAGAGGGTGCCCGACCGACTGTCTGGGGAGGGGATTGGAACCACAGCCTGTACGGCACCGACCCCGTCGGCACTCGACAGGGCCGCCAAGACATCACCACCGCTCTCCGGAGACTCGCCCTGGTCTCGGCGGTCAGGGACTTGCCAACACAGTCCGGATCCATGCAGACAATCGACCACGTAGCGATTCCGGCCTCCTGGCAAGTCCGGGGCGTCGATCGAATCTCGGCACATCTCAATGCGATGCGGCTCTCAGATCACGATGCGTACGTCGTCGCCACCCGCGCGATACCCGAGGTCGGCGCCCAGCAACTGGGATTGCCCGGGCTCTGAGCCGTGTGACCCAAGCCTCACGGACACGAACGCTATCGGCGACGGACCTAGTCGAATCTCTCGGGAGGCCAGATGCAACGAGGCTCAGACTCAGGCGCCACAGATTTCCGCATCGAGAGTGACTCACATCGTCCGATCGCCGCGATTGGCCCCTGCCCCTCGACCAGTGGAGCGGATGACGGGAATCGAACCCGCGTAGCCAGTTTGGAAGACTGGGGCT
>JAPUEM010000008.1 GCA_027492575.1 Propionicimonas sp.
GCGCCCGCGATGTCGTAGCGGTCGGGACGGAAGCCGTCCAGGGCCATGCCCCAGGCGAGCGACCCGATCACGAAGACCCCGCCGTAGGCGGCCAGGATGCGTCCGAAGTTGGCGTCCGGCTGCAGCGTGGCGACGAAGCCGTAGAGCCCGAGGGCGATGACCCCGGCGCCGACCCAGATCCATCCGCGGTGCTCCCGGACGCCCTGCCAGACCAGCCAGGCGCCACCGATCTCGGCTATCGCGGCGGCGATGAACAGGGCGATCGACTTGAGCGTGTCCATGCCCGCATTCTTCCAGTGGTCAGCCGGTCAGGCAGCGCCGGGCCGCTGCGGCCGCGGAGTCGTTGTCGACGGAATCCGGGGTGAAGTAGACGGCGCCCTTCTCGACGCTGGGGGCGTTGGTGACGAAGTAGACGACTTCGGGGACATTCTTGCGGGTGTGGCCCAGCTTGTTGGGGTGCACCTCGGTGGCGACGGCGATCGTCCACCACTTCTTGTTCGCCTGCACCATCTGGGCGCGGGGGTAGGTGATCGCGCCACCGACCCGGCCGACGCCTTCCAGGTGCTTGAGCATCGCGGGCGAGACCTCGATGCAGGTGGCGCCGGGCGCGAGCCGTCCGGTGTAGGAGGCGGGGTCGGTCTCCGGCGGGGCGGGCGGCGGGGTCGGGACGAGGCCCAGGCAGTGGATGGCACGGTCGGCGGCGTCGTCGTTCGCAGCGGGGTCGAGCGGCCAGGACGAGGGCGTGTCACCGTCCGCCAGGTCGGGGGTGTTGGTGACGAACCAGAGGGTCAGGTCGACGTCGTTGGAGTTGACCTCCGGGTGGTCGGGGCTGACCTCGGTCGAGACCGCGATCGTCCACCACGGCCCGTCCGCTTTCACCATCGCGCCGCGCGTGTAGAGCACGATCCCGGGCACATCGGCGAGGTTCTCCAGATCCTCCAGCAGCCCCCGGGAGACGGCCACGCAGCTCTCGTCCTGGAGCCGGCCCTTGTAGGGGTACTGGGTGCGCATCGGATCCGGGGTCGGAGTAGCCGGAACGCTTTCGGACGGGGTCGGCGTCACCGCGCTCTGGGTAGGCGAGGGCGTCGGCGTGGTCGAGCGCGGCGGCATCACGTTCCACGGAGTGCACCCGCTCAGCGACGCGACCAGCACCAGAGCCAGAACCGCCCGCCACACCACCGCCATGCAGCAAGAGTAGGTCGTGCGGGAGCTCGCGCCGCGCTCAGCCAGGTGTGTCGGCACCCGAACAGATCTGCCTCTGGATCGCCGGTCATGCCCTCGCTCGGGCACGGCGACGCGTGATCGAGGTAGATCTGTTCAGACGGACAGTCGCCGAAGCTTGAGCGCTCGGCTCGGGGGCAGCTCAGGGCGGCGGCAGTAGGAGGAGGCGACCGGACGAAGTGAGCGGCACGTTCCCGCCCCACAGCAGGAGGGAGTCGGGGCCGCTGAGCCAGATGGTGAGGGTGGCGCCTTCGGGTACCTCGAAGGGCGGGATCGTGGTCCAGGATTCTGCGGTGGGGTTGTAGAGGTCGCCCTCGACGGTCACCTGATCGGCGGTGGCGAGCCAGGCTCCGGTGAGGAAGCCCACCTCGAAGGGGGCCTTGATGTCGGTCACTTCCCCGGTTGCGGGGTCGAGGCTGGAGTAGTACTCGTGGGTGCGCTTGTCGTCCACGATCTCGTAGCGGTCGCTGTTGGACTCCCACACGACCCGGTCGCCGACGGCCAGCGGGTCGTAGCCGTAGACGGGTGCGGTGGTCTCCAGGTCGCTCCAGGTGGCCAGGCCGGCGTCGAGGACGGCCAGCCGCAGCGGGTCGTAGTCCGGGCCGTCACTGGCGTCGAGCGGCAGGGCGGACAGCACCAGCCGGTGGTCGACCCAGACCGCCTCGCGGAGCTGGCTCGGCCCCAGCGGATCGTTGGGCAGCGTCGACCAGGCCGCGGTGCCAGGGTCGAAGACGAGATCGTCGAGCTCGCCACCGAGGTCGCTGCCGGAGAGCACCAGGACGGCGCCGTCCGTCGCGACGAGCTGCCCGCCGCCCGGCTTGGGCAGCGGATGGGACGACCACGCGCCGGTCTTCAGGTCGTAGCGGAGCAGCGCCTGCTGCTCACCGGGGAAGAACTCGTCCCGAGCGGTCTGCGGCTCGGTCGGGCCGACGATGCGGCCGGTCAGGAAGTAGGCCGACGTGCCCAGCGCGACCGGTTCACTGAGTCGATCCTCGACGATCGGTGCCGGCGCGATCGGCGTCCAGCTGTCCGTGGCCGGGTTGTACAAGGCGCCGTCGGTGAGCAGGTCAGGGTCGGCGGGGGTGCAGTCCGACTCGATCGGTCCGCAGGGGTCGGTGTGGCCGCTCACCAGCAGGTATCGCCCGTCGACCCAGGCGCCGCGGGCCTCGAACCGGGGGGAGAGCGGACCCTCCGCGATCTCCACCCAGGTCGGCTCGGTGATCGGTCCCCAAGGATTCGGGGAGGGGATCGCCGTGACTGGCGCCGGGAGCAGGCTCGGGGCGAGCAGGAAACCGGCCGTGGTGACCGCGACAGCCGCCACCGCGGCCCCGATCCAGCGGGCCTTTCCGCGATGGGTGCTCCGAGGCGCCGGCTCGGCGAGCACGCGTCGCAGGACGGCCTGCTGCCGCAGCGGGTGCCAGGCTTTCGCCAGATCGACGGAATCCGGCTGCATCGCGGTGAGGGTCTCCAGCACATCGGGGACGTCGAGTTGTGCGGTCATGTCAGTTACCTCCCTGGCGTAGCCGGGCCCGCGGCGACGCGATGCCGCCGGATCGTTCGGAGTTGGTTTCGAGGGCTGCTTCGAGGCGGCGGCGAGCGCGGCTCAGCCGGGTCCGGGCGGCGTCCGGCGAACAACTCAGCACCTGCGCGACGCCGGTGGTGTCCAGTCCGTCCCAACCGACCAGCAGCAGCTCGCGGTCATCGGACGAGAGCGTCGCGAGGGCGGCGAGCATGGCGTCGCGATCAGCCGCCAGCCCGGCCGGATCGGGGCTGGACGCGAGGTGCGCCACCCCGCGCAGTTCGGCCTCCAGCTGTGAACGCCGATCCCGGCGGCGCCAGTGATTGGCCAGCACCCGCCGCGCGGTGGCGAGCAACCACGGCATCGGCTCGGGCGGAACCTCGCCGTGTCGGCGCCAGGCCACCAGGAAAACCTCGGAGACCACGTCGTCGCAGTCGGCCTCGTCGCAGTGCCGTCGCACGTAGCCGTAGACCCGCTGCGCGGTCCGCTCGACCAGCGCGACGAAGGCTCGTTCCGCGGCGTCGCCGGCGGCTCCCGATCTGTGCGTCCTCACACTCCAGTAGTGTCCGGCATCCGCGCGTTGTGACAGCTTCCGGCCGATGGATTCAGCCGAGGTAGTCCAGCCCTAGGTCGAGGACGCGGGCGGAATGGGTCAGCCAGCCGACGCTGATCAGGTCGACGCCGGCCTCGGCGAGCGGGACGGCGGTCTCGGGGGTGATCCGCCCGGAGGCCTCGGTGATCATGCGGCCCTCCACCATGGCGACGGCCTGCGCCAGAAGCTCGGGGCCCATGTTGTCGAGCAGGACGGCGTCCGCGCCCGTTTCCAGCAGTTCGGCGAGTTGGTCGAGGGTGTCGACCTCGACCTCGATCTTCACCAGGTGGCCGACGCCGGCGCGCGCCCGTTCGACGGCCGGACGGATGCCTCCGGCGGCGGCGACATGGTTGTCCTTGATCAGCACGGCGTCGTCCAGGCCGAAGCGGTGGTTCGACCCGCCGCCCGCCCGCACGGCGTACTTCTGCAGGGCGCGCAGACCGGGAAGGGTCTTGCGGGTGTCGGTGACCTGGGCCTTGGTGTGGGCGATGGCGTCCGCGATCGTGGCGGTGCCGGTGGCCACGCCGGAGAGGTGGCCCAGGAAGTTCAGCGCGACCCGCTCGCCGGTCAGCAGGCCGCGGGCCGGGCCGGTCACCCGGGCGACAGTGGTGCCGGGCCGGACGCGGGAGGCGTCCGGCACCTCAACGGTCAGCGCGATCCGCGAGTCGACCAGTTGCCAGGCGAGCTCGGCGCAGGCCAGGCCGGCGATCACGCCCGGCTCGCGGGAGACGATCGCCACCTCCGCAGTGGCGTCGGCGGGGATGATCGTGTCGGTGGTGAGATCACCGGCGCGGCCGAGATCCTCGGCCAGGGCGGCACGCACCAGGGGCTCGATCAGGAAGGTGGGCAGGCTTCTCATGCTGCGCTCTCGGCTCGGGTGATCGGGGCGCCGACGGTGGTGTGCACGGCGGCAGGCTGGGTGTCGGGGAAGTCGAGGCGGGTGTGGGCGCCGCGGGATTCGGTGCGCTGCAGCGCCGACCAGATCAGCAGCCAGGCGACCAGGCCCGCCTCGGTGTCGCGGTGGGGCGTCAGTTCGTCCAGGGCGGCGCGCAGGTGCTCGCGGGTACGCAACACCCCGGCCGCGGCGGTGGTGATCCGCCGCACCTCGGCCAGCGCGGGGTTCGGAGCCGCCGGGCGAGCGGTCGCCCAGCTCGAGTGCGAGGGCTGGACGGGACGGCCGCCGGCGTCCGTGCGGAGCAGCCGTCCGATGCGGCGTCCGCAGACCACGGCTTCGAGCAGCGAGTTGCTGGCCAGCCGGTTGGCTCCGTGCAGCCCGGTCGAGGCGACCTCCCCGGCCGCGTAGAGACCGGGCAGTGAGCTGCGGCCCTCGGCATCCACCGCCACGCCGCCCATGTGGTAGTGCGCGGCCGGACGGACGGGCAGCAGGTCGCGGGCCGGGTCGAGCCCGGCGGTGACGGCGATCTGGTGGATCGAGGGGAACAGCTCGGCGAAGCGTTCGCCTGGGTGCTCGCGGGCGTCCAGGAAGACCAGGTGGCCGGCCTGCAGCTGGGCCCATTCGGCGCGCGAGACGACATCGCGGGCCGAGAGCGGATCGGCCAGCACCCAGGCGCCCAGCTCGTTGACCAGGAAGGCGCCCTCGCCGCGGACCGCCTCGCTGACCAGCGGCATCGGGTCGCTGGCCACGTCCAGCGCGGTCGGGTGGAACTGCACCATCTCCAGGTCGCGCAGCGCCGCCCCGGCGCGGTAGGCCAGGCCGAGGCCCTGGCCGCGGGAGCCCAGCGGGTTGGTGGTGTGCTGGAAGAGGCCGCCGATGCCGCCGGTGGCCAGCACCACGGTGTCGGTCATCAGGTCGAGCGGCCCGGTGGGGGTGCTCACCCGCACGCCGGCGATCCGTCCGCCCTCGTTGAGCAGGTCGACCGCGGGGGAGTGCTCCCAGATCGCGATCGATTCCAGTTGCCGCGCGCGTTCGACGACGGTGCGCAGCAGTTCGGCGCCGGTGCCGTCGCCCTTGGCGTGGACGATCCGGCGCCGGCCGTGCGCGCCCTCCAGGCCGAGCCGCAGCGTGCCGTCCGGGTTCCGGTCGAAGCGTGCCCCCTGGGCGGCCAGCCAGTCGATGGCCTCCGGGCCGTCCGCGATGATGGACGCGGTGACCGCCGGGTCGCACAGGCCGGCGCCGGCCGCCAGGGTGTCGCCGGTGTGCAGCTCCGGGCTGTCGTCCGGGCCCACCGCGGCGGCCACCCCGCCCTGTGCCCAGCCGGTCGAGGTGCCGGTGCTCACCGCTCCCGCGCTCAGCACGATGCACGGCGAGGGCGATAGTTCGATGGCGGCGGTCAGCCCGGCCAGGCCGGCGCCCACGATCACCGGGCAGCCGGCGTCGATGCGTCGGGTGGCCGGCATCACTTCACCGCCAGCATGCGATCCACCGCTGCGCGAGCCCGCTCGGCGACCGCCGGGTCGATGGTCACCTCATGAGTGAGGGTCTCCAACGCGCGCCGGATCGTCCCCAGCGTGTTGCGCTTCATGTGCGGGCACAGGTTGCAGGGACGGACGAACTCCAGGCTGGGGAACTGCTGGGCGACGTTGTCGCTCATCGAGCACTCGGTGATCAAGGCGACCCGGCGCGGGCGCTCGCGTCCGACGAAGTTGAGCATCTGCGCGGTCGAGCCGGCGTAGTCGGCGGCGTCCACCACCGGCGGCGGGCATTCCGGGTGGGCCAGCACGGTGACGCCCGGGTAGTCCTCGCGGATCTGCGCGATGTCGGCCGGGGTGAACCGCTCGTGCACCTCGCAGGCCCCCGGGTGGGTGATCACCTCGACCCCGGTCTGCCGGGCGATATTGGCGGCCAGGTACTGGTCGGGGATCATGATCACCCGCGGCACGCCGAGGCTCTCGATGATCGCGACCGCGTTGCCCGAGGTGCAGCAGATGTCCGACTCGGCCTTCACCGCGGCCGAGGTGTTCACGTAGGTGACCACCGGCACGCCGGGGTGCTGCCGCCGCAACTCGCGGACGTCCTCGGCGGTGATCGACTCGGCCAGCGAGCAGCCTGAGCGCAGATCGGGGATCAGCACGGTCTTGGACGGGTTGAGCAGCTTGGCGGTCTCGGCCATGAAGTGGACGCCGGCCAGCACGATCACGTCCGCCTCGACCGCCATGGCCTCGCGGGCCAGCGCCAGCGAGTCACCGACGATGTCGGAGACGCCGTGGAAGATCTCGGGGGTCATGTAGTTGTGCGCCAGGATGACGGCGTTGCGCTGCTTCTTGAGCGCCATGATCGCCTCGACGTCGTCGGCCATGGTGGCCCATTCGACCTCGGGCACCACATGGCTGACCTTCGGGTACAACTCCAGGGCAGTGAGTGTGGCAGTCATCGGAATCCCCTTTTGCTAACAGTGAGCAAAAGAAATGCTACATCCGAGTAGAAGGCGGGGCAAGTCCATCTCAGGATGTGGTGGCGCGCGGGCTGCCACGCAACTCGGCGCCGCGACGTAGGTTGGGAGGAACCGTGACGGAAGCGAAGGTCGACGATGGCGGGCAGGAAGCTGCGCTGGGCGCTGGGGATCGGCGCTGCCGCGCTCGTGGTCGGGATCGGTGCGGTCCTCCTGCCGCGGCCGGGGGGTGTGCCGCCCGTTCCAGCGGCACCCCAGTCTCCGGCGGCCACCAGCGTGGCGCCGAGCCCGAGCCCGTCCGCCTCCCGACGCGAGAACTGGTACCGCTGGCAGCGGATCGGGGACGCGCCGATCGACCTCAACGTCCACCCGGAGGTCGCGGCCGAGCACGGGTACTACCTGCTGGGAGCCAACGGATCGTGCGAGCTGACGACCTATTTCTACGAGTCGGCGAGCGACCGGTGGGACAAGCTGCCGGCGCTGGGCAATGCGAAGGGCTGGTGCGTCACCGGTTCGGCGACGAAGGGGGACGACCTCTACCTGCTGCTGGGCCTCGATTCCGAGGACGAAGTGCTGGCCGGCGAACCGGGCGGCGCGCCGGGCCTGGCGTTTCGGCGCCACAACGCGGCGTCCGGGGCCTGGGAGGAACTGCCCGGCCCGGAGCTGGGTGGTGTGGAGTGGACGGGGCTCGACCGCGGGCTGCTGGGCTTCCGCTGGCTGCGCGGATCGGACGACGAGCTGGTGGGAATGGGGTACTCCTATTTCGACTACGCGACCGGCTCCTGGGCCGAGGACGACATCTCCGATCGGTCTGCGGAGGTGCTGCGGGCAGCCGACGGCTTCTGGTACCAGACGGTGCAGGTCGAGGGCCGCTCGCTGGTGCTCTTCGTGGACTGGCCGAATCTGGTGGAGGGCGGACGGATGACCTTCACAACCTGGGATCCGACAACCAACCAGCGGGTGCTGCAGACCGGCTCGGAGGTGTCCGCCGCGGTGATGCGCAGCTCCCAGCAGCATCTGGAGTTCGCCGAGCCGGGCTTCGTGCTGGTGGGGAACGACTCGCCAGGCAGTGTCGAGACCGCCTCGGCTCTGGTCGATCTGCGTGACGGCACCTGGTCGAGCCTGGAACTGCCTGACCAGCGGGGCCCGATCGCCCAGCAGCAGCCGAGTGCGGCGCATTGGGCGAAGCCCTACTTCGGCGAGGCGCTCGCCGGCTACGTGGTGGCCAACGGGTACCTGTACAACCCGACCACCCAGCGCTGGTTCGCGCTGCCGTGGCGGGAGGTGTCGCCGCCGGCGCAGAACGACGAGAGTCAGAGTTCCGTGGCGCCGCTGGGCGGACGGATCGAGTGCGCGTGGGAGAAGCCCCGGGAGTGCTGGGAGCTGGTCACCGACCCGCTGGATTCCATCCTGATCGAGGTCACCGCCGAGCAGATCGCGGAGAGCAACGCTCCCTGAGCCTGTCGAAGGGTGCGTGGTAGGCGGGCAACGACCCTTCGACAAGCTCAGGGACCGGTTGGGAGGCTCAGCGGATGCGGGGGAGGGGCAGCTTCGTCCCGGCCTCGTGGCGCTGCTGCAGGACCTCGCGGCGGAAGCGGTAGAGGCGGGCGGGACGGCCGCCGGTGGCGGAATCCACCCCGCCGGTCTCCTCGACGAGCTGCTGCTGCTCGACCAGGCGGCGGAAGTTCTGGGTGTGGACGGCGGTGCCGGCCAGCGCCTCGACGCAGTCCTGTAGTTGACGCAGGGTGAACTCGGGCGGCAGCAGTTCGAAGACCACCGGCCGGTACTGGATCTTCGAGCGGAGCCGGGCCAGGCCGGTGGCCAGCACCCGGCGATGGTCGCCGAGCATCCGTTGACCCGGCGCGAGTGCGGCCTTCGGCAGCCGCCGGGCGGCCGGCGATTCCGGCACCAGGCCCACTTCGTACATCAGCTCGTAGCGCTGCAGCACCAGATCGGACTGCCAGGCGGCGCCGTCCAGCCCGAAGGTGATCGCGCAGCGCTGTCGGCGGGCCTCGGCCTGCCCGGGATCGGCCGCCGCCCAGGCTTGCAGCGCCGTCGCGATGGATGCCGGCAGCCCGCCGCCGCCGCGCAGATCCTCCCAGGGCAGCAGTTCGTAGATCCGCTGCCAGGCCCCGATGCCGCTGAGCGAGGCTCCGGCGGTGGTCAGGCCCAGATAGGAGACCGACAGGCCCTGATCCCCGGCGCGATCCAGGTCGACGAAGGTGTACAGCTGCTCGAGGTAACCCAGCGCCCGTCCGGTCTGATCCTCCACCCAGGCGCGGGTGGCCGCCTGCAGCGAATGCTGGCCGGGCATCAGCGGGCCGGCCGGCAGCCGGGCCGGGTCGCCCAGCGTCAGCACGCAGGGGTGGCCGTCGACCATCGCGACCACGACGGCCAGTAGCTCCGCCGCCACCTCGCGTCCGCTCGCCGTCCCATCGCCCATGGGCTGAACGATAGGCCGTTCCGACCGGTTCCGCACGGCACGAAGACAGGTAGCCTCGATCTGTGCGACGCATCCTTCCCTGGCTCGTGGCCACCATCGCCGCGATGCTCCTGCTGCCCGCCACGCCCGCGGCAGCCGACGACGACCACCCGTCGTGGCGGGTGCGGACCTACGACGTGGTGGCCACGGTGGACGCCGAGGGCGGCGTCACCCACGTCCAGCTCGACCTCGCCTTCGACTTCGGCAGCGACCCCGGTCACGGCCCCTACGTCACGCTGCCGCTGCGTCAGGAGATCGACGGCGACCCCGACCACTGGCGGATGCTGGACGTCACGGTCGGCGAGGTCACCAGCCCCAGCGGCGCCGACGCGGCCACCCTCACCAAGACCGACGGCGGCAACCTGCTGATCCGCATCGGTAGCGAGGGACGCACCTTCACCGGCGTTCAGCGGTACCGGATCACCTATTCGATCCGGGGGCTGCTGGCCACCGATCACCCGGTCTCCGGGCTCGACGAGTTCAACTGGAACGTCGTCGGACCGGGCTGGGAGGTGCCGATCAACCAGGTCACCGCCTCGATCACCGGCCCGGTGGACGTGGTACGGGTGGCCTGCTTCGCCGGCGACTGGTTCACCGCCCCGTGCACCCGCTCGGCCATGGGCGGACGCACCGCGACCTTCGCTCAGCAGGGCCTCGGCGAGGGCGACCCGCTGCAGATCGTCGCCGGCTTCCCGGCCGGCACCTTCACCGGCGCGGAGCCCCGCTTCGAGACCCGCTACCACCTCGGCAACATGTTCCCGGTGACGCCGGTCACCGGCGGCCTCACCGGGGTGCTGACCGCGATCGGGCTCGGCTGGCTGCTGCGCCGCACCCGCCGCGGCGCGCGCGACCAGGTCTACCTCGGCCTCACCCCGGGCACGACCCCGGCGAAGGGGACGGCGGCCGAGGTCGGCACCGCCAAGGCCCGGGCGCCGATCGCCGTCCAGTTCACCCCGCCGGCGCAGGCCCGTCCCGGTGAACTCGGCGTGCTCACCGATCACACCGCCGACAACACCGACATCACGGCCACCATGATCGACCTGGCCGTGCGCGGCTATCTGAGGATCGAACAGACCGGCAAGAAGGATTGGACCTTCACCAAGCTGGCCGCCAACCGCGGTCTGATCGGCTACGAGCGCCACCTCTTCGACGAACTGTTCGCCAAGGGCGATGTGGTCGAGACCGACGATCTGAAGAACTCCTCCTATTCCGACGTGCTGACCGGCACCCGCAGCCGGCTCTACGAACGGGTCACCAAGGAGTTGCACTGGTTCACCCGCAACCCGAGCACCGTGCGGGGATTGGCCATCGCGGGCGGGATCGGGCTGATCGTGGTGAGCGCCGGGGTCGGCTTCCTGCTGGGCTTCGCGGGCTTCGGCCTGCTCGGCGTGGCGGGCATCCTGGTCGGCATCGGGGTGCTGATCGCCAACAACCGGTTCGGCGCCCGGACCCCGGACGGCTCGGCCGTGCTCGCCCAGACGAAGGGGTTCGAGCTCTACCTGAGCACCGCCGAGGCCGACCAGATCCGCTTCGAGGAGGGGATCGACGTCTTCTCCCGCTACCTGCCCTACGCCGTGATCTTCGGGGTCGCCGACCGCTGGACGAAGGTCTTCGCCCAGCTCGAAGCAGAGGGACGCTACACGCCGACCACCGGCTGGTACCTCGGCTACCACCATGGAGTCATGCTCAGCCCCGATTTCGCCTCGTCCATGGACCGGCTCGGCAGCCAGATGTCCTCCTCGTTGCAGCACGCCACGGCGGCCTCCTCCGGCGGCTCCGGGTTCAGCGGCGGGGGCGGCTTCGGCGGCGGCGGTGGCGGCGGTTGGTGATCCCGCGACGCGAATCCTCGCCGGGCATGGCAGGCTGACGCTGTGCTGCTACGACCCGATGTGCCGTTGTGGACGATCGCCCTCGTCCTGCCGCTGGATCTGCTCTTCGCCTGGGTCTTCGCCTCGATAGCCCGCCTGCTGCTGCGCGGCCGGGCGAGGATCGGCACCGCGACCTCGATCGTCGTGGCCGTTCTGGCGACCTCGCTCGGGCTGCTGGTGACCGGCTGGATCCGTCCGGACGCGGCGGTCTTCAGCCCGCTGACCATCCTGATCTGCCTGGGCTTCTCGGTGGCGGCGATCGCCGCCTACGGCGCGGTAGCGGCCTACGTGCAGCGGCCGGTGCGGGCGTCCGTCCCGGAACTGCTGGCGCTGGGGGAGTCGGATCGGCTGGAGTTCAAGTCGACCGCCCGCGTCAACCTGCGCACCGGCGCCAAGGACGAGCGGATGGAGCAGGTGATCGCCAAGGCGGCCTGCGGCTTCCTGAACTCCGACGGCGGCACCCTGCTGATCGGCGTGGACGACGCCGGGACGGTACTCGGCCTCGACCCCGACTTCGCCACCCTGAAGGTGCCGGACGCCGACCGGTTCGAACTGTGGCTGCGGGATCTGCTCAGCACGACGCTGGGCGCCAACGCGGCCAACCTGGTGGCCATCGACTTCACGACGCTGCCCACGGACGACGCTGGTGAGGCGCTGGTCTGCCGGCTCGATTGCAGCGCCTCGCCGCGTCCGGTCTACCTGCGGGCGAAGGGGGCGGCGCCGGAACTGTACGTGCGGGTCGGCAACTCCACCCGGCAGTTGCGGGTGGACGACGCGACCGACTACGTGATGCATCGCTGGCCGCTCAGCCTGGGCAGCAATCTCGCGGCGCAGGTGAAGGCCGCGGTCAGGTTCTCCGGCGAGTTGCCGCCGGGCCGCTAGGCTGACCGCGTGTTGATCCCCCTCGCCATCCCGGGCACTCCGCTGCTGCCACAGAACATCCCCCTGGCGTTGGTGATCATGGTCATCTCGTCCATGCTCTTCGCCACCTCCGCGACCATCCAGCATCTGGCGGTCGGACGCGAGGTCGACCGCACCACCAAGGAACGTCACATGGACGTCAAGCAGGTGCTCGGCCTGCTGAAGAACCCGCGCTGGCTGCTGGGCCTGGCGACGGCGGCCGTGGGCGCCACCGGCCACATCATCGCGCTGATGATGGCGCCGGTGACGGTGGTGCAGCCGGTGGGCATCCTCGCGGTGCCGTGGGCGGTGCTGCTGGCTGCCAAGATCCATCACTTCCGGCCCAGCCGGGCGGTCTGGATCGCGGTCTCGGTGACCGTGGTCGGCATCGTCGGGTTCACCCTGGTCTCCACCCGGACGGCCGTGTCGGAGACCCTGCTGCCGCCCTGGGGCATCGTCATCGGCTCGCTGGTGATGCTGGTGATCGGCGCCGGTCTCGGCATCGCCGGCATGATCGGACGGCACTCGCTGCGCTGCCTGATGTGGGCCTCGGGCGGCTCCTTCTTCTACGGTCTGTCGTCGGCGCTGGTCAAGGTGATCAGCCACCTGGTCGGCGGCCCGAACTTCTGGGAGACGCCGCTGTTCTGGGCGGTCGCGGCCTTCCTGGCCGTCTGCTACGCCGGTGGCGGGTTCATGATCCAGCAGGCCTACGCCAACGGGCCCGCCGAGATCGTGGTGGGTTCGATGACCACCACCGACCCGATCGTCGCGGTCACCTTCGGCCTGGTGGTGCTGGGCGAGGGCGCCCTGGTGACCTGGCCGGACGCCGTCGGCATGCTGCTCGCCGGCGCTATCGCGATCGCCGGCGTCGTGGTGCTGTCGCGGCATCACCCGGAGTCGATGAAGGACGGCTAGTCCGCGCCATCGCCTGGCGGTAGATGTCGACGTACTTCTGCGCCATGGTGTGACCGCTGAGCTTTCCGCCGATCTCTCGCGAGGCCGCCGCCATCCGCCTGCGCCGTTCCGGATCGCCGGCCAGCACGGCCAGACCTGCCGCGATCTCGGACGGCGAAGGGCCGGTGAGCAGCGCGTTCTCCTCGCTGACACCCACCTGCAGCCGTTCGTCGCAGTACAGGATCGGCGCGCCCGCGGCCGCGGCTTCGGCCAGCACCATGCCCTGGGTGTCGAAGTGGTGCGAGGCCAGCACGTAGATGTCGGCGTCGGCCATGTGGGCCGCCACCTCGGCGGTGTCGAGCCGGCCCAGGAAGTGCACCCGGCCCGGGGCGAGGTCGGCGGCCAGCCGGCGCAGGCCGGGCTCGGCCGGGCCGGTCCCGATCACCTGCAGTTCGACTTCCGGCCGGCCCAGTTCGGCCACCGCGCGCACCAGGGCGTCCACCCGCTTCTCGGCGCCCAGCCGGTTGCAGGTGACGATGCGGATCGTGCCGTCGTCCGGATCGCGATCGCGGCGGGCGGTGGTGAAGATCGGGTCGATGCCGCTGGGCACCACGTGGCCGCGTCCGGCCAGACCGGGGGCGGCGTCGACGATGCAGTCGATCATGAAGCCGGCGGGGGAGGTGAAGGCGTCCACCCCGGCGGCGATCCGCGCCAGGTTCCGCCAGTCGCGACGGGCGTGCAGCGAATCCTCGCCCGCGGGTTCGGACGGGGGCCGGCGGGTTGGGACGTCCGGACGTCCGCCGGCCAGGGCGAGCAGCCGGGGGGCGAGCGGCAGGTAGGTCAGCGAGTTGAGCCCGGAACTGCCGGTATTGGTGCGGTGGGTGCCGACGTAATTGGAGTGGAAGGTGTGCACCTGCGGGATGCCGGCGGCCCGCGCGACCAGGGCGGCCAGGAAGAGGGAGCCCCGCTCGTTCTGGGAATGGACGACGTCGAGTTCGTGTTGGGCGACGACGCGGGCGGCGATCGCGGGGGTCGCCGCCAGCGAGCAGAGGTAGCTCGGGGTGCCCGGGAACCGCCACTGCGGCAGGGTCTGCCAATGGCAGTTGCCGGGCGGCTCGAACTCCCATTCCGGCACGAACAGGGTCACCTCGTGGCCGAGCGCGACCAGATGGTCGATCTGCTGCTCGATGGAACGGGAGACGCCGCCGGAATGCGGGTAGAAGTCGTCGCTGAGGATGCCGATCCGCAGTGTCTTCGTCATGGGCGCTTTCAGGCCGGGATCAGCAGGGCGGAGATCTGGCGCTGGAGTTCGGTGGCCAGCAGCAGGGTCAGTTCGGCGCGGTAGGCGGGGAAGAAGATCCAGCCGGTGCGTTCCTCACCGGCCGCGATGGGCTCCCAGCCCAGGGCGGGGTCGGACATCGCCGGGCCCGGCTCGAGTATCTCGATGGAGTCGTTGCTGAAGGCCATGAAGGTGTACCACAGGGTGCCCTTGTCGACCGCGATCCGCAGGTTGATCTCGACGCCCTCGTCGTTCCAGCGGGATTCGAGCACCTCCCAGCGTCCTTCGATCCCGCCGTCGGGGGTGACGAAGGGATGGCCGCTGGCGGTGGGCGTCGCGGTCGTCGGGGAAGGCGTGGGGGAGGGTGCCGGCGGCCGGTTGGCGAGGGTGGTGGTGAACAGGATCAGCGCCGCGATGATCACCGCGCCCACCATGATCAGCCATGGCAGCGGCGAGCGTGGCGGTGTGAACTGTTCGATGTGCGTCGCATCGGGCCGTCCGGGACCCAACGGGCGGGTCGGGTCGAACGGCTGCTGCGACGGGTATGGCGGCTGAGTCATCGGCAACCAGGCTACCCGCTGTGGATAGCGGAGCGGCCGACGGGCGCGTCGGCCGGAGTTGTGGATAAGTGGCACAACCGGGTCGCCGCTGGCCACAGTGCTCTGGCATGACAGTGAACGATGCGCGGCCGCGGGTACGGCTGCAGACCTGCGACGACGCCCTCGGGCTGATTCCCCACCTGCTCGGCTTCCATCCCGAGGAATCCCTGGTGATACTGGTGATGGAGGGTGGGGCGCTGACCGTGACCGCCCGGCTCGACCTCGCCGAGACCTCCTGGCCCGACGGGGTGGAAGGCGTGCTGACCCGGATCTGGTGCCGGTTCCCGAACGCCGACGCCTGGTTCGTGGTGTACACCGCCCACCGCGAATACGCCTGGGCGGTGCTCCGCCGCTGCGACGCCTTCCTGCCGGACGGACGCTCCCGGCGGCTGCTGGCCGTGGCCGGAAATACCTGGCAGGCCGACGGCCCGGACGGCCCGCGCGGCGTGCACGATCCGACCTGCAGCCGGACGGCGGCCGAGGCCGCGATGCACGGGCTGGTCGCCCGGCGGTCGCGGGCCGAACTGGCCGCGCTGCTGGACGGGCCACCGTCCGCCGATGTCGGCAAGCTGGTGTCGGTCGCCCACCGGGTGGGGGCGGAGGTGGCCGCCGAGCGGATCAGCCGATGGCCCGACTTGATGGCCCGGACGCTGGAACGCTTCGACGCCACCGGAACCCTCGATGACGAGGACGCCGCCCGGCTGGCGATCCTGGCCACCCACACGCCCGCGCGCGATGTCGCCCTGCTGCTGATGTCGCGGGAACGCGAGGAGGAGCAGATCGACCTGTGGCGACGGGTGGTGAACCGGACGCTGGCCGTCCACCAGGGCCATCCGCTCACGCTGCTCGGCATGGCCGCCTGGATCGCCGGCGAGGGAGCCCTGGTGTCGGTCTGCCTGGAGCGCGCCGCCCGGTTGCTGCCGCCGACCAGCCTGCTGCGCACCCTGCACCACCTGGTGCAGACCGTCACCCCACCCACCCAATGGGACGAACTGCGCCCCGAGCTGCTGGCCGGCGCCAGCCGCGAGGTGAGGCTGGCGGTGCTGCGTCCGGTGGCGGGGTGAGGGTCACCGGCCGGGCGTGCCGGGCCGATCGAACTGCTCGCTCAGGAAGGCCAGGATCTGGTCGTTCACCCCCGGGATGGTCTCGTGGCCGTAGACGGTGCTCTGCGAGACTCCGGCGACGCGTGCGACGTCCTTCATGGTGGGTTGCTTCGGGCGTGGGGGCATCACGCCTCCACGCCCGAGGCGACGGATCCGTCCTGGTGGCACAACACGAGCAGATCGTAACGTCCAGCCGAGGTCCCGGCTGAGCGGATGTCGTATGATTCCGGTATGCACCGCACCGTCCTGCTGCTTCGATAGCCGCGACTCTCGATCCCGAGTCGCGGCGCCCCCTGACGAGCCCATCGGCCGAGGGGGCTTTTTCATGCAGCCGGCCAGCCCACAACGAGGAGAAGAACGTGACCACCGAGCAGGTCCGCCAAGGCTATGACGCCGCTGCCGCGCAGGAGCGCTGGCAGCAGTTCTGGGAGGACGACCGGACCTTCGCCCCGCTCGACGACGGCAGCCGCGAGCGGCGTTACGTGCTGGACATGTTCCCCTACCCCTCCGGCGACCTGCACATGGGGCATGCCGAGGCCTTCGTCATGGGTGACATCGTCGCCCGCTACTGGCGGCTGCGCGGCTACGACGTGATGCACCCGATCGGCTGGGATTCCTTCGGCCTGCCCGCCGAGAACGCCGCGATCAAGCGCAACGCCCACCCCGCCGACTGGACCTACGCCAATATCGAGACCCAGGCCCGCTCGTTCAAGCGGTACGGGCTGAGCTTCGACTGGACGCGGCGGCTGCACACCTCCGACCCGGAGTACTACCGCTGGACGCAGTGGCTCTTCCTGCGCTTCTACGAGCGCGGCCTGGCCTATCGCAAGGACTCCTTCGTCAACTGGTGCCCCAACGACCAGACCGTGCTGGCCAACGAACAGGTCGTTCAGGGCCTGTGCGAGCGCTGCGGCGCCGCGGTGACCAAGCGCAAGCTGACCCAGTGGTACTTCAAGATCACCGACTACGCCCAGCGGCTGCTGGACGACATGCCGGCGCTGGAGGGCAACTGGCCCGACCGGGTGCTGGCCATGCAGCGGAACTGGATCGGACGCTCCCAGGGCGCCTACGTCGACTTCGCGATCGAGGGACGCGACGAGCCGATCACCGTCTTCACGACCCGTCCGGACACCCTGTACGGGGCGACCTTCTTCGTGGTGGCGCCGGATGCCGACATCGCCGCCGAACTGGTCACCGACGAGCACCGGGCCGCCTTCGAGGCCTACCTGGAGCAGACCAAGCAGGCCACCGAGATCGAGCGGCAGTCGACCGAGCGTCCCAAGACCGGCGTCTTCCTGGGCCGGTACGCGATCAACCCGGTCAATGGCGAGAAGCTGCCGGTCTGGGCGGCCGACTACGTGCTGAGCGAGTACGGGACGGGCGCGATCATGGCCGTCCCGGCGCACGACCAGCGCGACCTGGAGTTCGCCCTGGCCTTCGACCTGCCGGTGCGGGTGGTGCTGGAGACCGGCCTGGCCGACCCGGTGGAATCCGGCGTCGCGACCCCGGGTGACGGCGCCTACGTCAACTCGCCCAAGCTGGAAGGGCTGGCCGACAAGGCGGCCGGCGTGGCCGCGATGTGCGACTTCCTGGAGGCCGAGGGCGCCGGACGCGCGGCGGTCACCTACCGGCTGCGGGACTGGCTGCTGAGCCGGCAGCGGTTCTGGGGCTGCCCGATCCCGATCGTGCACTGCCCGTCCTGTGGTGAGGTTCCGGTGCCGGACGACCAGCTGCCGGTGCGGCTGCCCGACCTGCGCGGCGCGGACCTGGCCCCCAAGGGCACCTCGCCGCTGGCTTCGGCCACCGACTGGGTGAACACCGAATGCCCCACGTGCGGCGGCCCGGCCACCCGGGACACCGACACCATGGACACCTTCGTGGATTCCTCCTGGTACTTCTTCCGCTACTGCTCGCCGCAGTACACCGAAGGCCCGTTCGACCCGGCGGAGGTCGCCCGGTGGATGCCGGTCGCCCAGTACGTCGGTGGCGTCGAGCACGCCATCCTGCACCTGCTGTACTCGCGCTTCTTCACCAAGGTGCTGCACGACCTGGGCCTGGTCGATTTCACCGAGCCGTTCACCCGGCTGCTGAACCAGGGCCAGGTGATCAACCAGGGCAAGGCGATGAGCAAGACGCTGGGCAACGGGGTCGACCTGGGCGCCCAGATCGACGCCTACGGGGTGGACGCGATCCGCACCACGGTGGTCTTCGCCGGTCCGCCGGAGGACGACATCGACTGGGCGGACGTCTCGGCCGGCTCGACCGTGAAGTTCCTGCAGCGGGCCTACCGGCTGGCTGGGGATGTGTCGTCCTCGCCCGGGGCTGATCCGGCCACGGGTGACCTGGCGCTGCGCCGGGTGACTCACCGTTCGATCGCCGACATCACCGAGTCGCTGGAGAGCAAGCGGTTCAACGTCGTGGTGGCCCGCATCATGGAGCTGGTGAACGCCGTCCGCAAAACGATCGACACCGGCGCCGGCGGGGCCGATCCCGCGGTCCGCGAGGCCGTGGAGTTCGTCACCCAGGCGCTGAGCACGGTGGCGCCGTACGTCGCCGAGGAGATGTGGGAGGCGCTGGGCCACACCCCGTCCGTCGCCAACTCGACCTGGCCGACGCCTGATCCGGCACTGCTGGTCGCCGAGTCGGTCACCTGCGTGGTGCAGGTGCAGGGCAAGGTGCGCGCCAAGCTGGAGGTCGCTCCGTCGGTGACCGAGGCGGAGTTGGAGGCGCTGGCCCTGGCCGAGCCTGGCGTGCAGCGAGCCCTGGACGGACGCGGGATCCGTCAGGTGATCGTCCGCGCGCCGAAGCTGGTCAGCATCGTCCCCGCCTGAGCCTTCTGTCATCCCCGCGAAGGCGGGGATCTCTCCAATGCAACTGCGCGCGGGAACGGAGACTCCCGCCTTCGCGGGAATCGGAATGGGCGCGGTGGGCCTCCCGCCTCAGCGGCGGGTGACCTCCACCCGCCAGGTCTCGGGGCCTTCCTCGAGGTAGACGATGTCGAAGGCGTCCGGGGCCACCCGCTCCAGCGCCGACAGCAGCGGGGCGGGGGAGTGGTTCGCCACCAGCACCACCTGCTGCTCGGAGCGCAGGCTGTTCAGCCCGCCGAGCACGGCGCCGCTGCGCATGATCTTCGGGATCGAGCTCAGCACCAGTTCGGGGGTGCCGCCGGAGCAGCCGCAACCGCAGCCGCCGTGCTGCTTCTTGGCGTTCGTGCCGACTGTCTCAAGGCTGATGGCCATCGGTTCCTCTTTCGGATCGGGTACGGTCCCACGCTACCCGCGCCGGCCTGTGGACAACGAACCGAGGTGCGAAGTTATCCACAGCCGGACGAAGTCGCTGACACATTCGGTGCCCGGCTGACCATAGTGACCGGGTATGCCGCGTGAATTCGCCCCCGAACCCGTGCTCAGCGAGGTCGTCCGGCAGCGCCTCGCCGCGCTGCTGGACGAGGTGCCCGCCCGTCGCGCCATCAGGCCGCCGGCCGACTTCGAGGCGCCCGCCCTCGCTTCGGCACCCGAGATGCCCTCGACCTCAGTCGGCTCCGCCCGCGCCTCCGTGACCCCCGCCCGGGCCTCCGTCGCATCCGCTCGCGCCTCCGTCGCCCCCGCCCCTCCATCAGTTCCCGCGGAGGCGGGGATCTCCCCACCTGGCCACTCCGAGCCGCCGGCACCTGGGGCGGACCGCGGTCAGCTGGCGGCCGGCTGGGGCCGGGCGGCCTGGGAGTTCACCCGCGGCCATCTGGTGGCCGTCGGGATCGTGCTGCTGACCGGTTGTCTGTGGGCGGGCTACAGCGTGCTGCAGGCCCGCTCCACCCCGGTGGAACGACCGGCCGGCACCGCGCCGACCGTGGTCGCCAGCCCGACTCCCACGCCGCCGCCGTCGATCCTCGTGCACGTGCTCGGGGCGGTGGCGCATCCCGGCGTGGTCGAACTGGACGAGGGCGCCCGGGTGCAGGACGCGATCCTCGCCGCCGGCGGGCTCACCGAGGACGCGGATCCCGGCGAGCTGAACCTCGCGGCGGTGGTCTCGGACGGCGCCCAACTGGTGATCGGCACCCGCAAGCAGCCGCGTGGCGAGATCCGCGGCGAGGGCGGTGGTGGCGGTTCAGGTGGTGGGGGTTCGGCGGACGGCAGCCGGAAGCTCTCGCTCAACAAGGCGACCCAGGCCGAGTTCGAGGCCCTCCCCGGCGTCGGCCCGGTGACCGCCGGACGGATCGTCGCCTGGCGCGAGGAGCACGGGAAGTTCACCCGCATCGAGGAACTGCAGGAGGTCGACGGGATCGGCCCCAAGACCTACGCCCAGCTGGCGCCCCTCGTCCGACTCTGAACGGCACCGATGACCGCGCGACAAGCTCAACCCCGTCATCCCGGGCTACGACCCGGGATCTCTGGGCAGGAAAGGCGTACAGCCGAGCGGCTCGACCACCGCGGCCCGGTCTTGGCCGTCGCGGCCTGGGCCGGTGCCTGGCCGGGCATCTCGGGGGACGAGCGGGCGGTCTGGCTCGTGGTCGGGCTGGGTGCGGCGGTGCTGGTCTGGGGCTTGCGGACGGAGCGGAGGCTCGCGGTGGCGGCGGGAGCGGTGCTGCTGGCCTGCCTGGCTGCCGCCGCTGGACGCTCGCTGGCCCTGCACAGCGGTCCGGTCGCCGACCTCGCCGAGCAGGGTGCGGTGGTGACCGCCACCCTGCGGGTCGGGCCCGGGCGACTGGCCGGCGCGCGCTTCGGCGGGCCGACCTGGTTCGTCCCGGCTCGCCTGGTGCAGGTCGCCGGACGGGACCAGCACTGGCTGACCGGCCAATCGGTGCTGCTCCGGGCCGGCGGTGACGCGCTGCCATCCTGGGTGACCCTGGTGCCCGGCAGCGTGGTGACCACCACGCTGCGACTGGCCCCGGCCGAGCCCGACGAGCCCTATGTGGCGGGCGCCCGGGCTCGGGAGCCGCCGGTGCCGGTCGCTCCGCCCGGTTGGCTGGACGCCGGCGTGCACCACGTCCGCTCGGTGCTGCACGAATCCGTGGCCGGCCTGGCGCCGGAGCCGAAGGCGGTCGTCCCGGCCCTCGTGGTGGGCGACACCAGCGCCATGTCGCCCGAGCTCATCGAACGGTTCCGGATCACCGGTCTGGCACACCTGGCCGCGGTCTCGGGCAGCAACCTGACGCTTCTGTTGGCGAGCCTGCTCTGGCTGGCCGGACGACTGGGCGTGCGCGGCTGGTGGCTGCGTGGCCTGGCGGTGATCGGGGTCGCCGGGTTCGTCGTGCTCTGCCACGGCGAGCCGAGCGTGGTGCGGGCGGCCGCGATGGGCAGCGTCGGGCTGGCCGCACTCGGCTTCGGCGGACGCCAGCGCGGTCTGCGGCAGCTCTCCTGGGCGGTGATCGGGCTGCTGCTGGTCGATCCCTGGCTGGCGTCGTCGGCCGGCTTCGCGCTGTCGGTCACCGCGTCGGCGGGCATCATCTGCTGGGCACGGGCCTGGACGGACGCGCTGGCCGGCTGGCTGCCACGCGGCCTGGCCGAGGCGCTCGCCGTCCCGATCGCGGCCCAGCTGGCCACCCAGCCGATCATCGTCGCGATCTCCGGCCAGCTGAGCCTGGTCGGCGTCCTGGCCAATCTGGTCGCCGGGCCACTGGTCGGCCCCACGACCATTCTCGGGTTCGCCTGCGCCGCGATCGGGCCGCTCCTGCCGCCGGTCGCGGTCGCGCTGGGCTGGCTGGCCGGCTGGGGCGCGCAGGCCTTGTGCTGGATCGCGAACCTCGGCGCGCAGTTGCCGGCCGCGGCGATCCCGTGGCCGGCGACCCCGGCCGGGATCGCGGTGCTGATCGGGCTGAGCCTGGCGAGCTTCCTGCTCGGCGGACGCCTGCTGCGCACCCGCTGGCTGGCTGTCGCGGCGGCGCTGGTGCTGGTGATCGCGTTGCTGCGTCCGGTCTCTGCCCCGGGCTGGCCACCCGCTGACTGGGAGGTCGTCCAGTGCGATGTCGGCCAGGGCTCGGCCACCGTCGTCGCGGTGGCGCCGAGCGAGGCGATCGTGATCGACACCGGCCCGGAGCCGGCGGCCCTCGAGCGCTGCCTGAGCGTGCTGGGGGTGAGCAAGGTCCCGCTGCTGGTGCTCACTCACTTCCACAGCGACCACGTCGGTGGGCTCGCCGCCCTGGCCGGACGCGAGGTCGGCGCGGTGCTCGCGCCGGTCGGCCATGCCGGCGCCGAGCAGGTGCCGCTCGTCCTCCCGGAGGCGCAGCCGCTCGTCCCCGCCCCGGGGCTGGTCGTGCAGGTGGGCGAGGTGCAAGTGACGGTGATCTCGGCGCTGCCGCTGCCGACCCTCGCGATCGCGGGCGAGGGGGAGTCGAGCGGCGAGAACGACGGCTCGGTGGTCACCCGCATCGACACCGGACGCCTCGTCGTCCTGGCTACCGGCGACATCGAGACCACCGGGCAAGCCGCCGTCCTGACCTCGGGCCGGCCGCTCACGGCCGACGTCCTGATCGTCCCCCACCACGGCTCCGCCAGGCAGACCGCCGAGCTGTTCGCCGCGGTCGCCGCTCCGGTGGCCCTGATCGGCGTCGGCGAGAACACCTACGGCCACCCCTCGGCCACCGCCCTGCAATTGCTGGCCCGCGCCGGCACCACCGCCTTCCGCACCGACACCCAGGGCTCGTTGGCCGTAACCGTCAACGACACCGGCCTGCGGGTCACCACCGAACGTCCCTAAGCGCGGCCGGATCTCTTTCAGCGTCCCCGGCATGGCGGACTACATCCGCCGCTTGGAGCTTGCCGGCTGACGCCTGGCCGAGCGGAGGATAGGGTCGACGGGTGGGCAAGATGGACGACGCGCAGCGCCTGCCGATCGAGACGGTCGAGCAGTGGCGGGCCTGGCTGGAGGCCAACGCCGCCAGCTGCGACGGGGTGTGGATGGTGCTGTGGCGTCCCGCGACCGGGCGCTCGCGGATCAGCTACGACGACGCCATTCTCGAGGCGCTGTGCTTCGGATGGATCGATGGGCAGTCGAAGCCGCTCGACGAGGAACGGTCGATGTTGTGGTTCGCGCCCCGGTCGCCGAGCAGTGCCTGGGCGGCCACGAACAAGGCGCGCGTGGCGAAGCTCGAAGCCGAGGGACGGATGCGTCCGGAAGGCCGCCGGCTCATCGACCTCGCCAGGGCGAACGGCATGTGGACGGTGCTGGACGGAGCTGAGGCAGGGGTCGAGCCGCCCGAGCTCACCGCCGCGCTAGACGCGGAACCGGCGGCCCGCAGGGAGTGGGATTCGTGGACTCCCGGCGTCCGCAAGGTCGCGCTCACCGCGATCGCGCTGGCCAAACGGCCCCAGACCAGGACGGCCCGCATCGCGCGGATCGTCGCCGACGCGGCGGTCGGAAAGCGTCCGGCCTGAAGCGGTTTCGCGGCCTGCCACCATCCTGTCAAAGGTATGTCAGGTTCTGTTAGGCTCCCTCGCGTGACATCCCGAGAGGAATCCATCGACGCCGCGCTGCGGGCCATAGACGAGTCCCGGGCGAGTCTCGACCCCGACTATCCCCGCTTCCACGTCGCGCCCCCGGTGGGGCGGATGAACGACCCGAACGGGCTGATCGTGATCGACGGGGTCTACCACGTCTTCTACCAGTTCGGGCCCTTCTTCCCGCACAGCAAGTCCATCTACTGGGGGCATGCGACCTCGTCCGATCTGATCGACTGGACGACCCGCACCCCCGCCATCCCGCCCTCCGACTGGTACGACCGCAACGGCGTCTACTCCGGCGGCGCGGTGGTGCACGACGGCACCGTCTGGCTGCACTACACCGGCAACGTCAAGGACGCCGAAGGCCGGCGCGAGTCCTACCAGTGCGCCGTCACGACCACCGACTTCGAGAGCTACCCGAAGCTGGAGGTCAACCCGCTGATCTCCGGCCCGCCCGCGGGCTACACCGCCCACATCCGGGATCCCTTCGTGCTGCCCGAGGGCGATGGTTTCGCGATGTACCTCGGCGCGCAGCGCGCCGACAACACCGGCTGCATCCTGGTCTACCGCTCGTCCGATCTGGTCGATTGGCAACTGGTCGGCGAGCTGACCTTCCCGGACGATCGCTATGCCGCCTACGGCTACATGTGGGAATGCCCCAACGTCCTCCGGTTGCCGGATGCCGACACCGGCGAGGAGTTCGATGTCGTGATCTTCTGCCCCCAGGGCGTGGGTCCGCGCGGCGACGAGTTCCGCAACATCTTCCCTTGCGGCTACCTGGTCGGCCACCTGGATGGGACGCGGTTCACGCCCGCCGGCGAGTTCACCGAGCTCGACAGCGGTTTCGAGTTCTACGCCCCCCAGGTCTTCACCGTGGCCGCCGGTGAGCCCGAGCAGCCACCGCTGCTGGTGGGTTGGCTCGGCAACGCCATGGAGGACGACCAGCCGTCGCTGGCCGAGCACGGCTGGGTGCACGTCCAGAGCGTCCCGCGCGATCTCACCCTGCGCGGCGGACGGCTCCACCAGCTGCCCCGCCGGATCGCGGGGGAGCCGGCCGGGCTGGCGATCGCCGGGACGGAACTCGCCGGCCCGGCGCGGCCGCTGCCCGAGCTGGACGGCGTCCGGTCGTTCATCCTCGATCTGGGCGTCGGCCAGCGCGAGGAGTGGAGCCTGTGGCTGGGCCGGCCGGACGGCGCCCACGTCACGCTGGCCTTCGAGCGCGGCGCGTTGACCGTGGACCGCAGCACCACCCGCTACCCGCACGGCGACCTGCGGCGGTTGGCCGTCCCCGACCTCGACCGGCTCGAGGTCACCGTCGTCCATGACCGGTCGGTCACCGAGGTTTTCGTGGCCGGTGGACACACCGCCTTCAGCCTGCGCAGCTACCTCGACACCGACGACTTCCAGGTCGCGCTCGCCGGCGACGCCGACGTGCTCGCGGCTGCCGCGACCGTCCTGGAGTAGCCCGCACCAGGGACGTATGTTCAACCCTTGACATTGCTGTCAAACGATTGACAGACTAGATCCGAGTTGCCCCAGAGGTACGTTCGAGGAGGAACCCCCCGCATGGATCACAGCCGCGTCGCCCAGACGGTGCTCACAGCAGTCGGCGGCCCAGACAACATCTCCGCAGCGGCGCACTGCGCGACCCGGCTGCGCCTGGTGCTGAAAGACCAGCAGAAGGTCGATCAGGCCACCCTCGACAACGACACCGACATCAAGGGCACCTTCTCGGCTGCCGGCATGTTCCAGATCATCGTCGGCCCCGGCGACGTCGATGTCGTCTACGACAAGCTGATCGCCTCCGGAGTGAGCGAGGTCAGCAAGGCCGAGGCCGCTCAGGAGGCCGCCAAGCAGGGCAACATCTTCACCCGGTTCATCAAGATGGTCGCCGACATCTTCGTCCCGGTGCTGCCGGCGCTGGTCGCCGGTGGCCTGCTGATGGCCCTCAACAATGTCCTGACCGCGCGCGGGCTGTTCGGCCCGGAGTCGCTGGTCGACCGCTGGCCGAGCATCACCGACGTCGCCTCACTGGTCAACCTGCTGGCGGCGGCGCCGTTCGCCTTCCTGCCGGTGCTGATCGGCTTCTCGGCGACCAAGCGCTTCGGCGGCAACCCCTACCTGGGCGCCGCCATGGGCGCGGCCATGGTCTTCCCGTCCCTGGTCAACGGCTGGGGCGTCGCCGCGGCGATCGCCGACGGCACCATGCCCTACTGGGAGATCTTCGGCATCGCGGTGGCCCAGGCGGGCTATCAGGGCCAGGTCATCCCGGTGCTCTTCGTCAGCTACCTGCTCGCCACCGTCGAGAAGCAGCTGCGCAAGTGGTTCAAGGGCACCACCGACTTCCTACTCACCCCCCTCCTCACCATCCTGATCACCGGCTTCCTCACCTTCATGCTGGTCGGCCCGCTGACCCGTCAGCTCTCCGACGCGATCTCCTTCGGCTTGCTGTGGCTGTACGAATCCACCGGCTTCCTCGGCGGCCTGGTCTTCGGCCTGCTCTACTCGCCGATCGTCGTGACCGGCCTGCACCAGAGCTTCCCGGCCCTGGAGCTGACCCTGCTGCCGCCCGGCGGCCCAGGCTCGTTCATCTTCCCGGTCGCCTCGATGGCCAACATCGCCCAGGGCGGGGCCACGCTGGCGGTCTTCCTGGCCGCCAAGGACGCCAAGCTGAAGGGCATGTCGGGCGCCGCCTCGGCCTCGGCCCTGATGGGCATCACCGAGCCGGCGATCTTCGGCGTCAACCTGCGGCTGCGCTGGCCCTTCTTCATCGCCGTCGGCGCGGCGGGCATCGGTGCGGCGCTGATCAGCATCTTCGACGTCCGGGCAGTCGCTCTCGGTGCCGCCGGCCTGATCGGCTTCGTGTCGATCGACCCGACCGACATCCCGATGTTCATCGTCGCCTCGCTGGTGACGCTGGGTCTCTCCTTCGGTGTCGGCACCGTCTACGCCCGCAGCCGGGGACGGGCGTCCATCGCCGGAACCCACGTCGACGAGACGGTCGAGGAGGAAGCCGTCGAGAACGCCGCGGCCATCGCCGCCACCGCCGTGGTTCCGGCCGGCGACGTCACCGACTTCCGGGTGACCGCTCCGCTGACCGGCGAGGCGATCCCGCTCGCCCAGGTGAAGGATCCGATCTTCTCCGGTGGGGTGCTCGGCCCGGGCGCCGCGATCGCCCCCTCCGCCGGACGCGTGGTCGCCCCGTTCGACGGCGAGGTGATCGTCGCCTTCCCGACCGGCCACGCCTACGGGCTGCGGTCGGCCAGCGGGGTGGAGATCCTCATCCACGTCGGCATGGACACCGTCCAACTGGACGGCAAGCACTTCACGCCCAAGGTCAAGGTCGGGCAGCGGGTGCGCCGCGGCGACCTGCTCGCCGAGGTCGATCTGGCCGCGGTCGCGGCCGCCGGCTACGACACCACCACCCCGGTCGTGGTCACCAACGCCACGGCCTACGAGCGGGTGGACGCCGAAGCGGCCGGGCCGGTGACAGCCGGTGATCCGTTCCTGACCGCGGTCGTTCCGGTCACCGTCTGAACCGACGCGACGCCTCGAGGCCTGCTGGACACGCTGTCCAGCAGGCCTTCTAGGTTGTGGCGCCCTCGATGAGGGAGACGGGGAACTCGACCGGGGCGACGGCCGGACGCTCGGCCCCTGGCGTCGACGGGTCAGGTGCCGCGGGGCCGTCCTCAATGCGCCGCAGCAGGATCTCCACCGCGGCCCGGCAGATCTGACCGATCGGCTGCTGCACGGTGGTCAGCCACGGGACGGCCGCGCGCAGCGCGCCGGTGCCGTCGAAGCCGACCACCTTCAGGTCGTCGGGGATCGTGCGTCCGTTGCGCCGCGCCCAGTCGATGATCGCGCAGGCGGTCAGGTCGTCGGTCGCGAAGACCGCGTCGATCGTGTCGCCCAGGCCGTCCAGGGCCGCGTCGATCAGCCGGCTGCGTTCCGGCTCCGGGGTGCCGAACCTGACGGTGACGACGGTGGGCTCGATGCCTGCCTCGGCGAGGACGGCGCGGTAGCCCGCCTCGCGCAGGTTGCGCGGGCCGGAGGTCGAGGTGAACAGCGCCGGACGGCGCGCGCCCCGGCCCACCAGCAACTCGGTTGCCAGCCGGCCGCCGGCAGTGTTGTCGGCGCGCACGTTGGGGATGTGCGGTGCCAGTTCGCGGTCGATCGTGACCACCGGCAGCCGGGTCGTCGCGTACTCGGGGATCGAATCGTTGTGGGCGCCGGAGATGATGCCGTCCACCCGATTGCCCTCCAACTGCAGCAGGTGGTCCCGCTCGACCTCGCTGCGTCCAAGGCTGTTGCACAGCAGCGTCCGGTAGCCGCGTTCGGCCAGGGCGTGCTCGAGGGAGACCGCGACCTCGCCGAAGAAGGGCAGCGCGACCGTGGGCAGGATGACGCCGACCACCCGGGTGCGCTGCCCGAGCAGGGCGCGCGCGACCTCGTTGGGCCGGTAGTGCAGATCGGCCATCGCCTCGGCCACCTTGTCCTTGGTGGCCTGGCTGAGGTAGCCGCGGTTGTTCAGCACCCGGGAGACGGTGGTGCGGGAGACCCCTGCCAGCACGGCGACATCGGCGATCGTGGGTTCGCTGCCCGGTCGTGCCACCGAGGTCCCTCCCGTCCTTGTCCGGTGTCGTCCCACGAATCCTAGTCACAGCCGGGCGGAGGACGCCCGTACCCTGGTCACCGGACCTCCCCGAACCGAAGGACGTGCTCATGGAGTTGGGCCTGACCGGTGTCTTCGCCGTTCTGTTCGTGCTCGCCTACGCCCGGGAACCGCGGAGCATGCGTTGCGCGATCTTCCTGTTCGGCGCCGTGGCGAGCCTCGTCCTGAGCCTGGTCTCGGTCCTCGGCGGGGCGGCGTCCGCCCGCTCGGAGATCGCCGGCGCGTGGGCGCTGCTGGCCCTGCTGATCGTGATCGTGGCGATGGTGGTGCTGGTCGCGGTCCTGCTCGTGCTGAACGGGCTCACCATGGTGCGCAAGGAGGGACGCAAGCTGGCCAACCTGCTCTCGTTGCTGCTCGGTCTGGCTGTCCTGGGTGGCGTGGCGACGGTGCTCGGGGCCCTGTTTGCCTCGGTGGCGACGGATTCGGTTGCGCTGGCGATCGGGGTCATCCTGGCGAGCCTGCCGTTCGGCTTCCTCTCCTATGGCTTCCTGGCGTACCTGCTGTACTCGGCGGTCTACCAGGCGATCACCCGGCGCGCGAGCCGGCGGGTGGCCGCGGTCGTCGCACTGGGCTCGGGGCTGATCGAGGGCCAGGTGCCGCCGCTGCTGGCCAGCCGGCTGGACGGCGCGAAGCGGGCCTACCAGGCGGCCGTGGCGGCCGGCGGGAGCCCGGTGCTGGTCACCTCGGGCGGTCAGGGGCCGGACGAGCCGCGCTCGGAGGCCGAGGCCATGGCGGAATACCTGATCGAGCACGGCGTCCCGCCGCAGGCCGTTCTCACCGAGGCCGAGTCCCGCACCACGCAGGAGAACCTGGCCAGGACCGCCGCCCTGCTCGCCGAGCGCGGCATCACCGGCCCGGTCGCGGTCGTCACCAACAACTTCCACGCCTTCCGGTCGGCCATGATGATGCGCAACGCCGGCGTGGCGGGCTACGTGCTCGGGGCGCCGACCGCCGACTACTACTGGCCCAGCGCGACCATCCGCGAGTACCTGGCCATCCTGCGCGACCACTTCTGGTTCGTGGTGATCTCGGTGGCCGTGCTCAGCCTGCCGGCCGTCTGGCTGGTGGTGCGGCTGCTGCTGGGTTGAGCGGATGTCGGTGCCCGCTGGCATGCTGTAGCCGTGGAATCTCCCTTCGGCAGCACCCTGCTGGTCATCGGCCCCGAGTCGCTGCTGGCCTCACGCGCCGTGGCGGAGGTGCTCGCCACCGCGCTGGCGCAGCGTCCGGAAGCCGCGGTGAACCGGGTTGCTGCCGGTGATCTCACGGTGGGCGGCCTGGCCGAGGCCACCGGCGGCTCGCTTTTCGCTGACGCCTCCGTCGTGGTGATCGAGGACCTGCCCGAGTTGCCGGCCGAGGTCGCCGACGTGCTGGTCACCCTGGCGGCGGCGCCCGGGCCCGATCTGGCGCTGGTGCTCGTCCACCCCGGCGGAGTGAAGGGCAAGGCCGTGCTCGACCGGCTGCGCAAGGCAGGGGTGCGTTCGGTCGACTGCCCGTCGCTGAAGGCCTGGGAGCTGCCGCAGTTCGTGGTGGCCGAGGCCCGGCGGGCCGGCGTCCGCGTCGAGAAGCCGACCGCCGAGGTGCTGGTGAACGCCGTCGGCACCGATCTGAACGCACTGGCGTCGGCCGTCCGTCAGCTGATCGACGACGCCGAGGGCCAGACCCTCACCGAGGCCGCCGTGCGGCGGTATTTCGGCGGACGGGCCGAGGTGCGCAGCTACGAGATCGCCACCGACGCGCTGGCTGGGCAGACCGGCCCGGCGCTGGAGAAGTTGCGCTGGGCCCTGGCGACCGGGGTCGGTCCGCCGCAGGTCACCGCCGCCGTGGCGGCCAACCTGCGCGAACTCGGCAAATACCTGGACGCCCGCGACGACGGCCTGCGCGACGCCCAGATCGCGCAGCGGATCGGCGTCCCGCCCTGGAAGCTGAAGTCGCTGGGCCCGTTGGCGCGGCAGTGGCGAGCGGCGGGGGTGGCTCGCGCGATTCAGGCGGTGGCCACGGCCGACGCCCAGGTGAAGGGGGCCAGCAGCGATGCCGGCTTCGCGCTGGAGCAGATGGTGCTGGCGATCATCCGCAATCGCGGTCGGTAGACGAACGCCGATGAGCGATCCCTGAGCCTGTCGAAGGGTCGTCGAGTTGGCTCAAGGCGTTCCAGGGAACGCCAAAACGCCGCCCCGTGGGGCGGCGTTCGAGGTGGAACTCAGAGGGCGGCGGCCTTGGTGGCGATCGCCGACTTGCGGTTCGCGGCCTGGTTCTTGTGGATGACGCCCTTGGACGCGGCCTTGTCGAGCTGGCGGGTAGCGGCCTTCGCGTACTCCTGCGCCTTCTCGGTGTCACCGGCGGCGACGGCCTCGTTGAACCGGCGCACGTGGGTGCGCAGGGAGGACTTCACAGCCTTGTTGCGGAGACGAGACTTCTCGTTGGTCAGAATCCGCTTCTTCTGGGACTTGATGTTCGCCACAGGGCTTGCCTTCTTGGTCGGTGATCGTGCTGTCGATAATCGTGCTGGGGCATCCTGAAAAGGACGCGACCACCAACCCTACCAAAGCCCGTCGGTACCACCAAGTTGAGGTCGCCACCCGGGAAGGGCCTGGTTTGAGGATGCCGCAAGGTGTGGCGGATGGTCCGTCCACGGTTCATCGGCCACACCTTGCGGGAGGAAGGGGACGGAGGGGTGTCGTCGTGGGGAGGAGCCTGCGCGAGCGGGGGTGGAGCGGGCAGGAGAGTGCGACACGGTAAGGTGTGTCGTCGGTCCTCAACCAGGAAAGCTGCATGCCCGCACCACGCCCCGGCGCGACGCCGCCGGAGATCATCCGCAACTTCTGCATCATCGCCCACATCGACCACGGCAAGTCGACGCTGG
>JAPUEM010000009.1:0-13342 GCA_027492575.1 Propionicimonas sp.
AGGCCGCGCCCAGCTACCGGCGGGCGGAGTCGGCGCCGGTGGTCAGCGTGGCGATGTCGGACGACGCCGGCGGCGCGACCGACTGGTTCGACCTCGCGGTCACCATCGAGGTGGACGGCGAGCAGGTCGAGTTCCGCGAGCTCTTCGCGGCGCTGGCCAGGGGCGAGAGCCACCTGATCCTCGATTCCGGCACCTGGTTCAGCCTGGATCGTCCCGAATTCGAACAGCTGCGCCGGATCATCGACGAGGCGCTGCTGCTGCAACCGGACGCCGCCGGCGGGCTGAGGCTGCGCCGCGAACACGCCGGGCTGTGGCAGGAACTGGTCGACCTCGGCGTGGTGGCCGAGCAGTCCCGCGCCTGGCAGGCCGCGGTCACCGCGCTGCTCGACGTGACCGAACTGCCGGCCGCCCCGGTGCCCGAGGGTCTGCAGGCCACCCTGCGCGGCTACCAGAAGCTCGGCTACCGCTGGCTGCGCTACCTGTGGCAGGCCGGGCTGGGCGGCATCCTGGCCGACGACATGGGCCTGGGCAAGACCCTGCAGGTGCTGTCGGCGGTGCTGGCCGCCGCCGAGGCCGGCGAACTCACCGATCCGGTGCTGGTGGTCGCGCCCACCTCCGTGGTGGGCACCTGGGCGGGAGAGGCCGCCCGGTTCGCCCCCGGGCTGCGCGTCCGCACCATCGAGGCGACCTCGGGCAAGCGCTCCGCCACGCTCGCCGAGGTGCGCCAGGACGCCGATCTGGTGGTCACCTCGTACACCCTGCTGCGGCTGGAGGACGCCGACTACGCCCAGTACCGCTGGGGAGCCGTGATCCTGGACGAGGCGCAGTTCGTGAAGAACCGCGCCACCCGCGCCTACAAGGCGGTCCGCCGGCTGTCCGCGCCGGTGAAGCTGGCGGCGACCGGCACCCCGCTGGAGAACAACCTGATGGACCTGTGGTCGCTGCTGTCGATCACCGCGCCCGGGCTCTTCGCCGACCCGGAGGTCTTCGCCGAGCTGTACCGCCGTCCGATCGAATCCGGACGCGACCCGGAGGCGCTGGCCCGGCTGCACCGTCGCGTCCGTCCGCTGATGCTGCGGCGCACCAAGCAGGCGGTGGCGCCCGAACTGCCGCCCAAGCAGGAACAGGTGCTCGAGGTGACACTCAGCCCCGGGCATCGCCGCGTCTACGACCGCCACCTGGCCGCCGAGCGCAAGCGGGTGCTGCGGCTGGTGGACGATCTGGACCGCAACCGGGTGGCCATCCTGCGCTCGCTCACCCTGTTGCGGCAGCTGAGCCTCTCACCCGCCCTGGTGGAGGCCGGCGCACCCGAGCAATCGGCCAAGATCGACACCCTGGTCGAACTGGTCACCGAACTCGCCGCCGAGGGCCACCGGGCGCTGGTCTTCAGCCAGTTCACCGGCTTCCTCAAGCTGGTCCGCGAACGACTGGACGCCGAGCGCATCGGCTACGCCTACCTGGACGGCCGCACCCGTGACCGGCAGCGCCGGATCGCCGACTTCCGGGCCTCGTCCGACCCGGTCTTCCTGATCAGCCTGAAGGCCGGCGGCTTCGGCCTCACCCTCACCGAGGCCGACTACGTCTTCATCCTCGATCCATGGTGGAACCCGGCCGCCGAGACCCAGGCGATCGACCGCACCCACCGGATCGGCCAGGACAAGCCGGTCAACGTCTACCGCCTGGTGAGCGCCGACACCATCGAGCAGAAGGTGGTCGCCCTGCAGCAGCGCAAACGCGACCTGTTCGACTCCGTCATGGGCACCGGCACGGACGCTCCGGCCCCGCTCACCGCCGCCGACATCCGGGGCCTGCTGGACCTCGCCTAGCCGAACGCGTGGCCCTGGGCGAGGTGCTCGGCGGGAAGGGCGGTGCTCCACTCGGCGTGGGTCGGTGGGTGGGCGCGGGCCGGGAGTGGCAAGATTGGCTCTCGGGCCCGCATCGAGGTGAGCGGGCGGCGGAAGGAACGAGACTTCATGGTTGACCTCAAGCGGCGGACGGTGCTGGCAGGCGTTGCCGGTGTGGCCGGGGTGGCGATCGCGGGCTGTTCGGCGGAGTCGCCGGTCACCACCCCGACGGTGAACCCGTCCGAGACGCCGACGCCGGCGCCGAGCACCTCCGAGACAGCCACGCCGACCCCGGAGCCCTCACCGACGCCCACCGTGGACACCACCCCGCGCTGGCCGCTCACCGGCCGGCCGTTCAAGGACGGCGAGGAAAAGCAGGCCGCTCGGGCGGCGGTCGCCGTCAAGGTTCCCGTCGAGAAGCGCTCCTTCCCGCAGAGCGGGGTCGATAAGGCCGACATCGTCTTCGTCCAGGCACAGGGCAAGTCCTACGACATCACCCGGCTGTGCGCGATCTTCCACAGCAAGTGGCCCGAGGAGGGCGCCAACCCGGTGCGCTCCACCCGTCCGGTGGACGTGGCGCTGCTTTCTCCGCTGAAGGGCGTCCTGGCCTGCACCGGCGCCGTGCCCTGGATGCTGAAGTACGTCCGCAAGCACAAGAAGTACATCGAGCTGCGCGAGAAGTACGGCGACCGCACCGACCGCTGGAAGCTCTGGAACCCGGGCGGCTGGTGGAAGGGCGCCAACATCGCCGACAAGTCGGTGGTCGCCATCCCGAAGAACCTCTCCCGGGACGCCAGGCTCGCCCCGGACACCATCCCGCCGGTCTACCTGCAGTACCACGCGCCGGGGGAGGAGCCCTCGACCGTGAACGGGAAGGACGCCAAGCAGGTCACCATCACCTACGCCGGCTCGGCGAAGGAGTACCACCGGTGGACCTGGAAGGAGAAGGCCTGGGCGAAGTCGATCCGCTTCCAGGAGGGCTCGACCTGGTTCGACTGGAAGGTGCGCAAGGGCAACCAGGTGACCGCGCCGAACGTCCTGATCGTGCACTGCAAGTGGAAGATGGGTGTCGTCAAGGGCTACTCCGGCCACAAGGAGCCGCTCTACTCGATGATCAGCGGAAGCGACCGGTTCATCTACTTCCACAAGGGCAAATACGTCACCGGCACCTGGACCAAGGGGAAGGTGAACGAACTCTTCCAGTTCACCCTGGACGACGGCACCCCGCTGAAGATGGCCCCTGGCCGCACCTGGATCGAACTTCCCAACACCAACGACAAGGTCACCATCAAATAGCGAGTCACGCTCCCGGGGTTTCGGTGGGGCCTGCTACGTTGGCTGCGGGAGCCGGAGGGCGTTGGTTCGAGCGGCCCGTGGCTCCGTAGCGGCCGTCGGTGTTCGCCGGTCACCCACCCCCTCGAACAGGACAGGACGCCCCATGGTCGATTCGCACGCCACCCCGACAATGTCCGCCCGCCGGGGCGGCTCCGCCAGGCGGTTGGTCGCCGGGCTCGCCGCCACCGCGCTGGTGGCCGGCCTGACCGTCGCGGTCAGCGCGCCGAGCGCCCGGGCCGCTTCGCCCGGCTTCTGCCCGGACGGCTCGCAGCCCTACGTTCCGCGCGACGAGTTGCGCGAGTTCGCCGCCGGCGATGCCGTGACGGCGCTCACCGTGGTCAAGGGCACCACCCCCGAGCAGTTCACCGGCACCTACATCGGCTTCGTCGAGAACGGCATCGCCAAGGACGTCGACATGCCGCTCTTCCAGTTCAGCAGCCCCACCATCGACGGCACCGGCGGGCTCAAGCCGGCCGGCATCTGGGCCGGCGCGTCCGGCTCGCCCGTCTACGACGCCGACGGCCGGCTGATCGGCGCCATCGCCTACGGCGTGAACAGCGACAACCTGCCGGTCGCCGGGATCACTCCCGCGTACGCCATGAAGAAGATCGGCTCCACCGCCGTCTCCGCGACGACGAAGGTGAAGCTGACCAAGACGAACCTGAACACCACCTCCGCCAATGCGGCCAAGGTCGGCGGTCAAAGCCTGACCGGCCAGACCCTCACTCAGCTCAAGACGGTGAACTTCGCCGGAAAGGCGGGGGCGAAGGAGAACGCCTTCGCGAACCGGACGCTGGCCCGCACTCCGCGCACCGCTGCCGGCGCCTCGTTGCTGCGCAGCCGCAACTTCATGGCCGCCCCGGCCGCGAGCTCCGGCAATGCCGTCCCGCAGCCGCTGGTGGCCGGTGGCAACATCGCCGTGCTGTACGGCACCGGCGACCTGGTGGCCGGTTCGATCGGCACGGTGACCGCGATCTGCGACGACACGGTGTGGGCGTTCGGGCATCCGATGGCTTTCACCGGCGAGACGTCGCTGTATCTGGCGAACGCCTCGGCGGCGATGATCGTGCCCGACGGCACCGGCTTGACCGGCTCCTACAAGCAGGCCCAGCAGATCGGCGCCCCGCTCGGCATGATCACTGAGGACCGGCTGACCGGCGTCCGCGGCACGATCGGCGCGACCTCGGGCATCGAGGTCGCCGTGGCGGTGCAGGACAAGGCCGGAGCCACGTTGACCACCTACTCCGGTGACATCGCCGACCCGGAGGTGGCCGCCGCGGGCACCGCGTACCTGGTCGGCACCGCCGCCAGCGAACAGCTCGACAAGTACGGTGCGGGCACCGGCGAGGTCACCTGGACGATCAGCTACGAGCGGGCCGACGGCCGCACCGGCTCCTTCACCAACTCGCAGATCGTCAGCGACCGCTCGTCCTTCCCCGACGAGATCGGCACTCCGCCGGCCAACGACGTCGCCGCGTTGGCGGAACAGGCCGACGAGGACGTCACCATCACCCGGATCGCCGTCACTCTGCAGTTGCTCAGCGATCAGGCCGAGTCCTACGAGATCGGTCCGGTCCAGCGGTACACCAAGGGTTCCTGGCGGGATCTGGACGGCGCTCGGCTCAAGGCCGGCTCCACGTACACCTTGCGCACCACCTACACGCTGCTGCGCAACGACCGTCCGGTGACGTCGATGGCGGGAGCCACGTTCAAGGTGACGCTCTCCAAGTCGGCCCGCACCAGGGGCACCCTGAAGGTCTCGTCGCTGCGCGACGACGACGCGTGCATGATCGACGACGATGGCGAGATCAGCTGCGAGGAGTTCGGCCTGGACCTTTCCGGGGCGTGGAGCTTCGACGACCTGGTCGACATGCTGGACGCCCAGCGCTCGGACAAGACCGTCCGGGGAACGCTCAAGTACAAGCTGAAGAAGGGCTCCAAGACCAAGAACTACACCTGGACGGGCCCGGGCATGATGACCGGCTCGACGACCACCTACTTCACCATCAAGAAGAAGTAGCCGGGGGCGGTGGCCGTATCATGCGCTATGGCCATCGCACGATTCCCCAACCCGGTGATCGACTGCCCCGACCCCGCCGCGCTGGCAGCGTTCTACGGAGCGTTGCTCGACTGGCCGGTGGAGGCAGAGGAAGGCTGGGCGGACATCCGCGCCGAGTACGGCGCCTGCATCTCCTTCCAGCAGGTGGAGAACTACCAGCCGCCCGACTGGCCCTCCCAGGAGCGGCCGCAGCAGTTCCACCTGGACTTCGTCGTGGACGATCTGGACACCGCCGAGGCAGCTGCTCTGGAACTGGGCGCGGTCAAGGCCGCCCACCAGCCCGGGACGACCTTCCGGGTCTTTCTCGACCCCGCCGGCCACCCGTTCTGCCTCTGCCTGAGCTGAGGCGTCCGCCGACGCATTGCGCGCCTACTAGGTGCTATGACAGATCGGGCAGGGCGAGCCACTCCTGCCAGGTGAGGTCGCGGCCGATGTAGCGGGGGGCGGTGAACGGCCAGGCGGCGGCGATCCAGGCCGGCACCAGGGCGTCCAGGGTCGCTTCGAGGGCCGAGCCGGCGTACTCGTCGCGGACCCACCAGGAGAGCTCGGCGTCGGCGCCGGCCTTCTCGGGCGGGTCGATGTAGACGCAGCCGATCAGCACGGTCTCGGCTTCGTCGAAGAGGGCGTAGTTGAAGGATTCGTGGGCCTCGATCTCGGCCTCGTGGCGGGCGAGATCCTCGCGATCCTGCTCGGCGGTCATGTCGGACGGTGGCCAGCCCCAGGCCTCGCCGAAGATCGACCAGAGCCGCTGCTGGGAGCCCATCACCGCGGGCATGTCGAGATCGACATCGTCGGCCCGGATCGGGCGCAGGTGATGCCCGGCGTCCACCTCGACCCGTCGTGGGTGGACGAAATCCTGTGGCAGCCAGCTCATGGTTCCCCCTGTCGATCGGGCACCAGCATGCCCGATGTTGACCGCGGACGCCTTCACCGGTGGAGAATGAGGCCGTCGAGACGGAGGACGCAGATGACCACCCAGCCCGTGACGGTGCAGACCGTGTCCGGCCCCGTGCCGGTCGAACAGCTGGGGATGACCCTCACCCACGAGCATCTCCTCAACGACCTCTCCGAGGCCTTCCACGGCGGCGTCCGTCCGTTCTCGCACCGGATCGCCGAGATCCCGGTGACCCCGGCCACCGCCTGGCTGCTGCGCGAGGATCCGTACGCCAGCCGCGACAACTGCTCGATGAGCCTCGACGACCTGCCGATCGTCGCCGAGGAACTCGGCCTCTTCGCCAAGGCCGGCGGACGCACGGTGATCGACAACACCACCGGCTCCGGACGCCGTCCCGCGGCGCTGCGTGAGCTCTCCCGCCGCACCGGCCTCAACCTGGTCATGGCTGGCGGCTGGTGCCTCTCGCACGGTCTCGACCACGACCTGCGGCCGAGCGACGTCGACCGCCTCGCGGCCGAACTGATCAGCGAGATCCGCGACGGTGTCGAAGTGCCCGGGGAGGAAGCCGTCCGGGTGGGTGTGATCGGCGAGATCGGGGTCGGCCCGCAGTTCACCGGGCCCGAGCGGGTCACCCTGCAGGCCGCCGGCCTCGCCCAGCGCGAGACCGGCCTGCCCATGCTCGTCCATCTGCCCGGCTGGCAGCGCCGCGCCCACGAGGTGCTCGACGTCACCGACGGGCTGGGGGTCGATCCGGGCTCGGTCGTGCTCTGCCACATGGATCCCTCCGGCAAGGACGTCGGCTACCAGCGCGAGGTCGCCGCCCGCGGCGCCTGGCTGGAGTTCGACATGATCGCCATGCCGTTCAACTTCCCCGGCGAGGGCCAGTCGCCCTCGGTGGAGGACACCGTCGCCGCCGTCACCGGCCTCATCGCCGACGGCCACGGCGACCGCATCCTGCTCTCCCACGACGTCTTCCTGAAGGGCATGTGGACCCGCAACGGCGGCAACGGCTACGCCTACGTCCCGACCGCCTTCCTGCCCCGCCTGGTCGCCGAGGGCCTTTCCGAGCCGGACGCGACCGCACTCCTGGTCGACAACCCGGCCGCCCTGTTCACCCGCGCCGCGACCCACCGGTCCTAGCGAAGCGCTACGGCGCGAAGCGCAGCGCCTCCAGCATCGGGATCAGCTTGGCCTGGGTCTCGGCGTACTCCTCGGCCGGGTCGGAGCCGGCGACGATGCCGCATCCGGCGTACAGCGTGATCGAACGGTGGTCGCCGGCGAGCTGGCCGCAGCGCAGCGCGATCGCGAACTCGCCGTCGCCGGCGGCGTCCATCCAGCCGATCGGGCCGGAGTAGCGGCCGCGGTCGAGCTGTTCGAGTTCGGCGATGGCCTTGCGGGCGGTGGCGGTGGGGGTGCCGCAGACGGCGGCGGACGGGTGCAGCTCCGCGGCCAGCCGCAGCGCGGTGACGTCGCCGTGGGCGACCGCGGTGACGTCGGAGGCCAGGTGCAGCACGTTCGGCAGTTCCAGGACGTAGGGGGCGTCCGGCACGTTCATGCCCGAGCAGAACGGGGCCAGCGCGGCGGCGACCGATTCCACCGCCAGCTCGTGCTCGACGAGGTTCTTGCCGGAACGGGCCAGGGCGTGGGCGAGCTTCAGGTCGAGTTCCTCGTCACCCTCGCGGCGGATGGTGCCGGCCAGCACCCGGGACATCGCCAGCCCGTCCTGCAGCCGCACCAGCATCTCCGGGGAGGCGCCGATCAGCCCGTCCACGTTGTAGGTCCAGCAGTTCGGGTAGCTGGCGGCCAGCGCGCCGACCAGCCAGCGCGGGTCGATCGGGGCCTCGGCGGCGATCTCCACACCCCGCGCCAGCACGACCTTGCTCAGGCCGTTGCGCTCGATCCGCTCGACCCCCTCGGCGACGATCCGCTGCCACTGCTCGCGGTCGAGGCTGCGGCCGGTCACCCCGCTCAGCCGGGGCGGCTCGATCCGGCCGGTCACCGGTGAGGGGCGCGGCTCCGGGTCGCCGGCGGGGCCGATCGTGGTCACCCAGGCCTGGCCGGCACGCCGTCCGATCACCACCCGGGGCACGACCAGCACCGATTCGGACGCGGTGTGCTCGGCATCGAAGGGGAAGGAGGCGAAGACCACCGGCCCGCCCACCCCGGGAACCTCGGTCTCAACGGCCAGCCCGGCGCAGAACTCACGCCACCAGGAGTCGGCCTCGTCCCAGCCGGCGCCGGTCAGCCGCGCCGCCTCGCCGAGCCCGATCATCCCATCCCCCCGGCGCAGCCAGGCCAGCGCCGGGGCATCGGGCAGGTACGCCTCCAGCGGTCCGGGATCCTCGATCGCGATGGTCTGGGCCCGCCACGACGGCTGGGGCGGGAGTGCGCGCACCAACGCAGGATAGACCGCCGCGGCGAGCGCCGCGAAAACGGGGCAATTCCTGACCCACGAAAACCCCGCAATTTCGACCCGTTAACGTGCCCTATTTCCGGTGGACGGCTGCCGGGTGGCGAAATGGCTCCGACGGGCGGTTTTCCCTAGGATGACTGGCGAGAGCATGGTGCGATCCGCCGTGCCCGACCGCGCCGATCGCTACCACCAGGAGCCGCAACCGATGTCCGAGACCCAGGCCGACGTGATCGTCGTTGGGGCCGGTCCGGGCGGTTCCACGGCGGCCCGCTACCTGGCCGAGCGCGGCCTGGAGGTCGCGCTGCTGGAGAAGAGCAGCTTCCCGCGCGAGAAGGTCTGCGGCGACGGGCTCACCCCGCGGGCGGTCAAGCAGCTGATCCGGCTCGGCATCGACACCAGCGACGAGCAGGCCTGGCTGCGCAACAAGGGGCTGCGGGTCTACGGGGGACGCACCGAGCCGTTCGTGCTCGACTGGCCCGAACTGGCCGAGTTCCCGCCCTATGGGCTGGTGCGCGGACGGGCCGACTTCGACAAGATCCTGGCCGACCACGCGGTCGCCGGCGGCGCGAAGCTGCACGAGCAGACCACCGTCACCGGTGCCGTGATCGACGAGCGCACCGACCGGATCACCGGCGTCACCACCAAGGACGGCCGCACCTTCACCGCGCCGGTGGTGATCGCCGCCGACGGCAACTCCTCCCGGCTGGCGCTGTCGATGGGCCTGGAGAAGCGCAAGGACCGCCCGATGGGGGTCGCCGTCCGCACCTACTTCACCAGCCCGCGCAGCGACGACCAGTACATGGAATCCTGGCTCGAACTGTGGGACGGCAAGCCCCAGGAGTCGAACCTGCTGCCCGGCTATGGCTGGATCTTCGCGATGGGGGACGGCACCTGCAACGTCGGGCTCGGCACCGTGAACTCCTCCGCCTCCTCGACCAAGAACAACTACCGCCAGATCTTCCAGACCTGGCTGGCCAACACCCCGCCGGAATGGGGCTTCACCCCCGAGAACCAGATCGGCAACATCGGCTCGGCCGCGCTGCCGATGAGCTTCAACCGGCAGCCCGCCTACGACCGCGGCCTGCTGCTGGTCGGCGACGCCGGCGGCATGGTCAGCCCGTTCAACGGCGAGGGCATCGGCTACGCGATGGAATCGGCCGAGATGGCCGCCGACGCGATCACCGACGCCCACTTCCGGGGCTTCGGCACCCCCAGCGCCGAGCGGGCGCTGCGGGGCTACGTCACCCGGCTGAAGAGCGACTGGGGCGGCTATTTCCGGCTCGGCCAGGTTTTCGTCTCACTGATCGAACACCCGCAGGTAATGCACATCTGCACGAAATACGGCTTGCCACGGCCAATTCTGATGCGATTCACGATGAAGTTGCTCGCGCACCTGTACGACACGCGCGATGGTGATTGGATGGACAAGGTGCTCACGGCGTTGACAAAGGTGGCACCCTCGGCATGATCGGTTTCACAGGAGTTCCAGGAAGGTTGGGCTGGCGATGAGTCCCTACATCCCCATCCTCGGGATCATGGTGCTGGCGGCGCTGTTCCTCGGCGTCTCGGTGCTGCTCAGCTCGGTGGTCGGGCCGCGGCGGTACAACCGCGCCAAGTACGACTCCTACGAGTGCGGGATCGATCCGACGCCGGCCCCCGAGGGCGGCGGCCGGTTCCCGGTGAAGTACTACATCATCGCGATGCTGTTCATCGTCTTCGACATCGAGACCGTCTTCCTGTACCCGTGGGCGGTCACCTTCGGGCAGCTGGGCTGGTTCGCGCTGACCGAGATGCTGCTGTTCATGGTCACCGTCTTCGTCGCCTACGTCTACGTGTGGCGCCGCGGCGGCCTGGAGTGGGACTGAGGAGGGGGCCGGAGATGGCTGGCGGTATTGAGGACAAGATCCCACAGGGTGTGGTGCTGACCACGCTGGAGGGCGTCTTCGGCTGGATGCGGCAGGCGTCCTTCTGGCCGGCGACCTTCGGCCTGGCCTGTTGCGCGATCGAGATGATGACCTACGGCGCGCCCCGGTTCGACGCCGGACGCTGGGGGCAGGAGGTCTTCCGCGCCTCGCCGCGGCAGGCCGACCTGATGATCATCTCCGGCCGGATCAGCCAGAAGATGGCGCCGGTGCTGCGGCAGGTCTACGACCAGATGCCGAACCCGAAGTGGGTGATGGCGATGGGCGTCTGCGCCTCCAGTGGCGGCATGTTCAACAACTACGCGATCGTGCAGGGCGGCGACCACCTCGTCCCGGTCGACATCTACGTCCCGGGCTGCCCGCCCCGGCCCGACATGCTGATCGACGCCATGTGGAAGCTGCGCAAGGACATCGTGATGAAGCGGCCGATGGCCGGCAACGAGATCGAGGCGCTGGAGCGCGCCGAGCAACTCGCGCTGGGAGCCCCCGCCACCCACGAGATGAAGGGGCTCATGCGATGAACGGACGGACGCACCGACCCTTCGACAGGCTCAGGGATCGTGGAGGCAGGCGATGAGCGACAAGGCCCCGGAGAAGCTGCCGGGCGAGGAGAAGACCGTGGACGCCCCGGTCACCGATCCCGAGGCCGCCCCCAAGGCCGGCCTGGAGCGTGAGGACGCCCAGCCGGGCGAGACCCCGGAAGTGGCGCGTCCGACCCCGACCCAGAAGGGGATGTGGAGCCAGGGCACCGGCGACACCTCCGGCTACGGCGGCATCGTCCGCGAGATCCCGTTCCCGCGGGCGGCCACCCAGCCGTTCGGCTCCTGGTACGACCAGGTGCACGACCGGCTCGCCGAACTCGTCGAGGATCCCGTCGTCAAGGTGGTCATCGATCGCGGCGAACTCACCTTCCACATCCCGCGCGAGAAGCTGGCCGAGGCCATGCGCACCCTGCGCGACGACGCCCACCTGCGCTTCGAGCTGTGCGCCAGCGTCTCCGGCGTCCACTACCCGGCGGACGCAGGCGCCGAACTGCACGTCGCGTACCACCTGGCCTCGCTCACCCACAACCGGCGGCTCCGCGTCGAGACCAGCTGTCCGGAGGGCGACCCGCACGTCCCCAGCGTGGTGCCGACCTACCCGGCCGCCGACTGGCACGAGCGCGAGACCTGGGACATGTTCGGCATCGTCTTCGACGGCCACCCGCACCTGACCCGCATCCTGATGCCGGACGACTGGGTCGGCCACCCGCAGCGCAAGGACTACCCGCTCGGCGGCATCCCGATCGAGTACAAGGGCACCACAGTGCCGCCGGTCGACCAGCGCAGGAGTTACTGATGACGACCCAGTCCACCGACTTCTACGCCAACCCCGGCGAGGCGACCGAGGGCACCGTCTACACCGCGATGGGCGGCGGTGACTTCGCCGACATCGCCTCCGAGCAGGCCGACCGCAACGACGAGACCCTGGTCATCAACATGGGCCCGCAGCACCCCTCCACCCACGGGGTGCTCCGGCTGATGGTGGAGTGCGAGGGCGAGACGGTGACCAGCATCCGTCCCGGCATCGGCTTCCTGCACACCGGTATCGAGAAGAACATGGAATACCGGACGTGGACCCAGGGCACCACCTTCGTGACCCGGATGGACTACGTCTCCCCGCTCTTCAACGAGGCCGCCTACTGTCTGGCCGTGGAGCGGCTGCTCGGCATCGAGGACCAGATCCCGCAGCGCGCCAAGGACATCCGGGTGCTGATGATGGAGCTCAACCGGATCACCTCCCACCTGGTCGCGATCGGCACCGGCGGCATGGAGATCGGCGCCCTGACCGTCATGACGATCGGCTTCCGCGAGCGCGAGATGGTGCTCGACTTCTTCGAGGCCGTCACCGGCCTGCGCATGAACCACGCCTACTTCCGTCCCGGCGGCGTCGCCAACGACCTGCCCGAGACCGGCATCGCCCAGCTGCGCGACCTGATCGACTGGCTGGAGAAGCACCTGCCGGAGTACGCGGCCTTCTGCAACGAGAACCCGATCTTCAAGGGCCGCATGTGCGACATCGGCATCCAGGATCTCAGCGCCTGCCTGGCGCTGGGGGTGACCGGCCCGGTGCTCCGCTCGACCGGCTACCCGCTGGATCTGCGCAAGTCGCAGCCCTACTGCGGCTACGAGACCTACGACTTCGACGTGATCACCTGGGACACCTCGGACGCCTACGGCCGGTTCCGGGTGCGGCTGGACGAGATGTGGGAGAGCCTGAAGATCGTCAAGCAGGCCACCGAACGGCTGGACGCCTCCACCGGCGAGCCGGTGATGATCGACGACCCGAAGATCGCCTGGCCGGCCCAGCTGGCCACCGGCCCGGACGGCCAGGGCAACTCCCACGAGCACATCAAGCACATCATGGGCGAGTCGATGGAGGCCCTGATCCACCACTTCAAGCTGGTGACCGAGGGCTTCCGGGTGCCGGCCGGTCAGGCCTACGTCCCGATCGAGAGCCCCAAGGGCGAGATCGCCTGCCACGTCGTCTCCGACGGCGGCACCCGTCCGTTCCGCGTCCACATGCGCGACCCCGGGTTCAACCACCTGCAGTCCGTGCCGATCCAGTGCGAGGGCGGCATGCTGGCCGACGTCGTGGTGGCGATCGGTTCCCTCGATCCGGTGATGGGAGGCGTCGACCGATGAGCGGCCATGAGTTCCAGTCCTTCTTCCCCGAATCCGGGGAAGTCGACATGAGTGATACCTCGACGAACATCGACGAGACCACGATGGCCGAGCTCCGCGAGCTCGCCGCCCGCTACCCGCAGCCGCGCTCGGCGCTGCTGCCGATGCTGCACCTGGTGCAGAGCGTGGACGGACGGGTGTCGCCGGCCGG
>JAPUEM010000009.1:13442-30650 GCA_027492575.1 Propionicimonas sp.
AGGCGGAGCGGGTGCTGGCCGGCTTCTCCGACGGACGCGCGGACGAGGGCCCGAGCGCGGGCGAGGCCTCGCTGCTGGGCAAGAGCATCGCCGACGCCAAGGGCTGGACGGCCCCCAAGCCGGAGGGGGGCGCTCAGTGACCGACCTGCTGACCCCCGTCCTCTCGGCGAACTGGGGGACCGAGAAGTCCTGGGACATCGACGCCTACACCGCCACCGGCGGCTACGCCGCGCTGGACAAGGCCTTCGCCATGACCCCCGCCGACGTGACCGAACTGGTCAAGGCCGCCGGGCTGCGCGGCCGCGGCGGCGCGGGCTTCCCGACCGGCATGAAGTGGAGCTTCGTCCCCAAGGACAACCCGAACCCGAAATACCTGGTGGTCAACGGCGACGAATCCGAGCCGGGCACCTGCAAGGACATCCCGCTGCTGCTGGCCAACCCGCACGTGCTGGTCGAGGGCATGATCCTGGCCTCCTACGCGATCGGCTGCCACACCGCCTTCGTCTACATCCGCGGCGAGGTGCTGCACGTGATCCGCCGGATGCGGCACGCCGTCGAGCAGGCCTACGCGGCCGGGCACCTGGGCAAGAACATCCACGGCTCGGGCTACGACCTCGACATCATCGTCCACGCCGGCGCCGGCGCCTACATCTGCGGCGAGGAGACCGCCCTGCTGGATTCCCTGGAAGGGCATCGCGGGCAGCCCCGGCTGCGTCCGCCGTTCCCCGCGGTGGCCGGCCTGTACGCGTCCCCGACGGTGATCAACAACGTCGAGTCGATCGCCTCGGTGCCCTGCATCGTGGCCAACGGCTCGGCCTGGTTCGCCTCGATGGGCACCGAGAAGTCCAAGGGCATGACGATCTACTCGCTGTCGGGCCACGTCGCCCGGCCGGGTCAGTTCGAGGCCCCGCTGGGCATCACCCTGCGGGAACTGCTGGAACTCTCCGGCGGCATCCGGGCCGGCCACGAGCTGAAGTTCTGGACCCCGGGCGGCTCGTCCACCCCGATCCTGACCCCCGAGCACCTCGACGTCCCGCTCGACTACGAAGGCATGGCCTCGGTCGGCTCGATGCTGGGCACCAAGGCGCTGCAGATCTTCGACGAGACCGTCTCCGTGGTGCGCACCACGCTGCGCTGGGTCGAGTTCTACAAGCACGAATCCTGCGGCAAGTGCACCCCCTGCCGGGAAGGCTCCTGGTGGTTGGTGCAGCTGCTGAAGAAGTTCGAGGACGGGGTCGCCGAGGAAGGTGACGTCGACAAGCTGCTGGATATCTGCGACAACATCGGCGGCAAGTCCTTCTGCGCGCTGGCCGACGGCGCGGTCGCCTGTGTGACCTCGGCGGTGCGGCACTTCCGTCCGGAGTTCGAGGCCGGGTACACCACCCCCGCCTACGAGCTCTTCCCGTACGGACGCAGCGCCTTGTTCGAGGTCGCCGCTGCGTCCGAATCCGAGGGGAGCCACGCATGAGCGTCATCACCAAGCCCGGTGAGACCATCGCGCCGGTCGACACCATCACGGTGACCATCGACGGCACCGAGGTGCAGGTGCCCAAGGGCACCCTGGCGATCCGGGCCGCCGAGATGATCGGGATCGCCATCCCGCGGTTCTGCGACCACCCGCTGCTCGATCCGGTGGGCGCCTGCCGGCAGTGCCTGGTGGAGGTGCCCGACATGGGCAACGGCCGCGGCATGCCGAAGCCGCAGGCCTCCTGCACCCTCGAGTGCGCGCCCGGCATGAAGATCAACACCCAGGTCACCTCCCCGGTCGCGGCCAAGGCCCAGACCGGCATGCTGGAACTGCTGCTGGTCAACCACCCGCTGGATTGCCCGATCTGCGACAAGGGCGGCGAATGCCCGCTGCAGAACCAGGCGCTCAGCAACGGCAGCGGTGAGAGCCGCTACGAGGGCGTCAAGCGCACCTTCCCCAAGCCGGTGCCGATCTCGGCCGAGATCCTGCTCGACCGGGAACGCTGCGTGCTGTGCGCCCGCTGCACCCGGTTCTCCGAGCAGATCTCGGGCGATCCGCTGATCGCGCTGGTCGAGCGGGGGGCGTTGCAGCAGGTGGGCCGGTACGCCGACGAGCCCTACAACTCCTACTTCTCGGGCAATGTGATCCAGATCTGCCCGGTGGGCGCGCTGACCAGCGTCTCCTACCGGTTCCAGAGCCGTCCCTTCGACCTGGTGTCGACCGACTCGACCTGTGAGCATTGCGCGGGCGGCTGCTCGCTGCGGGTCGACCACCGCCACTTCCAGGTGAAGCGCCGCCTCGCCGGGGCGAACCCCGAGGTCAACGAGGAATGGAACTGCGACAAGGGCCGGTTCGCCTTCGTCTCCGGACGCGGTGAGGACCGGATCACCCGGCCGCTGGTACGTCGGGACGGCGTGCTGAAGGTAGCCAGCTGGCCCGAGGCGATCGATGCCGCGGTGGCCGGGCTGGCCGCGGCCGGCAACGCGGTCGGCGTGCTGACCGGCGGCCGGCTGACCGTCGAGAACGCCTACGGCTACGCCAAGTTCGCCCGCACCGTGCTGGGCAGCAACCACATCGACTTCCGCTCCCGGCCGCTGAGCGAGGAGGAGACCGGTTTCCTCACCAGCCGGATCGCCGGCCGGCAGCTCGGTGAGGGGGTCACCTACGCCGACCTGGAGACCGCCAAGCAGGTCGTCCTGGTCTGCTACGAGCCGGAGGAGGAGACCGGCGCGGTCTTCCTGCGGCTGCGCAAGGCCGTCCGGAAGAAGGGGCTGAAGGTCACCGCCATCGCCCCCTACGCGTCCAACGGCTCGGCCAAGCTGAACGCGACCCTGGTCGCGGCCGGCCCTGGCGACGAGGCGGCGGCACTGGCCGGCATCGACCTGGACGGCGACAGCATCGTCCTGGTTGGGGAGCGCGCGGCCACCGTCCCCGGCCTGCTCAACGCGGTGGTCGAGGCCACCGCGAAGGCGGGTGCCCGGTACGCCTGGGTGCCGCGGCGGGCGGGTGATCGCGGCGCGATCGAGGCCGGCTGCCTGCCGACCCTGCTGCCCGGCGGACGTCCGGTGGCCAACTCGGCCGCCCGGGTGGACGTCGCCGCGGCCTGGGGGGTCGACTCGCTGCCCGGCGCCCCCGGCCTGGACGCCGTCGGCATCCTCGCCGCCGCGCAGCGCGGCGAACTGGCGGCGCTGGTGGTCGCCGGCCTGGAGCCCAAGGACTTCGCCGACGCCGCCGCCACCCGCGAGGCGCTGGAATCGGCCGGCTTCGTGATCAGCCTGGAGAACCGGCTGTCCGAGGTCACCGAGCGGGCGGACGTGGTCTTCCCGGTCGCCCTGATCGAGGAGCATGCCGGCACCTTCCTCAACTGGGAGCACCGCCCCGGCACGGTCAACACCGTGATCAAGCAGGCCAACGCCCCGATGACCGACCTGCGCGTCCTGGCTGCCCTGGCCGACGCCCTCGGCAAGCCGCTGGGCGTCCGCACCGTCCGGGCCGCTGCCGAGGAACTCGCCGAACTCGGCATCTGGGACGGCGACCGAACGATCCCTGAGCCTGTCGAAGGGTCGGCCGCCGCAGTCAAGGCCAAGCCGTCCAAGACCACGGGCGTCAAGCTCGCCACCTGGCGGCAGATGCTGGACGGCGGCCGCGCCATGGACGGCGAGGAGGCCCTCGCGGCCACCGCCAAGCCGTCCGTCGCCCGGGTCAGCCCGGCGACCGCCGCGGCGGCCGGCCTGACCGGCGCCGTCGAGGTGAACGTGATCACCGGCCGGGGCAGCTTCGCGCTGCCGCTGGAGGTGGCCGACGACATGGTGGACGGCACCGTCTGGGTGCCCACCAACTCGCCGGGGGTCTCCCTGGGCGAGTACGCGGTGCTCGCCGGCGACACCGTCGCCCTCGACCGGGGAGGGGTGGCCTGATGAACGATCCGTGGTGGCTGGTACTGATCAAGGTCGTCGTTCTGTTCGTCGTCCTGCTGGTCTGGACGATCTTCAACGTCTGGTACGAGCGGCGGCTGGTCGCGAAGATGCAGCACCGGCTCGGCCCGATCCTGAACGGCCCGTTCGGTCTCGCCCAGGCGCTGGCCGACGGCATGAAACTCCTGATCAAGGAGGATTTCATGCCGCACATGGTGGATCGGGCGCTGTTCACCATCGCGCCGCTGATCGCCGGTGTCGCCGCCTTCACCGCCTGGGCCGTGATGCCCTTCGGCGGCGAGGTGGAGATCTTCGGGGTGACCACCCGGCTGCAGCTGGCCGAACTCGATATCGGCGTGCTGGTCTTCCTGGCGGTCTCCTCGGTCGCCATCTACGGCTTCGTGCTGGCCGGCTGGTCGTCCAACTCGCCGTACTCGCTGCTGGGCGCGCTGCGCTCGTCGGCGCAGATGATCAGCTACGAGATCGCGATGGGCCTCTCGCTGGTCGCCGTCTTCCTCTACGCCGGCTCGATGTCGACCTCCGAGATCGTCGAGGCGCAGCGGGTGCCGCTGCAACCCTTCGGCCTCGACGCCTGGGGCATGCCGAACTGGCTCTTCGTCACGCTGATCCCCAGCTTCCTGATCTACGTGATCTCGATGGTGGGCGAGACCAACCGGGCCCCGTTCGATCTTCCGGAAGCCGAATCCGAGCTGGTCTCGGGCTACATCACCGAGTACTCCGGCTTCCGCTACGCGATCTACTTCCTGGCCGAGTACATCAACATGGCCACCGTCTCGGCGATCGCCACCACCTTGTTCCTCGGCGGCTACCTGCCGCCGTGGCCGCTGAACTGGATCTTCGACAATTGGCTGCCGGCGCTGAACAACCCGTGGCTGGGACCGATCTGGTTCGCGCTCAAGGTGCAGCTGTTCATCTCGATGTTCGTCTGGCTGCGCGGCACCCTGCCGCGGTTCCGCTACGACCAGTTCATGACGCTGGGCTGGAAGGGTCTGATCCCGATCTCGCTGGGCTGGATCGTCATGATCTCGGTGATCCGCAAGGTGCAGCAGGAGGGCATGAGCGATGCGCTGTGGTACGGCACGATCGGTGCCGCAGCGGTGCTGCTGCTGGTGATGATCGCCTTGCTGTTCGTGGGCGAGAAAGAGCCGGAGGAGAAAGCACCCGACCCGGACCAGCCGTTCGACGCCTTCGCCGGCGGCTACCCGGTGCCGCCGATGCCCGGGCAGGTGCTGCCCGAACTGGCCGGGGTGGTCTCGTCCGTGACCCAGTCCGACGAGGATGCGGCCGAGCCGGTCGAATCAACCCAGAAGGAGTTGTGACATGGGGATCTTCGACCCGTGGGCGGGCTTCGGTGTCACCTTCCGCACCATCTTCCGCAAGACCTTCACCCAGGGCTACCCGGAACCGGGCAAGGAGAAGGTCACCGCTCCCCGGTTCCACGGCCGGCACCAGCTGAACCGCTGGCCGGACGGCCTGGAGAAGTGCGTGGGCTGCGAGCTGTGCGCCTGGGCCTGCCCGGCGGACGCGATCTACGTCGAGGGCGCCGACAACACCGAGACCGAGCGGTTCAGCCCCGGTGAGCGGTACGGCAAGGTGTACCAGATCAACTACCTGCGCTGCATTCTGTGCGGGCTGTGCATCGAGGCCTGCCCGACCCGGGCGCTGACCATGACCAACGACTTCAAACTGGCCGACACGACCCGGGAGAAGATGATCTACACCAAGGATCGGCTGCTCGCCCCGCTGCTTCCCGGCATGGAGGAGCCGCCGCACCCGCGCCGGCTCGGCGACGACGAGAAGGCCTACTTCCTCGGGCTGCCGAGCACCGGCCAGCCGGACAACCGGACACCGGTCGTCCGCGACGCGGCGGGAGGCACCCGATGACCGGGGCAGACGTCGCCTTCTGGATCTGCGGACCGCTGATGGTGCTGGGCGCGCTGGGCCTGGTGCTCTTCCGCAAGGCGGTCTACTCCGCGCTCAGCACGGTCTTCGCCATGCTCAACCTGGCGGCCCTCTACCTCGCCCTGGACGCCCCCTTCCTCGGCGCGGTGCAGATCATCGTCTACACCGGCGCGATCATGATGCTCTTCCTCTTCGTGCTGATGCTGGTGGGCGTCGACACCCCCGACTCGGTGGTGGAGACGCTCCGCGGCCAGCGGCTGGCGGCCGGCCTGACCGGGCTCGGCCTGCTGGCGCTGATCATCCTCGGCATCGGCGGCGCGGTCACCGCCCCGGCGGTCGGCCTGGAGAGCGCGAACGCCGCCCACGGCGGCAACGTCCAGGGCCTGGCGGCGTTGATCTTCGGACGCTTCGTCTTCGCCTTCGAACTGACCTCGGCGCTGCTGATCACCGCCGCGGTCGCCGCGATGGTGCTGGCGCACCGGCGCCGCGTCCATCCGAAGCCGGGGCAGGCCGAACTGGCCGAGGCCCGCATGAAGGCCTACGCCGAGACCGGCGCGCACCCCGGCTCGCTGCCGAACTCGGGTGTGCTGGCCCGGCACAACTCGATCGCCACCCCGGCGCTGTTGCCCGACGGCAGCATCTCCGAGCAGTCGGTCTCCCAGGTGCTGGCCGGACGCGGCGCGATCGTGGACGCGCCGGCCCTGGCGCAGACCACCCAGGCCACCTTCGCCGCCATCGAGCGGGTGCAGGACGAGGAGGACGAGTGACCACCGAGAATCTGCTGATCCTGGCGTCGATCATCTTCACGATCGGCGCGGTCGGGGTCATGGTGCGCCGCAACGCACTGGTCGTCTTCATGAGCGTGGAGATGATGCTCAACGCCGCCAACCTGGTGATGGTCGCCTTCGCGCTCGCCTGGGGCGGGCTGGAAGGCCAGGTCGCCAGCTTCTTCGTGATGGTGGTGGCCGCGGCCGAAGTGGTGATCGGCCTGTCGATCATCGTGATCATCTTCCGTACCCGACGCTCGACCTCGGTCGACGCGGCCAGCCTGCTGAAACTCTGAGGGGAACGACGTGACTGTCCTGGAGACGATCTCCCCGATCGCGGCGACGGGGATGTTCAGCTGGGCGTGGCTCATGATCGCCATCCCGGCGCTCGGCGCCGCCCTGCTGCTGCTCGGCGGCAGCGCGCTGGACAAGCTGGGCCCACCGCTCGCGGTCGGCGCGGTGGCGGCCTCCTTCGGGGTGGCCGTGGCGCTCTTCGCCTCGCTGCTGACCTCGCCGGTCGAATCCCGCGCGGTCTCGGTGCCGCTCTACGAATGGATCGCCACCCCGACCTGGTCGGTGGAGGCCGGGCTGCTGATCGACACCCTGTCGATCCTCTTCGCCCTGCTGATCACCGGCGTCGGCATGCTGATCCACATCTATTCGCTGGGCTACATGGCCCACGACGAGCGCAAGCGCCGATTCTTCGCCTACCTGAACCTCTTCATCGCCGCGATGCTCATCCTGGTGCTGGCCGACAGCTACCTGGTGCTCTTCGTCGGCTGGGAGGGTGTCGGTCTGGCCTCCTACCTGCTGATCGGCTTCTGGCAGCACAAGCCGTCGGCCGCCGCGGCGGCCAAGAAGGCCTTCGTCATGAACCGGGTCGGCGACCTGGGCATGACCATGGCCGTCATGACCATGCTGGCGCTCTTCGGCTCCTCCGCCTTCACCGCGGTGAACCACGGCATCGCCGAGGCCGGGCCGTTCTACCCGACCCTGATCGGCCTGCTGCTGCTGGTCGGCGCCTGCGGCAAGTCGGCCCAGGTGCCGCTGCAGGCCTGGCTGCTGGACGCCATGGAGGGCCCCACCCCGGTCTCGGCGCTGATCCACGCCGCCACCATGGTGACCGCGGGCGTCTACCTGGTCGTCCGCTCGCACGCGATCTTCGAACTCTCGCCCACCGCGAGCACCGCGGTGGTCATCGTCGGCTCCGTCACCCTGCTGGCCGGCGCCTGGATCGGCACCAGCAAGGACGACATCAAGAAGGTGCTGGCCGGCTCCACGATGAGCCAGATCGGCTACATGATCCTGGCCGCCGGCCTCGGCCCGGCCGGGTACGCCTTCGCGATCTTCCACCTGCTCACCCACGGCTTCTTCAAGGCGAACATGTTCCTGGGCGCCGGCTCGGTGATGCACGGCATGAACGACGACGTGAACATGCGCCACTACGGGGCGCTGGCCAAGGCGATGCCGTACACCTTCTGGACCTTCGCGATGGGCTACCTGGCGATCATCGGCGTCCCGCCGCTGGCCGGCTACTTCTCCAAGGACCACATCATCGAGGCCGCCTTCGGTCGTAGCCCGCTGGTCGGCGGCCTGGCCCTCTTCGGCGCCGGCGTGACCGCCTTCTACATGACCCGGCTGATGCTGATGACCTTCTTCGGCGAGAAGCGCTGGCAGCCGGGCGTTCATCCGCACGAGTCGCCGAAGGTGATGACCGTCCCGCTGATCGTCCTCGCGGCGCTGAGCGTGGTCTCCGGCGTTCTGCTGAACGGCTGGATCCAGCACTGGCTGGAGCCGGCCACCGGAGCCCACCCGCACGAGATCAGCTGGGTGCCGACCCCGGTCGGCTGGGCGACCATGGCCGTCGTGGCGCTCGGCGTCGTCCTGGGCTGGCAGTTGTTCGGCCGCCGTCCGATTCCGGTCGAGGCCCCGGCCAGCGCCAGTCCGTTCACGATCGCCGGCCGCAACGACCTGTTCGGCGACGCGGTCAACGAGACCCTGGTGGTGAAGCCGGCGATGCTGCTGGCCGACGGGGTGGTGGCCACCGACCAGCGGATCATCGACACCGGCGCGGACGGCCTGGGAACCATGTTCCAGGGCCTGTCGAGCGAGGGACGCAAACTGCAGACCGGCCAGGTACGCCGCTACGCGCTGGGGCTGACCCTCGGCGTGGTGGGTATCGGTGTCGTGATGATCCTGAGCCAGTTGGCCTGAGGGAGGACGTGGAGATGACTATTCCCTGGCTGACCGTTCTCGGGTTGATCCCGCTGCTCGGCGCGGTAGTGCTGTGCTTCCCGGTCAAGGAGATCGCCAAGGGCCTCGGCATGGCCTTCGCCCTGATCACCGCCGGCGTGGCGATCGCCGTCACCGCCCTGTACACCTCGGGCACCGACCTGAGCGAACTAGCCCCCTGGATCCCGACCTTCGGCGCCTCCTGGGCGCTGAGCCTGGACGGCATGTCGCTGATGATGGTGCTGCTGACCGTGGTGCTCGTCCCGGCCGTCCTGCTGGCCGAATGGAAGCTCTTCGATTCCGGCGCCTTCCGGTGGAGCGCCCAGGTCTTCTTCGCCCTGGTGCTCGCTCTGGAATCGCTGGCGCTCTTCGTCTTCCTCGCCGACGACGTGCTGCTCTTCTACCTCTTCTTCGAGGCCACGCTGATCCCGATGTACTTCCTGATCGGCGGCTTCGGCGGGGCGCGGCGTTCCTACGCGGCGGTGAAGTTCCTGCTGTTCAGCCTGGCCGGCGGCCTGGTGATGCTCTTCAGCGTGGTCGGGCTGTACGGCGAGTCGACCCGGCTGCTGGGCACGCCGAGCTTCCTGATCGCCGATCTGGCCGGGGTGGATTTCCCGCCGGCCACCGGGATGCTGCTGATGGTCGGCTTCCTCTTCGCCTTCGCGGTCAAGGCGCCGATGGTCCCCGTCCACACCTGGCTGCCCACCGCGGCCGAGGAGGGAACGCCGGGCACCTCGGTGCTGCTGGTCGGCATCCTGGACAAGATCGGCACCTTCGGCATGATCAAGTTCTGCCTGGCGCTCTTCCCGGACGCCAGCCGCGAGGCCGGCCCGGTGATGATCGTGCTGGCGCTGATCTCGATCCTGTACGGGGCGGTCGCCGCGATCGGCTCGAAGAATCTGCTGCGGCTGGTGGCCTACACCTCGGTGAGCCACTTCGGCTTCATGGTGCTGGGCATCTACACCTTCACCAGCGGCGGCATGAGCGGCACCGTCTTCTACATGTTCAACCACGGCTTCTCCACCGCCGCCCTCTTCCTGGTGCTGGGCTTCCTGATCAGCCGCCGCGGCTCGGCGCTGGTGGAATCCTTCGGGGGAGTGCAGAAGGTGGCCCCGGTGCTGGCCGGCACCACCCTGATCGCCGGACTCTCCTCGCTGGCGCTGCCCGGCATGTCGAGCTTCGTCAGCGAGTTCATGGTGCTGGCCGGGGCCTGGTCGCGGGAGCCCTGGGTGGGCGCGGTGGCCGTGCTCGGCACCGTCCTGGCCGCGGTCTACATCCTGCTGATGTACCAGCGCGTCATGACCGGCCCGGTCACCGACCAGGTGGCCGAGCACATCACCACCGACCTGAACGCCCGGGAGCGCTGGGTGATGGCGCCGCTGATCGCGGTGATCCTGGCGCTGGGCTTCGTCCCGCAGGTCGCCCTGAACGTCATCGAACCGACGGTGGTCGCCACCCTGAACCAGGCACGGATCTCCGATCCGGTCGTGCCGTTCGCCGAGAAGTGAGCGAGGTAGGACTGTGAACATCGCGTCGCCGACCTTCGAATGGTTGGAACTCGCCCCGCTGCTGATCGTGCTGCTGGGGGCGCTGCTGGGGGTGCTGATCGAGGCCCTGCTGCCGCGCGCCTACCGCTTCAACGCCCAGGTGGCGCTGCTGGTGGCGACCGTCGCCGTGGCGCTGACCCTGCTGGTCGTCAACTGGCGGCTCGGCAGCACCGGCCTGCTCGCCATGGGCTCGCTCAGCCTGGACGGCCCCACCTACATCGCCTGGGGGGCGCTGCTGGTCTTCGGCCTGCTGGGCATCCTGGTCTTCTCCGAGCGGCGGCTCGACAACGGCGCCACGGTCTTCGCGGCCTCCGCCTCGTCCGTCCCGGGCAGCCCGCTCGAGGCCGAGGCCAACGCCGCCCGGCTGGAGCACTCCGAGGTCTTCCCGCTGGCCCTGTTCTCGCTCTCGGGGATGATGGTCTTCGCCTCGGCGAACGACCTGGTCACCCTGTTCATCGGCCTCGAGGTGATGAGCCTGCCGCTCTACGTGCTGAGCGCGATGGCCCGGCGGCGCCGGCTGCTCAGCCAGGAGGCCGGCCTGAAGTACTTCCTGCTGGGCGCCTTCTCGTCCGCCTTCTTCCTCTTCGGCATGGCGCTGCTCTACGGCTACGCCGGCTCCTTCGATCTGGGCGCGATCGACGCAGCGATCAGCTCGCCCACCTACGGACGCGGGCTGCTCTTCGTCGGCATGGGGATGCTCGCGGTCGGGCTGCTCTTCAAGATCGGCGTCGTCCCCTTCCACTCCTGGATTCCGGACGTCTACACCGGCGCGCCCACCCCGGTCACCGGCTTCATGGCGATCTGCACCAAGCTGGCCGCGGTGGTCGGCGGCGTCCGGGTCTTCTACGTGGCGCTGGGCGCCGAACGGTGGAGCTGGCAGCCGCTGCTGGCGGTGCTGGCCCTGGTCACCATGGCGGTCGGCGCCATCCTGGCGCTCACCCAGAACGACGTGAAGCGGATGCTGGCCTACTCCTCGGTGGCGCACGCCGGCTTCCTGCTGACCGCGGTGGTCGGCGCGCTGGCCGTCGTCCCCGAGGGCCAGGTGAACAGCGTCGGCTCGATCATGTTCTACCTGATCGCCTACGGCTTCGCGGTGATCGCCGCCTTCGCGATCGTGACCATGGTGCGCGACCGGGCCGGCGAGGCGAACACGCTGGCCGACTGGAGCGGTCTGGGACGCACCAACCCGTTGCTCGCGGGCATCTTCGCCTTCCTGATGCTGAGCTTCGCCGGCATCCCGCTGACCGGTGGCTTCATCGGCAAGTGGGCGGTCTTCTCCGCGGCCTGGCGGGGCGGCTACTGGTGGCTGGTGCTGGCGGCGATCGTCTTCAGCCTGGTGGCGGCCTACTTCTACCTGCGGGTGATCGTGGTGATGTTCTTCGGCGAGCCGAACCGTCAGGTTGCGGTCGGCCAGGCCAGCGGCATGACCTGGGTGCCGGTGATCGTCGGCGCCGTCGCGACCGTCTACCTCGGGCTCTTCCCCGGTCAGCTGCTCGAACTGCTGGCCGGCGCCGAGGTGTTCTGGCGGTGAGCGCGACCAGCCGGGCTCGGCTAGGCTGACGCGGGTGTTCGTCGATAGTGCAACGGCCGCGCAGGCAGCGGCGGTCGATCCGGAGTTCAGCGCGCGCGTGACCGCGCTGCTGGAACGGATCGAGGGCGAGCTCATGAGTGCCGCCGTCGCCGACACGGCCTTCGCCACCGAGGCCGCCCAGCACATCATCAGCGCGGGCGGCAAGCGGTTCCGTCCGGTGCTGGTGGTGCTGGCGTCCATGCTGGGGGAGCGCCCGGCCGACGACTCCGAGGTCGCCCGTGCGGCCCAGGTGGTCGAGCTCACCCATGTGGCCAGCCTGTACCACGACGACGTCATGGACGAGGCGGAGCTGCGCCGGGGAGCGCCCAGCGCCAACAACCGGTGGGGCAATAACGTCGCCATCCTGGTCGGCGACCTGCTCTTCTCCCGGGCGTCCAGCATCGTGGCGACCCTGGGTGTGGAATACGTCACCCTGCAGGCCGAGACCTTCGCCCGGCTGGTGCAGGGCCAGCTCGCCGAGACCCGCGGCCCGCAGCCCGGGGACGACCCGCTGGCCCACTACCTAGCCGTCGTGGCCGACAAGACCGGCTCGCTGATCGCCACCTCCGCGCGCTTCGGCGGCATGGTCGCCGGGGCCTCGGACGAGGTGCTGGCCGCGCTGTCGGCCTACGGCGAGGAGATCGGGGTCGTCTTCCAGCTCAGCGATGACATCATCGACATCGCCAGCGAGGTGGCCGGCAAGACCCCCGGCACCGACCTGCGGGCAGGCGTCCCGACCCTGCCCACGCTGCTGGCTCAGCGCTCCACCGACCCCTCGGACGCCCGCCTGCTGGCCCTGCTGGCCGGCGGCATCGACGATGACGGCGAAGTCGCCGAGGCCCTCGGCCTGCTGCGCGCCCACCCCGTCCTGGACGAGGCCCGGGCTGAGGTGGCCCGCCGCGCCGACATCGCCCGAGCCCACCTGGCCCCCGTCCCCGAAGGCGCCGCCAAGGACGCCCTGCTCGCCCTCTGCGACACCGTCGTCACCCGCTCGGCCTGATCCGTCCGTCCGGCGCAACTCCTCGTCCACCGACATCCGGGATGTCTTGGGCCGGAACAATCCTCCCGCTAGGGTTTGCGTAAATTACCGAGGAGGACGCATGGAACGTCGGCGGGTGGTGGTGATCGGCTCCGGGTTCGGAGGCCTGTTCACCACGAAAGGGCTAGCCAAGGCGCCGGTGGACATCACCGTCATCTCAAAGACCGTCTCCCATCTCTTCCAGCCGCTGCTCTACCAGGCGGCTACCGGAATCCTGTCGACCGGCGAGATCGCGCCGGCGACCCGTGACATCCTGCGCAAGCAGGAGAATGCGACGGTGCTGCTCGGCGAGGTGACCGGGATCGACCTGGCCAACCGGGTGGTGACCGGCGAGAAGCTGGGCCAGCCGATCACGCTTTCCTACGACTACCTGGTGGTGGCGGCCGGAGCCGGGCAGTCGTACTTCGGCAACGACCATTTCGAGATCTTCGCCCCCGGCATGAAGACCGTGGACGACGCCCTCGAGCTGCGGGCGCGCATCTTCGGCGCGCTGGAGGTGGCCGAGCTCGTCGACGACGAGGAGGAGCGCCGCCGGCTGATGACCTTCATCGTGGTCGGCGCCGGACCGACCGGGGTCGAGATGGCCGGCCAGATCGCCGAGCTCACCCGGAAGTACCTGGTGCGCAGCTTCCGTCGGATCGACACCCGGCAGGCCAGGATCATCCTGATGGACGCCGCCCCGGTCGTGCTGCCGCCGTTCGGCGGCAAGCTCTCCGAGTTCGCCAAGCAGCGGCTGGAGAAGATCGGCGTCGAGGTGAAGCTCGGCGCCATGGTCACCCAGGTGGACAACGACGGGGTCGAGGTGAAGACCGCCGACGGCAACGTCGAACGGATCCGGGCCAGCTGCAAGGTGTGGGCCGCCGGCGTGCAGGCCAGCCCGCTGGGCAAGCTGCTGACCGCCGACGGCGAGGCCAAGCTCGATCGCGCCGGCCGTGTGGAGGTGCTGCCCGATCTCACCCTGCCGGGTCATCCCGAGGTGTCCGTGCTGGGCGACATGATGAGCCTGGACAAGCTGCCCGGTGTCGCGCAGGTGGCGATCCAGGGCGGCAAGTACACCGCCAAGCGGATCGCCGGCGAGGTGACCGGGAACCCGGTGACCGAGCCGTTCAAGTACTTCGACAAGGGCTCGATGGCCGTGATCAGCCAGTTCGGCGCGGTCACCCGCGTCGGCAAGCTGGAGCTGACCGGCTTCATCGCCTGGGCGATGTGGCTGGGGGTCCACCTGCTCTACCTGGTCGGCTTCAAGCACCGGATCTCCACCCTGCTGAAGTGGACGATCACCTTCCTCGGACGGTCTCGTTCGGAACGAGTGACCACCGAGCAGCAGCTGGTCGGGCGGCTGGCCCGCAAGCAGCTCGGCCAGGATTTCCGGCCCACCATCAGCGGCCTGGAGGATCCGAACCGACTCCAGCCATGACCGAATTGGGGGAGCTCACGGCCTTGGAGACCGCCGCCGCCGTTCGTGCCCGGGAGGTGTCCGCGGTCGAGGTGACCGAGGCCGCGCTGCGGCGCGCCGAGGACGACCGGTGGGGTGCCTTCGTGACCCTCGCCCCCGAGCTGGCGCTGGCCGAGGCCGCCGAGCTCGATCGGCGGCTGGCTTCCGAGCCGGGGTTCGACCGTCCGCTGCTGGGGGTGCCCTGCCCGATCAAGGATCTCAACCCGGTCGCCGGGGTGGGGTATTCGGCCGGCTCTCTGGCCATGCGTGGGACTGTCGCCGAGGTGGACGACGGAATCGTTTCGTGGTTGCGTGATGCTGGCACCACGATGCTCGGCAAGACCGCGACCCCCGAGTTCGGCTTCCCCTGCTACACCGAGCCGGACGGACGCCCGCCGACTGTGACCCCGTGGGATCCGTCCCGTTCGGCCGGCGGTTCCAGCGGGGGAGCGGCGGCAGCGGTGGCGTCCGGGATCGTGCCCTTGGCGCAGGCCTCGGACGGCGGTGGCTCGATCCGGATCCCGGCGTCCGCCTGTGGGCTGGTCGGGCTGAAGCCGAGCCGGGGACGGATCAGCTCCGGGCCCTTGATGGCGCCCGGCCCGGGCCTGGCGACCGCCGGAGTGCTCACCCGGACGGTCGCCGACACCGCCGCCGCGCTGGACGTCCTGGCCGGCTATCGCACCGGAGACACCTACGTCGCCCCGCCGCCGTCGGAGAGCTTCCTGGCGGCGACCCGGCGGCGTCCGTCCGGGCTGCGGGTGGGCGTCCTCACGACCCCGGTGATCGCCTCGGCGCCGGTTCATCCGGCGTGTCTTGAAGCGGTGTCGGCCACCGTCCGGCTGCTGCAGGACCTGGGTCACACCGTGGACGAGGCTCCCGCCCCGTTCGCTGTGGAGTGCTGGGACGCCTTCACCGCGCTGTGGACGGTCGGCGCCGCGTCCATCCCGCTGCCCGTCGAGGCGGAACCCGCCCTCGTCCCGCTGACCCGCTGGCTGCGCGAACAGGGCCGGTCCGTCACCGCGCTGGAGCACGCCGCCGCCCTCGGCGAACTGCAACGCCTCACCCGCGAGGTCGCCCTGGCCTGGGACTCCTACGACCTGATTCTCACTCCCACTCTCGCCCAGCCGCCGGCCCCGATCGGCAGCCTCCGCAATGACGCCGACCCCGCCGCCGACTTCGCCGCCCAGACCCGCTTCACCCCCTGGACCAGCGTCTACAACCTCAGCGGCCTGCCCGCCATCTCCCTGCCCCTGCACACCGCGGAGGTCGACGGCGTCCGCCTCCCGATCGGCATCATGCTCGGAGCCCGCTTCGGAGCCGAGGAGCTGCTGCTCTCGGTGAGCGCGGCCCTCGAGGAAGCCGTCAACGGGTTCCCGTCGCCCACCCTGTAGCTGCCGAGGAATCCTGCGTCGCAGCTATTCGGCCACCTGAACGAGAAGCCGACAAACTGCGACATCGGACGGCCTTGGAGAGTTGACGGGGAGCTGGACGCGCTGCCCGGTGAGGTCGCGTTGTCGGACCCGCGGGGTAGAGTCTCGCCATTGAGACAGGTGAGGAGGTGCGGTATGGCTACGCGAGTGAAGTCCCGCGCGGAGGTCGAGCGCCAGTTGGCCGCGGTCGCTGCAGCGCAGCGCATCGCGGGCGAGGAGCCCACCGTCGAGGACATGGAGGCCGCCCGTCGGATTCTGATGGGTGAGGCCACGACGGAGCAGGTGATCGCCGAGGGTCTGGCGGAACTTGAGGCCCAGTACGGCTTCAAGCGCTGAACCGGCAGTTAGGTACTCACCCCCATGCCTGATCGCTACACGTATCCCGGCAGCCATGTGCTGGCCAATCTGCACGGCTATCACGATCCAGACCTCTGGAAGGCCGCCGAGCGTCGCGTGGTCCACGCTCACCTGGCCGATCTGGTGGAGCGCCCGATCTCCGGTTCCTTTGACCTCCGACACCTTCAGGCCATTCACGCCTACCTCGTCCAAGGCTTCTACAGCTGGGGCGGCCAGTTGAGAGCCACCGACACCGGTCCAGGCGGGACAGGCATCGCGCACTGTCGTCCGGAGTTCATCGTCGCCGAGGCGAACCGGATCTTCACAGCTCTGGCCGACCAGGAGTGGCTCCGAGACCGCGATCGCGACGCCTTCTCACGCGGCCTGGCGTGGGCCTGGGGTGAACTCACGGTTGTCCATCCCTTCCGCGACGTCAACACCCGTAGTCAGTTTGCGTTCTTCAACCAGCTGGCGGCCGAGGCCGGCTGGCTGATCGACTGGACCCGGATCGACTCCCACCTGTTCGGCTACGCAAGGACCGTCGCGATCTTCGCCGACGAACGTGGCATCGATGCGCTGCTTCACCCGGCGCTTGAGCCGATCGTGCTCGATTCGAGTGCTAAGCAGCAGCGCATGCGGGAGAGTGCCTGGGTGTTCAGCAGCCCGGGACTTCCTCGCAGTCGCGCAGATCTCGACCGGGAACTTCACGAGGCGATTGAGCGCCGGAGTGCTTCATAGTCGGTCAGCACGCGTCGTGCGGTGAGCCGAATCCAGAGCCCATAGGCGCTGGTGACGAGGGTGGCGCCGATACCGGTGATCCCCCAGGTCGTCTGCCAGGGGACGGCGTCCTGGGCGGAGAGGTAGAGCCCGATCAGGGCGACGATCAGCATGGCGGTGCCGAGGTAGTAGTCGATCGTGCGACGGAAGATCCAGGTCATCGGGTAGAAATGCAGCGCCACGATGAGGACGACCACCGGCAGGATCCACGTCCAGTGGCCGATGAGGGCGAGCGTGACGGCGGACGTGAGGATGAGGCCGCCCTGGATG
>JAPUEM010000010.1 GCA_027492575.1 Propionicimonas sp.
CTTCGCGGGAATGACGGAAAAGCTTCGCGGGAACGACCGAAGAGTTCGTGCGACCTACCGGTTGAAGTCGGCCAGCGTCTCCTTGGCCTGGTCGAGCCAGGTGGTGTAGGTGGCGATCGAATCGCGGGCCTTGGTGGCGGCGGACTTGTCGCCGCGGGCCTCGGCCTTCTCGATCTTCTCGGTGAGCTTGGCGATCTCGGCGCTGAGCATGGCGACCGTTTCCTCGGCGCGGGCCTTGGCCTCGGGGTCGGTGCGGCGCCACTCGTCCTCCTCGGCGTTGCGGACGGCCGACTCCAGCGCCTTCACCCGGGAATCCAGCGAGCGGATCTGCTCGCGCGGCACCTTGCCGATGGCGTTGAACTTGTCCAGGAAGGCGCGGAAGCCGGTCTTCGCGGCGGCCAGGTCGGTGATCGGCAGCAGCGTGGTCTCGGCTTCGGCGAGCAGTTGCTCCTTGGCCTCCTGATTGGCGCGGAACTCGGTGTCCTGCTCGGAGAGGACGCTCTGCCGGGCGCTGAAGAAGCCGTCCTGGATGCCGCGGAACTCCGCCCACAGGGCGTCGTCGACCTCGCGGGGGGCGGGGCCGGCGGCCTTCCAGCGGGTCATCAGGTCGCGGAAGGCGCCCGTGGTCGGCCCCCACTGGGTGGAGGTCGCCAGCTCGCGGGCCTCGGCGATGATGCGTTCCTTCACCCGGCGCGCCTCGTCCCGCTTGGCGGCCTGCTCGGCGAACTGGGTCTTGCGGCGCCGGGTGTAGGTGGTGCGGGCGGCGGAGAAGCGGTGCCACAGCGCGTCGTCGGTGGCGCGGTCGAGCCGGGGGAGCGCCTTCCACTCGTCCAGCAGGGCGCGGAACCGGTTCACGCCGCCGCGCCAGTCGTTGCCCTCGGCCAGGGTCTCGGCCTCGGCGACCATGGTCTCCTTGGCCTGCTTCGCCGCCTCCTGCGCCTTCGCGCGCTCGGCGCGGCGGGCCTCCGACTGGGCGTCCAGGACGGGTGCCAGCGCGTCCAGCCGGGTCAGCAGCCCGGCCAGGTCGCCCACCGCGTTCGCCGACTCGACGGAGGTGCGCACGCCCTTGATGCTGTTGCGGGCCTCCTCCGGCGACAAGGCGCCGGATTGGACGCGCTTCTCCAACAGGCCGACCTCGACTTCCAGGGCCTCGAAGCGCCGGACGTAGAAGGCGAGTGCCTCGGCGGGATCGGAATCGGGGATCTGACCGACACTGCGTTCGCCGTCGGCGGTACGGACGTAGACCGTGCCGTCGGGATCGACGCGACCGAAGTCAGCCGGACTTGTGCTGGAACTCATGGGTGCTATCTTGCCCGATGCGACCCGTCAGCGCATCGTGGGCCTCCCCGGGACGGGTCACGCGCGCCCGCACGGTAGGGTGAACGGGTGTTTCTCGCCTCCTTCGCCGCCGGTCCCTGGCAGGCGAACTGCTACCTGATCGCCCCCGCCGCGGGGCGTGACTGCGTCATCATCGACGCGGGTGTCGAAGCGGCGGACGGGGTGAAGGCAGTGCTCGCCGAGCACTCGCTGACCCCGGCGGCGGTCTTCGCCACCCATGGGCACATCGACCACATCGCCTCAGCGGCCGGGCTGGCCGACGAGTACGGCGTCGAGCTGTGGCTGCATCCGGCCGACCGGCACCTGCTCACCGACCCCGGGGCGGGAATCTCCCCGGAGGGCCGCCAGCTGCTGGCCCAGTACCTGCCCGGCCCGTTCGTCGAACCGGAGAAACTGCGCTTCTTCGGCGAGGAGGGCATCGAGGCCGCCGGCCTGGAGTTCAGCCTGCGGCACGCCCCCGGGCACACCGCGGGCTGCGTCCTGCTCGGGGTGGGCTACCCCGGGCACGAGCAGATCGACCAGGTCGTCTTCAGCGGCGACGTGCTCTTCGCCGGCTCGATCGGACGCACCGACCTGCCCGGCGGCGATCCCGAGGCGATGAGGCAGAGCCTCGCCGGCACCGTCCTGGCCATCCCGGACGCCACCGCGGTGCTGCCCGGTCACGGACCGCAATCGACCATGGCCCGGGAGCGGGCCACCAATCCCTACCTGCAACCCGACTTCCTGAGGATCCGATGAGCCGACCCAAGCCCCTGTCGGGCTTCCCCGAGTTCCTGCCCGCTGCCCGCATCGTCGAGCAGCGGGTGCTGACCAGCCTGGCCGAGACCTTCGAGCTGCACGGCTTCGCCTCGATCGAGACCCGCGCGCTGGAGCCGATGAGCCAGCTGACCCGCAAGGGTGAGATCGACAAGGAGATCTATGTCGTCCGCCGGCTGCAGGCCGAACGCCACGGCGGCGGGAACGACGCCGACGAGCTGGGGCTGCACTTCGACCTGACCGTCCCGTTCGCCCGGTACGTGCTGGAGAACTCCGGCCACCTCACCTTCCCGCTGCGCCGCTACCAGATCCAGAAGGTCTGGCGCGGCGAGCGTCCGCAGGAGGGTCGCTACCGGGAGTTCCTGCAGGCCGACATCGACGTGGTCGGCCAGGACACGCTCGCCGCCCACCACGACGTCGAGGTGGCCCGGGTGATCCTGGAGGCGCTGGAGCGGCTGCACACCGACTTCGGGGTGCCGCCGGTGCTCATGCGGGTGAACAACCGCCGCCTGGCCGAGGGCTTCTACCGCGGGCTCGGGATCGACGACCACATGGCCGTGCTGCAGCGGGTCGACAAGCTGGACAAGATCGGCCCGGCAGCGGTCGCCGAGCTGCTCACCGGCGAACTCGGGTTGAGCGCCGCCGTGGCCGAGGCCTGCCTCGGACTGGCGACGATCTCGTCTGCCGACGACTCCTTCGTGGAGCGGGTCCGGGCGCTCGGCGTCCAGCACGAGCTGCTGGACGAGGGCCTGGCGCAGCTGGCCGAGGTGGTGCGGGCCGGTCAGGCGGCCGTCCCGGGCCGGATCGTCGCCGACCTGAAGATCGCCCGCGGGCTCGACTACTACACTGGCACCGTCTACGAGACCGAACTGCAGGGCTACGAGAGCCTCGGCTCGGTCTGCTCCGGCGGACGCTACGACTCGCTCGCCTCGGACGGCCGGACCACCTACCCCGGGGTCGGCCTGTCGATCGGCGTCACCCGCATCCTGGTCCCCCTGCTCGCGAAGGGGACGCTGACCGCCTCCCGCTCGGTGCCCAGCTGCGTCCTGGTCGCCGTGGACGTCGAGGAGACCCGCGGCGAGGCGGACGCGGTCGCCGCCCGGCTCCGTGCCCGCGGCATCCCCTGCGAGGTGGCCCCCAAGGCCGACCGGTTCGGCAAGCAGATCCGCTACGCCGACCGCCGCGGCATCCCCTTCGTCTGGTTCTCCAGCAACGAGGTGAAGGACATCCGCTCCGGCGAGCAGGTCCCCGCCGACCCGGACGCCTGGCTGCCGCCCGCCGAGGATCTGCGTCCGGTCGTCGTCCACCTCTAAGCTGTACCCAACGCGCCGCACTGTCTATGCGGGGCTGAGAAAGGAAAAACATGCTGCGCACGCATGCCGCCGGCACACTGACTGCCGCGAACGTCGGAGAGACCGTCACCCTGGCCGGGTGGGTCGCCAAACGCCGCGATCACGGGGGAGTGGCCTTCATCGATCTGCGGGACGCCTCCGGCATCTGCCAGGTGGTCGTCCGCGACGAGTACCTCGCCTCGGCGGGCATCCACGACCTGCGCAACGAGTTCTGCATCCAGGTGACCGGCGTGGTCGACGCCCGGACGCCGGAGAACGTCAACCCGAACCTGCCCACCGGCGAGGTCGAGGTCGCCATCCGCACCCTCGAGGTGCTCAATGCCGCCGCACCGCTGCCGTTCCAGATCGACGAGCGCACCAACGTGGGCGAGGACGCGCGGCTGAAGTACCGCTACCTCGACCTGCGCCGACCGCGGCAGCACGAGGCGATGGTGCTGCGCTCGAAGGTCACCCAGGTGATCCACCAGGTGATGGCCGCCAACGACTTCTACGACATCGAGACGCCGACGCTGACCCGCTCGACCCCCGAGGGCGCCCGCGACTTCCTGGTGCCGGCGCGGCTGCACCCGGGCAAGTGGTACGCCCTGCCGCAGAGCCCGCAGCTGTTCAAGCAGCTGCTCATGGTCGCCGGCATGGAGCGTTACTACCAGATCGCCCGCTGCTACCGGGACGAGGATTTCCGCGCCGACCGGCAGCCGGAGTTCACCCAGCTCGACATCGAGATGAGCTTCGTCGACCAGGACGACGTGATCGCCCTGGCCGAGCAGGTGATGGCCGCCTGCTGGAAGCTGATCGGCGTCGAGATGCAGCTGCCGCTGCCGCGGATGACCTGGCACGAGGCGATGGACGACTACGGCTCCGACAAGCCCGACCTCCGGTTCGGGCTGAAGATCCGCGAGCTGACATCCTTCTTCGCCGACACCCCGTTCCGGGTCTTCCAGGCCCCCTACGTGGGCGGTGTCGTCATGCCCGGCGGGGCCTCGCTGCCGCGCCGTCAGTTCGACGCCTGGCAGGAGTGGGCCAAGCAGCGCGGGGCCCGCGGGCTGGCCTACATCACGGTCGGTGAGGACGGCGAGCTGGGCGGCCCGGTCGCCAAGAACATCTCCGAGGCCGAGCGGGAGGGCATCGCGGCCGCCATGGGCGCCGAGCCCGGTGACGCGATCTTCTTCGCCGCCGGCGCCCGCGAGACCTCCCAGGAGCTGCTGGGTGCCGCCCGGCTGGAGATCGCCCGCCGGATCGGCCTGATCCCGGCCGCCGGCTCCGGCCAGGCCGATTCCTGGAGCTTCCTGTGGGTGGTGGACGCCCCCATGTTCAAGTCCTCGGCAGACGCGGTCGCCGCCGGCGACGTCGCGGTGGGCGAGGGCCGCTGGACGGCTGTCCATCACGCCTTCACCTCGCCCAAGCCGGAGTCGCTGGCCAGCTTCGACACCGACCCGGGCTCGGCGCTCTCCTACGGCTACGACTTCATCTGCAACGGCAACGAGGTGGGCGGCGGCTCGATCCGTATCCACCAGCGCGACGTGCAGGAGCGGGTCTTCGGCGTCATGGGGCTCAGCCAGGAGGAGGCGAACGAGAAGTTCGGCTTCCTGCTGGATGCCTTCAGCTACGGCGCCCCGCCGCACGGCGGCATCGCCTTCGGCCTGGACCGCCTCGTCATGCTGCTGGGCGGCTTCGACACCATCCGGGACGTCATCGCCTTCCCGAAGTCCGGCGGCGGCTTCGACCCGCTGACCGAGGCCCCGGCGTCCATCACGGCGCAGCAGCGTCGCGAGGCCGGTGTGGATGCGAAGCCCAAGCCGGAGATCGGCCAGGATGCGGTCGTCAAGGCCTGACCGCCAGGCGGTGGGGAGGGCTCCCCATTCCGCAGCTGTGCCGGGGAGGTGACACTGGGGCCATGGCCAACATGATCGGGGCGGATGTCGTCGCGCTGCGCGAACTCGGCCGCACCCTCACCCGCGGTGGCGAACGGCTCGTCGAAACCTCCACCCAGCTGTCCGGCGAACTCCAGCGGGCCGGCTGGCGCGGCCAGGACGCCGACGCCTTCCGCGAGCAGTGGAACGGCAGGTTGAGCGGGCTGCTCCGCGAGGCTTCCGCACGGCTGGTCGAGGCCGGCGGCCAGCTGGGACGCCAGGCCGATGAGCAGGAGTTCGCCAGCGGCGGCGGGGCCGGCCCGGGCGGCGGTGTCGGGTTGACTGCGACCGGCCTCACGCCGGCGCTGCTGGGAATGCGCGGGGGGAGCGACAACGACTTCCCGGCCAGCCCGGACGACCCGAACGCGCCGACCTCGTCCGGCGGCTATCAGATCGGCCCGCCTCGTCCGCCGGAGCTGGAGTGGGACGAGGACTACGTCTACAACTCGCAGCAGCCGACCCTCGCCGATCGGCTGGAGTACGCCAAGTGGCGGCTGAAAGGCGAGGCGGCGCCGTTGCTGGGTCTGGACGACGGAGCCCGGATGTACCTGCACTACATGAACAACACCGGTGAGGATCTCGACTACGACCTGGCCGAGGGCTACAGCGAGGACGCCGGCGTCAGGAACGCCGTTGACCGGCAGATCGCCCAGACGGCGCAGGGCGTCGACGACTTGGTCGCATCTTCCGGCCAGACCCAGTTCCAGGTCACCGGGCCGGCCCAATCCAGCGATCCGTACTATCCGGAGACCGAGAACTGGCAGAAGGCGATCGGCGGCCACCAGCAGTGGAGCAGTGCCAACGTGACGGTCGAGAACGGCATCGTCACCATGGAGGTCACCGTGCACGCCGAAGACCGTTACAACTTCAACCGTGGCCAGCAGGACATCGCTTCAGGCACCCCGGACGACGTCAACGGGCGCTTCACCGAGGTCGGGCTGGCTCAGCCCTTCAACAGCCACGGGACGATGACCCAGACCATCAGTTGGCCGGTGGGGCACCCGCCGGCCAGCACCCAGGTGGGCGAGCAGGTGAAGACTCGATGACCGGCTCGATTCTCCGCAGGGCGGCGGCGTCCCTCGCGGCGCTGGCGGTCATCGGGAGCCTGTCCGCCTGTTCTCCATTCAGCGAGCCTTCGAGGAGTCCCATGAGCACCACTGCCGAGAAGAACGGCGACGGCCGGTTGCGCACCGATCTGGAGCCGCTGACCTCGCGGTTCGCCGCGCTCGACCAGCCGGTCTCGGCCGCCTGGATGTCCGGGGAGCTCGGTTCGGGACGAGTGCCCGGCCCGACCAGCTACTGGATCGACGCCGTGGTCACGGTGACGCCCGCCACGGCGGCCCGGCTGCGGGAACTCGCCACCGAGGACGCGGCGGCCGTCGAGGTGGTGGAGGAGCTGGCATCCCACGTCCCGCAAGGCGCGCTGCGAACCTCCGACGCCCTCGACGTCGAGTTCTCCCAGGACGGCTGGCACACCCGCGCGTGGCTGGTGGACGGCGCCGACGTCGTCGTGCTGGCCTCGAAGGGGCAGTGACCTCACACAGGTCTCGGACGCGACAATGCCCCGGGAATGATCCCGGGGCATTGTTGCGTGTGCGGCATTACCGCAGGTCGTCGGCGTTGGGGGTGCCGGGGTCGGTGGCCAGCAGGCCGTAGATCCGGCGGCGGGCGTCCGCGACGATCGCGGCGGCGCTTTCCAGGTGAGCGGCGTCACCGGTGCGGGAGAGCTCCTTGGCGGCGCCGGCCAGGCCGGCGAACTCGTGCCACAGGGCGCGGATCGCATCGGGGGAGCCGCCGGGGAAGCGGGCGTTGACCGCCTCCCAGGGCGCCTCGATGCCCTCGGCCGCCTGGTGCCCGGCTTCGGTGAGCCGGAAGGCCTTCTGGCCGTCGTTGTCGAAGGACTCGATCAGCCCCTCGTCCTCCAGCTGGGCCAGGGCGGGGTAGACCGCGCCCGGGCTGGGCCGCCACATGCCGCCGGTGCGTTCCTTCAGCGCCTGCATCATCTGGTAGCCGTTGAGCGGCTGATCGACCAGCAGGGCCAGGATCGATTCGCGCACCTGACCGCGACGGTTGCGTCCGCCGCGCCGGCCGGGGCCGCCCGGACCCCCGGGCCCCATCGGGCCGAAGCCGGGGCCGAAACCGCCGAAGCCCGGTCCGAAACCGGGGCCGCCGAAGCCGCGGTGGCTGCGATGCGGGCCACCCTTGCCGGGGCGTGGGCCCCGCTCTTCACTCATTGAGTAGTTCATGATTCCTCCTACAGAACCTCGTCGTTAGCTCAACGATATATCGAAAACAGATCGTACGCAAGTCGTGTAGCGTTCCTGCCGTGGAAGAGGACCTTTTCGGCAACCTCACCCCTGCCGCCGAGCCACCCGCCCGGCACGGCTCGCTGGGGGCGGCCGATCACGCCCAGTTGCCGCTGGCGGTGCGGATGCGCCCGCGCACCCTGGACGAGATCGTCGGCCAGCAGCACCTGCTCGCGCCGGGTTCGCCGCTGCGCCGCCTGGCCGACGGCGACACCATGTCGGTCTTCCTGTGGGGCCCGCCGGGAGTGGGGAAGACCACCGTCGCCGCGGTGGTCTCACACCGCACCGACCGCCGCTTCGTGGAGATCTCCGCGGTCACCGCCGGCGTCCGTGAGGTGCGCGCCGAACTCGACACCGCACGCCGCGAACTGGCCCGTGGCCGCAGCACCGTCCTCTTCGTGGACGAGGTGCACCGCTTCTCCAAGACCCAGCAGGACGTGCTGCTGCCGGCGGTGGAGAACCGGCTGGTCACCCTGGTCGCCGCCACCACCGAGAACCCGTCCTTCTCGGTGATCTCCCCGCTGCTCTCCCGGTCGCTCCTGCTCACCCTGAAGCCGCTGACCGACGACGACATCGGCACCCTGATCGATCGCGCGCTGATCGACGAACGCGGCCTGGCGGGGGAGTTCGCCCTGGAGCCGGAGGCCCGCGACACCCTGCTGCGGCTGGCCGGCGGGGATGCTCGCCGGGCGCTCACCTACCTGGAGGAGGCGGCCGCCGGCGCCCGCGCCCACGGCGTCGCGACCATCGACACCGCGATCATCTCGGCGGCTGTCGACCGCGCGGCCGTCCGCTACGACCGCGACGGCGACCAGCACTACGACGTCATCAGCGCCTTCATCAAGAGCGTCCGGGGCTCCGACGTCCAGGCCGCGCTGCACTACCTGGCCCGGATGATCGAGGCGGGGGAGGATCCGCGGTTCATCGCACGCCGGCTGATCATCCTCGCCAGCGAAGACATCGGCATGGCCGCGCCGAGCGTCCTGCAGACCGCGGTGGCCGCCGCCGAGGCCGTGGCCATGATCGGCATGCCCGAGGGACGCCTCACCCTGGCCCACGCCACCATCGCCGCCGCGATGGCGCCCAAGTCGAACGCGGTGATCAAGGCGATCGACGCCGCCCAGGCCGACGTCCGGGCCGGGAAGATCGGACTGGTCCCGCCGCACCTGCGCGATGCCCACTACGCCGGCGCGAAGAGCCTGGGCCACGGCAAGGGCTACAAGTACGCCCACGACCATCCGCACGGGGTCGCCGCGCAGCAGTACCTGCCCGACGAGCTCCAGGGCGCCCGCTACTACCAGCCCACCGACCACGGCAACGAGGCGGCGATCGCCGAACGGCTCGTAACCCTTGAGCATCTGCTCGATCCAGGCGACACTGGGAGGGACTGAGGAAGGGGCCCCTCATGAGACCCGCTCGAGCCGCAGCCATCGTCACCTGGATTTACGCGGCCATGTTCGGGTTACCGGTGGTCCCGATCGTCGTCACCGAACTCCAGACCGGGGAACTGCCCTGGGTCGGCAGTCTCTTCCAGGCCTTCGCCGGCCCATGGACGGTGGGCACGGATCCGGTGATCATCGCCGAACTGCTGCTGGGCTTCCTGGTGCTCACCCTCATCGCGGCGCTGTCGGGATGGTGGCTGTACCAGGGGCAGCGTCGCGGTGCGATCCTCAACCTGTCGGTGATGGTTCCGGAGATCATGTTCTGGTTCGGCTTCGCGCTACCGCTGGCCTGGCTGTTCGCGATCCTCCGGATCGCGCTGATCGCGATGGCCTGGCGGCACCTGCGCGACAAGAACAGCGTCGACCCGCTCTGACCGGCGGTCGCACCTGCCTGCCCGGTCGCGTAGGCTGCACGTCGTAATCGTCCGTCCCAGTGAGTGAGGGAATCATGTCCGTTGGTGAGATTGCCGGACTGATCGCCGCGGTGGCCGCGGTAGCCCTGGTGGTCTTCTGCGCCGTCCCGCTGCTCAAGCTGGGCCGGGTGCTGGAGGAGGTGCGCCTCGCAGTGCGGGACCTGGGCCACAACTCGGTGCCGATCCTGCAGGAGCTCAAGGGGACGGTCACCGCGACCAACACCGAGCTCGCCAAGCTCAGCGTGGTCACCGAGGACGTCGCCAAGGTCAGCGCCCACGCCACCGTGGTCAGCGAGAACGCCGCGCAGCTGTCGACGATCTTCTCCTCGACCCTGGGCGGCCCGCTGATCAAGACCGCCGCCTTCACCTACGGGGTGCGCAAGGCCGTGGCCGGCAAGAAGAAGGGCAAGTGATGGGCAAGCGCCTGTTCTGGTTCGCCGTCGGAGTCGGCGTCGCCGCCTTCGTGGTGGTGAAGGGCAAGGAGCTCTACCACCGCTACACGCCCAAGGGCGTGGCCGAGCAGGTCGACCATGCCCGGGTCGAAGCCGGTTCCTGGATCGGCGACTTCATCTCCACCATGAACGAGGCCATGGCGTCCCGTGAGACCGAGCTGCGGGAGGCTCTCGGCCTGGATCAGTGAACCCACTGCTCCAGGAGAACCTCCCACCATCGGCCTCATTCGAACCAAGGAAATCACCCACATGAAAACCGCTGAGGTGCGCCGCCGCTTTCTCGACTTCTTCGCGGCGCGCGACCACGTCCTGGTGCCTTCGGCACCCCTGGTCTACAACGACCCCACCCTGCTCTTCGTCAACGCCGGCATGGTGCCCTTCAAGCCCTACTTCACCGGCGCCGAGGAGCCCCCGTTCAAGCGCGCCGCGAGCGTGCAGAAGTGCGTCCGCACCCTCGACATCGAGGAGGTGGGCAAGACCACCCGGCACGGCACTTTCTTCCAGATGCTCGGCAACTTCTCCTTCGGCGACTACTTCAAGGAAGGCGCCATCTCGTTCGCCTGGGATCTGGTGACCGGCGCCCAGGCCGAGGGCGGCTACGGCTTCGACCCGGAGAAGATCTGGGTCACCGTCTACCTCGACGACGACGAGGCGATCGACCTGTGGCAGCAGGTCGGCGTCCCGTCCGGCAGGATCCAGCGCCGCGGCCTGAAGGACAACTACTGGCACATGGGCATCCCCGGCCCGGGCGGGCCGTGCTCGGAGATCTACATCGACCGCGGCCCGGAATTCGGCGCCGACGGCGGCCCGGAGGCGGACGAGGATCGCTTCCTGGAGATCTGGAACCTGGTCTTCCAGACCGAGGAGCTCTCCGCCGTCCGCGCCAAGGACGACTTCGATGTCGCCCGTCCGCTGCCCAGCAAGAACATCGACACCGGCGCCGGCCTGGAACGCATCGCGTACCTGCTGCAGGGCGTCGACAACATGTACGAGATCGACGAGGTCTACCCGGTGCTGGCCAAGGCCGGCGAACTGGCCGGGAAGACCTACGGCGCCAACACCGCCGACGACATCCGGATGCGGGTGGTCGCCGATCACGTCCGCTCCTCGCTGATGCTCATGACCGACGGCGTCACCCCCGGCAACGAGGCGCGTGGCTACGTGCTGCGCCGGTTGCTGCGCCGCTCCATCCGGGCGATGCGGCTGCTGGGCGTGACCGATCCGGTGCTGCCCGAACTGCTGCCGGTCAGCCGGGACCGGATGGTCGAGTCCTACCCCGAGATCGACGCCCAGTGGGCGCGGGTCAGCCAGGTCGCCTACGGCGAGGAGGAGGCCTTCCGCCGCACCCTGGCCTCAGGCACCCAGATCTTCGACCTGGCGGCTGCCGAGGCGAAGGCGGCGTCCGCCACCACGCTGAGCGGCGACAGCGCCTTCAAGCTGCACGACACCTACGGCTTCCCGATCGACCTCACCCTGGAGATGGCGGCCGAACAGGGCCTGGCCGTCGACCAGGCGGGCTTCCGCGCGCTCATGCAGGAGCAGAAGGATCGGGCCAAGGCCGACGCCAAGGCGAAGAAGGGCGGGGCGACCTCGTCCGAGGCCTACCGTGAGCTGCGCTCGGCCGGCGAGGTTCCCTTCCTGGGCTTCACCGACCTGACCACGGACGCGAAGGTTCGCGGCATCGTGGCGGACGGCCGGCTGATCGACGTCGCCCGTCCCGGCGACGTGGTGGAGGTCGTGCTCGACCAGACCCCGTTCTACGCCGAGGCCGGCGGCCAGGACGCCGACTCCGGCCTGATCACCGGCTCCGGGCTGAGCCTGGAGGTGCTGGACGTGCAGCGTCCGATCCCCGGGCTGGTGGTGCACAAGGTGCGGGTCGAGGACGGCGAACTGGCGGCCGGTGCGGCGGTCGTCGCCGCGGTGGACGCCGCCGCGCGGGCGCGGGCCTGCCAGGCGCACACCGCGACCCACATCGTGAACGCGGCGCTGCGGCAGCTGCTGGGCGATTCCACCCACCAGGCCGGCTCGTACAACAAGCCGGGCTACCTGCGCTTCGACTTCAACGCGCCGCAAGCGCTGTCGGCGCAACTGCAGCAGGAACTGGAGGGGGTCGCGAACGAGGCGATCCGCGCCGACTACGAGGTGACCGCGACCGAGATGCCGCTCGCCCAGGCGCGCTCACTCGGCGCGCAGGCGATGTTCGGCGAGAAGTACGGCGAGGTCGTCCGCATGGTCGAGCTGGCCGGCCCCTGGTCGCGCGAGCTGTGCGGCGGCACCCACGTCGAGCGCACCTCGCAGATCGGGCTGCTCAGCCTGCTCGGCGAGGCCTCGGTCGGTTCCGGCATCCGGCGCGTCGAGGCCTTCGTCAACGCGGATGCCTTCGACCATCTGGCGGCCGAGCGGGCGCTGGTCGCCGAGTTGGCCGACATCTTGAAGGTGCAGCCCGATCAACTGACCGACCGGGTGAGCAAGCTGGTCGCGCAGCTGAAGTCGACCGAGAAGGAACTGGCCGCCATCCGCGGCCGGCAACTGCTGGAGCAGGTGCCGGCGCTGGTCGCCGGGGCCGAGACGGTCGGCGGCTACCGGCTGGTCGCCCAGACCTTGCCCGGCGTGGCGGCCGACGATCTGCGGACGCTGGCCATCGCGGTCCGTGACCGGTTCGGCGGCGAACCCGGTGTGGTGGCGTTGATCGGTGGCGACCCTTCGACAGGCTCGGGGACCGGAAAGCCAGCGCTGATCGTGGCTGCCACCGAGGCCGCTCGCGGCCTGGGTGTGAAGGCGGGCGCCCTGGTGGGCGTCGCCGCGCCCGCGCTGGGCGGACGGGGCGGCGGCCGTGACGATCTGGCCCAGGGCGGTGGGACGGACGCCTCCGGCGCGCCCGCCGCGCTCGACGCCCTCCGAGCGGCGCTGCGAGCCTGATGCGTCCCGGAACCCGGCTCGGGATCGACTGGGGCGCTGCCCGGATCGGGGTGGCGGCCTGCGACCCGGCCGGCACCCTGGCCTACCCGGTGGAAACGGTGCCGGCCGGGCCGGGTGCGCTGACCCGCATCCAGGCGCTGGTGGCCGAGTACGAGCCGATCGAAGTCGTCCTCGGCCTGCCGCGGACGCTGGCCGGAACCGAGTCCCACGCGGCGGCGACCATCCGCGCGGCGGCGGCCGAGCTGAGCGCCGCGTTGCCCGGTCTGCCGCTCCGGCTGGTGGACGAACGGCTTTCCACCGCGGCCGCCTCCCGGCAGCTCGGCCAGGCCGGCCGATCCGCCCGCCGCCAGCGTGGGGTGATCGATCAGGCGGCGGCGGTGGCTATCTTGGAGAGTGCACTGGCCCTGGAACGGGCCACCGGCGAACCACCAGGGGAAGCAGTATGACTGCCAGACGAGCCATCGAACCGGACGAGGACGACGACCGGCCGCCGGCGCGCGCCAAGGGCTGGATCGCGCTCGTGGTGTCGCTGGCGGTGATCTTCGGCGGCGGGGGACTGGCCTTCCTGTTCGCCCGCGACGCGGTGCAGGGCTGGTTCGCCCCGTCCGACTTCCCCGGTCCGGGCGGCGAGGCCGTCGTGGTGACCATCCCGAAGGGAACCAGCATCACCGGGATCGGCGCCATCCTCGTCGAAGAGGGCGTGGTGGCCTCCACCTCCGCCTTCGTCCGGGCCGTCCAGGAGGAGCCGCAGGCGTCCACCATCGCGGCCGGCCGGTTCCGGCTGCGCACCGAACTCCCCGCCCGCGAGGCCGTGGCCATGCTGCTCGACCCGGCCAACGTCGTGCGGAGCACCTTCACCCTGCGCGAGGGCGGCTGGCTGGCCGACCACGTCGAGGCGATGGCCCAGGCCAGCGGCCTGCCCGCCGCGGACTTCGAGGACCTGCTGGGGGATCCGGCGGATCTGAACCTGCCCGACTGGTCGCAGGATTCGCCGGAGGGCTTCCTCTTCCCCGACACCTACGAACTGCCCGACCCGGTCGATCCGGTGAAGATGATCGAGCTGGCCACCGGGCGGTTCATCGACGTGGTCGAGGATCTCGACTTCGAGGCCAAGGCCGACGCCCTCGACCTGACCCCGCTGGAGGCGCTGACCGTCGCCAGCATCGTCGAGCGCGAGGTGAACCGGGCGGAGGACCGTCCCAAGGTGGCGCGGGTGATCTACAACCGGCTGGCCAAGGACATGCCGCTGCAGATGGATTCCACCGTCCACTACGCCTCGGGACGCCGCGGCAGCGTCTGGACCTCGTCGGAGGATCGCGCCGGCGAATCCCCCTACAACACCTACAAGAACAAGGGGCTGCCGCCGGGGCCGATCGCCTCACCCGGCAAGGCTGCGCTGCAGGCTGCCGTCGAGCCGGCCAAGGGCAAGTGGCTGTACTTCGTCGCGGTGAACCTCGACACCGGCGAGACCCGGTTCTCCAATACCTATGAAGAGCACCAGAAGGCCGTCAAGGAATTGCACACCTGGTGCGATGCGAGCGAGGCGAATCGTGCGAAGTGTGGCTGAGATGTGGTTGATGCAGTCGGCTAGGGTTGCCCCAGGCAACCGCGATGGAGGGTGAACGATGGCCTGGTTGACCCGGAACATCCGTGATTCCGAGACCGGCCGGATCAGCGGCAAGGAGGTCTGGCTGCGCTTCCGCAGTGCCTTCGCCGTCCTGCTGAGCGTCGGCGTCCTGGTCGGTGGCGTGGGTTTCGCGGCCACCCAGATCCAGAAGGCATGGACGGAGTTCCGCACCGTCGAGGACTATGAGGGCCAGGGGGTCGACCCGGTCGAAGTCGCCATCGCCAAGGGGACGACCCTCTCCCAGATCGCCGACATCCTGGTGCAGCACGACGTGATCAAGACCGCCAAGGCCTTCGACCGCGAGGCCGCGGCGAATGCCGACTCGAAGAACATCCAGGCCGGACGCTACAAGCTGAAGACCCAACTGCCGGCCAAGCTGGCACTGTCGATGCTGCTCGACAAGGGCAACATGATCCGCGACTGGATGACCATCACCGAAGGGCAGCGGCAGGATGTCGTCGTCTCGCAGATGTCGAAGGCGTCGGGCGTCCCCGCGGAGAAGCTGAACGCGACCCTGAAGAACTGGAAGAAAATGGGTCTGCCGAAGTGGGCGAAGAAGGGGGCCGAGGGCTTCCTCTTCCCCGACACCTACGAGTTGCCGAACTCGCCCTCGGCGGACGCCGTGGTCAAGCTGACCACCAAGCAGTTCGCCAAGGTCGCCAAGACCATCGACCTCGAAGGCAAGGCCAAGAAGCTGGGCATCACCCCTTACCAGGCCATGGTCGTCGCCAGCATCATCGAGAAAGAGGTCTTCCGCGACGAGGACCGCCCCAAGGTCGCCCGGGTGATCTACAACCGTCTCAAGAAGGGCGAGAAGCTCGGCATGGACTCGACGGCGATCTACGCCTCGTGGAAGGCCGGCCTGGAGAAGACGGACCTGAACCTCGACTCCCCCTACAACACCCGGGTCAACAAGGGCCTGCCGCCGACCCCGATCAACTCGCCCGGCAAGGCGGCCCTGGAGGCCGCGGTCAACCCCGCGAAGGGCAAGTGGCTCTACTTCGTGACAACCAACCTGCAGACCGGCGAGACCGAGTTCTATGCGGAGTACGGCGACTTCCTGAAGGGAAAGGCGAAGTTCCAGGCCTGGTGCGCCGAGAGCGAGGAGAACCGCAAGCTGTGCCAGGTGTGAGCCTCGCCGCCGTGTGACCGCGGTCGGGAAAGCCGGTCGATTGGTGACAGACTGACCGCCATGTTGCGTTACCTCACCGCCGGGGAATCTCACGGCCGCGCCCTGGTGGCCACGATCGAGGGCATTCCCGCCCATGTCACGGTGACCACCGACGAGGTCGCGGCCGCGCTGGCCCGCCGCCGGCTCGGCCTGGGCCGCGGCGCCCGGATGAAGTTCGAGGCGGACGAGGTCACCCTGCTGGCCGGCGTCCGGCACGGCGAGACCCTCGGCTCGCCGGTGGCGATCCTGATCGGCAACACCGAGTGGCCCAAGTGGGAGACGGTGATGGCCCCCGACCCGGTGCCCGCCGAGGAGCTCGAGGCGCTGGCCCGCAACGCGGCGCTGACCCGTCCGCGGCCCGGCCACGCCGATCTGGCCGGCATGCAGAAATACGACTGGGACGAGGCCCGTCCGATCCTTGAGCGCGCGTCGGCCCGGGAGACCGCGGCCCGGGTGGCGCTCGGCCGGGTCGCCGCCAACTTCCTCGAGCAGGTCGCGGGCATCCGCGTGCTCAGCCACGTCGCATCCCTGGGCGGGGTGGCGGCCTCGTCCACCGACCTGCCCGGCCCGGACGACCTGGCCGCGATCGACGCCGACCCGGTGCGCTGCTTCGACCAGGTCACCAGCCTGGCCATGCAGGCCGAGGTGGAGGCCGCCCGCAAAGAGGGCGACACCCTCGGCGGCGTGGTCGAGGTGCTGGCCTACGGGCTGCCGCCGGGCCTGGGCTCCCACGTCCAGGGCGATCGCCGGCTGGACGCGCGCCTGGCCGGAGCGCTGATGGGCATTCAGGCGATCAAGGGGGTCGAGGTGGGCGACGGCTTCGCGCTGGCCGCCACCCGCGGTTCGCTGGCCCACGACGAGATGGTGCCCGGCGACGGTCGGATCGCCCGGGTGTCGAACCGCTCCGGCGGCACCGAGGGCGGCATGAGCAACGGCGAGGTGCTGCGGGTCCGCGCGGCGATGAAGCCGATCGCCACCGTCCCGCGGGCGCTGCGGACGGTCGACGTCACCACCGGTGAGGCCGCGGCCGCCCACCACCAGCGTTCCGACGTCTGCGCGGTGCCGGCGGCCGGCGTGGTGGCCGAGGCGATGGTCGCCCTGGTGCTGGCCGAGGTGATGCTGGAGAAGTTCGGCGGCGATTCGCTGGCCGAGACCCGGCGCAACCTGGACGGCTACCTGGCGCGGCTGGCCGACAAGCGGCTCTGGTGAGCGCGGAGCAGCTGATCCTGGTCGGTGCTCCGGCGTCGGGCAAGACCAGCGTCGGACGGCTGGTCGCCGAACGGCTGGGCGTCCCGTTCACCGACACCGACGAACTGACCGAGCAGCGGCTCGGGCTGAGCCTGCCGGAGGCGGCCGCCAGTCTGCCCGGCGAGGAGGTGCAGGAGGTCGAGCGCGAGGTCTGCCGGCAGGCGCTGGCCGTCCCTGGCATCGTCGCCCTGGGCAGCCGGGCGGTCGAAGATCCAGCGCTTTGCGCGGAACTCAAGCTCCGCACCGTCCTGTGGTTGCGGGTCTCGTCCACCCAGCTGACCAGGCGGCTCGGCATGGCCAGTCTGGGCATGGACACGCTGAGTCTGCTGCGGCAACAGGTGGACGCACTGTTACGGGAACGTGAACCCTGGTATGAAGAAGTCGCCACATTGCGGCTCGACACCGATCGGCTCGACCTGACAGCGACAGCCGACCGGGTGGAGCAGGCCTGGGAAGGAGTCCGATGACCGCCTGGGATCCGATCGACGTCTGCGCCGAACAGCCCTATCAGGTGCTGATCGACCACGATGTCTCCTCGCTGCTGCCGTTCTTTCTCGACGGCGTGAAGCGGGTGGCGATCATCCATCCGCCGGGCCTCACTGCCCTGGCCGAGCAGGTCAAGGCGGGTCTGGAGGAGCAGGTCACCCTGATTCCGGTGCCCGACTCCGAACAGGCCAAGGCCCCGGCCGTCCTCACCCACTGCTGGGAGGTGTTGGCGCAGGCCGGCTTCACCCGCTCCGACGCAGTGGTCGGCCTGGGCGGTGGAGCCACCACCGATCTGGCCGGCTTCGTCGCCGCCACCTGGCTGCGCGGCGTCCGGTACATCGCCATGCCCACCACCGTCCTGGCCATGGTGGACGCCGCCGTTGGCGGCAAGACCGGCATCAATCTGGCCGCCGGCAAGAACCTGGTGGGCGCCTTCTACGAGCCGTTCACCGTGCTGGGCGACCTGGAATACCTGTGCACCCTGCCCGAGGCGGAGCTGCGCGCCGGTTTCGCCGAGGTGCTGAAGTGCGGCTTCATCGCCGACCCGCAGATCCTGACCGACTTCGAGGCGGCCCCGGCCGAGGCGCTCACGCCGTCCGAGCTGCAGGCCGAGCTGATCCGGCGCGCGGTGGCGGTCAAGGCCCGGGTGGTCACCGCCGATCTGCGCGAGCGCACCGGCGACGGCACCGATGTCGGACGCGAGGCGCTGAACTACGGCCACACCCTGGGCCACGCCATCGAACGCCACCAGCGGTACGCCGGCCGGCACGGCGAGGCGATCAGCACCGGCATGGTCTACGTCGCCGAACTGGCGCACCGAGTGGGGCTGATCGATGCCGACCTGGTGGCCCGGCATCGCGACGTCCTGGCCACCGCCGGGCTGCCGGTGAGCTACGACGCCGAGGCCTGGCCGGCCCTGCGCGAGGCGATGAGCCTGGACAAGAAGGCGCGCGGCAACAGCGTCCGCTTCGTGGTGCTGCACGGGCTGGGCACCCCGGCGATCCTCGCCGATCCCCCCGAGGAGATCATGGCCGCGGCCTACCAGGCCATCTCCTGACGATCCCTGAGCCTGTCGAAAGGGTCGTGATACGGGCCGCCGCAACGAGCCTTCGACCAGTTCAGGGATCGTTTGGGGTCAGCCGTGCATTGACCAGCGTTCCTCCGCGGAGGCCCAATGTGCGCTGCCCCCGGGGGCTCGCCTAAACTGACTCGTCGAACGTAAGCGAACGAGGAGCGGAAGCGCGTGGTCTCCACCAACGATCTGAAGAATGGCATGGTGCTCGACCTGGACGGTCAGCTGTGGAGCGTGATCTGGTTCCAGCACCACAAGCCGGGCAAGGGCAACACGGTCGTGCGCACCAAGCTCAAGCACGTGCTGAGCGGCAAGGTGGTCGACCGCACCTTCAACTCCGACACCAAGGTGGACACCGCCAACGTCGACCGTCGCGAGATGCAGTACCTGTACCACGACGGCGAGAGCTACGTCTTCATGGACACCAGCACCTACGACCAGCTGAACCTCACCGAGGCGACCGTCGGCGACGCCAAGGACTTCCTGCTCGAGAACGCGCTGGCCACCGTCGCGCTGCACGAGGGCAACCCGCTGTACATCGACCTGCCGGCCTCGGTCGAGCTGGAGATCACCTACACCGAGCCGGGCCTGCAGGGCGACCGCTCCACCGGCGGCACCAAGCCCGCCACCGTGGAGACCGGACGGCAGATCCAGGTGCCGCTGTTCATCAACACCGGCGACCGGGTCAAGGTCGACACCCGTGAGGGCAACTACCTGGGTCGGGTCTAGATGGCGGCTCCCGCCGCCAAGCGGGCCTCGTCACGGACCAAGGCCCGCAAGCGCGCCCTCGACATCCTGTTCGAGGCCGATCTGCGACAGGCCGACCCGCTTGCCGTCCTGGCCGCCCACGTCGACCTCGACGAGCCGCCGGTACGTCCGTTCACCAGTGAACTCGTCGAAGGGGTGGTGGCCAACCTGGCCTCCCTCGATCGGCTGATCGCCACTCACCTGAGCGCCGGCTGGACGCTGCAGCGGATGCCCCGGGTGGACCGGAACCTGGCCCGGATCGCCGCCTACGAGCTCGTCCACACCGACGTCTCGCCCCCGGTCGCGGTGGCCGAGAGCGTGGCCCTGGCCGAGGAGCTCTCCACCGACGATTCGCCCGGCTTCCTCAACGGCGTCCTGCGCGCGATCGCCGAGCGGCAGGAGTAGCCCGCGTGGTCGTGGCCACCCTGCGCGGCGTCGGGGACGAGTTCACCGGTCTGCTGCGGCGGACCGGCCTCACCTGGTGGCGGCTGGCGCCGTGGCTGCTGGGCCTGATGCTGGTCGGCTGGGTGGGCTACTACGGGTCGGTGCTATTGGGCACGGAACTGGCCTACCAGTGGCCCTGGCTGGTGATCTTCGGCCTCGCCTTCGGAGCGGTCGTTCAGCTGGCGGCGATGGTGATCGCGCTGCGCGTGGTGCTGGAGCACACCGGCGTCGCACTGGACGGCGAGAGCTCCGCGGAGCTGCCCCCGTCCGGCAATTCGGTGCGCCTGGTGGCCCAGACCATCCTGCCCTTCCTGGCGATCTACGCCGCCTTCGGCTTCGTCGACGATTACGCCCGCGACGTCGTGCTGGCGCTGGCCGGCCGCTACGGCGGCTTCGGCGGTCTGGAGTTCCTCTCGCAGCTCAACCCGATCAAGTCCACGACGACCCTGGCCCTGGTGATCGGCGTCGCGGTGGGGTTGTACCTGCTGCGCCGCGGGCTGGACTGGCTGGCCGGACGCAGCGACCGGCCCTGGATCGGCCTGCTGGGCGCGTTCGCCGAGGCGTCCGGCCTGCTCCTCGTGCTGCTCAGCGCCTTCCGGGTCTTCGAGCAGATCCTGCTCTGGCTGGACGAACGGCAGCTGGCGGCCTGGTGGGAGACGGTCCACGGCGCCCTGTTCGGCTGGATCCGGCTGGACGGGTTCTGGCTGGCCGCCTGGGAGTTCCTGGTGGACAACGCCTGGCCGGCGCTGTGGGACGTGCTCACCCAGCCGCTGGCCTGGCTCGCGCTGACCGTGGTGGTGGCCGGCATCCGGATCGGCACCTCCGCGGAGTTGCTCGAGCAGGCGCGGGGAGACCGTGCCGCCACCCTGGGCAAGGTCGCCAATGGCTTCTTCACCGGCGACCTCGACGACAAGTTTCTGCCGTTGTGGCATGCCGTCCGCTTCCTGGCAGGCAGCGGAGTCGCCCTGTTGGGCGGCTTCGTCCTGGCCTTCACCGCCATCGATTGGCTCGGCGAGCTGGTCGCCAGCGGCGTGGATCTGCTGATCGGTCCTCAGCTGGACGACGCCGCCGTGCTGACCATGCCCTTCTACGACCTGCTGCCGATGGTCTTCGTTCTGGCGCTCCGCCTGGCGCTGCTCGGCGTCACGGTCGCCCGGGTGAGTGAGGCGATGACGGCCGGCGCGACTCCCCGGCGCCCGCGGTGGGGGGAGGCGCTGACCGTGGTGGGGCTGTGCGGCGCGCTGGCGCTCTCCAGCCTGGCGCTGAACTCGCGCGAGGACGTCCGGGTCGTCAACGGCAAGGTCGATGCGCCGATGACGATGTTCACCGCCGAGGTCACCGTCGGCGAGCCGCGCGCCGGGTTGGAACTGGTCGACGCCCACGGCAGCGCGGAACCGACCGAGCGGACCTTCCTGGTGGTGCCGGTGAGGGTCTTCGAAGAGCGCGGCGGAACCACCTTCTTCGTCGGGCTGCGTGCTGGCGACCGGTACTACGACCCCTGGTCGGGCTCGGTCTCGCTGAACACCCAGCCCGGCTTCGCCACCGACCAGGATGTCGTCTTTGAGCTCGCGCCCGAGGATCTGGCCGGCGAACTGGTGCTGGAACTGAGGCCCGCCGGCTCGCTGCAACTGGGCAACCTGCGCGGCGAGGTGAGGCTTTCGGCGCCTGCCGCCCAGCCGCAGGTGAGCTACGAGCGGTACGGGACGAGGTCGGTGCCATGAGAACCGGACGCTTCCTCGATCGCGGCTGGCTGGTGCTCGGCACGGGGCTGACGCTCGCCCTGCTGTTCAGCCTGCTGTGGCTCGCCCGGGCCACCGTGCCCTTCCGGGGCGATCCCGAGCCGGTGGCCGAGGGGGAGACCGGCAGCACTCCCGGTGGCGACTTCGTGCTGAAGGGCATGACCACCATCGACGTGATCCCGGACTACGGCAAGGCGAAGTCGCCGCTGCCGGGGGCGGCCTGGGTCGCGGTGCGGTTCGACTACTCCGGCGAGCCGGGCACCGAGGTCTACTGCAACGTCACCCTGCTCGGCGACGACCGGAAATGGGTGATCGACCAGACCGCCTCGGTGGACGACTGGGGCTTCCAGCCGTACTGCGACGGCTCGGAGGGCAAGGTGCTGAAGTTCTTCGAGGTTCCGGCCACGGCGGTGGCGGAGATCCGGGGGATCCAGATCTGGGGCAACGAGGGCACTCTCGTCCTGGCCGGTGAGGTGAAGCCCCAGTAGCCGTCCGCCTCAGTACTCCGCGTCGGGCAGCCGGGTGAGCGGCACCTTCACCGAGGTCGGCCGCGCGAACGAGTCGGGGTTCCACTGCTTCTCGTCGTGCAGACCGAGGATGACCGTGACGCTGTACTCCATCGGCGTCACTCCCACCTCGAAGGTCTCCGTGGGAGTGAACTCGTCGAACCGGAAGGTCGCCCGGAACTCGACGGGACGGTTGTCGGGCGGCACGGTCCGGCGCTGGCTGTAGGTGGCGCCTTCGTTGACCGGGCCCAGCAGCGGCGCCCAGTCGACCACCACCTCAGCGGGGGAGACCGAGCGGTCGATGCCGGCGAGGTTTCCGAAGTCGCCGATCAGCGGCTGCAGAGTGCGGTCGTGCGGGTTCCGGACGGTTCCCGACACCACCACCCGCCAGGCGCCGGTGGATGCCGTGGTCAGGAACTGCACGGTCGCGGACTCGAAGGTGAAGACCAGATTGCCGGCGTCGATCTCCGCCCCCGGCTCGGCGGTCAGCGACGGCGCCTGACGTCGGTCGAAGCCGCCCAGCCCGGCGATCAGGCCGAGCCCGGCCGCCACCGCGAGGACGGCGATCAGCCAGACGCGCAGTCGGGCGCGAGCCGGGGCGGTGGCGGTGGACATGCCCGGCAGTCTAGCCGTCCCGGGTCGGGCGATCGGCCCGCCGGGAGGTGGGCCGTGCGCTCGGCGACCGGCCAGGTTTGGTAGGGTCACCTAGGTCCCGATGGACCATCCCGGCCGGTTCGAAGGAAGTCCATGCCAAGCAGTCTGCACGCGCGCCCTCAGATCGAAGCACTCCTGGTTCTGGAGGACGGACGGGCTTTCCGCGGCCTCTCCTTCGGCGCCGCCGGTGAGGCCTTCGGGGAGGCGGTCTTCTCCACCGCCATGTCGGGTTACCAGGAGACGCTGACCGATCCGAGCTACCACCGGCAGGTGGTGATCGCCACCGCGCCGCACATCGGCAATACCGGCTGGAACGACGAGGATGACGAATCCAGCCGCATCTGGGTGGCCGGCTACGTGGTGCGCGACCTCTCCCGGGTGCGCTCCAACTGGCGCTCCAACCGCTCCCTGGACGACGAACTCCGCGCCCAGGGTGTCGTCGGCATCGCCGAGGTCGACACCCGCGCGCTCACCCGGCACCTGCGCGAACGCGGCGCCATGCGGGTGGGCATCTCCACCGTCGAACTCGACCCTGCCAGGCTGCTCGCCCGGGTGCTGGAGACCCCGCCGATGGCCGGCGCGAACCTGGTGGCCGATGTCACCACCGCCGAGCCCCGGCTGATCCCCGCGGTGGGGGAGAAGAAGTTCACGGTCGCCGCGATCGATCTGGGCATCAAGGACATGTCCCCGCAGCGGATGGCCGAGCGCGGCATCGAGGTGCACCTGCTGCCCGCCCACGCCACCGTCGAGCAGATCCAAGCCCTGGAGCCGGACGGGGTCTTCTTCTCCAACGGCCCCGGCGACCCGGCGGCCGCCGAGAGCGCCATCGCGCTGCTGCGGCAGGTGCTGGACGCCGGTCTGCCCTACTTCGGCATCTGTTTCGGCAACCAGATCTTCGGACGGGCGCTGGGCTTCGGCACCTACAAGCTGAAGTACGGCCACCGCGGCATCAACCAGCCGGTGATGGATCTGGCCACCCGCAAGGTCGAGATCACCGCGCAGAACCACGGCTTCGCGGTGGACGCCCCGCTGACCGGCAGCACCACCACCCCCTGGGGTGAGGCGAAGGTCTCCCACGTCTGCCTGAACGACGACGTGGTGGAGGGCCTGGAACTGCGCTCGCCGGCCGGTGACCTGCTGAGCTTCTCCGTCCAGTACCACCCCGAGGCGGCGGCCGGGCCGCACGACTCGGCCTACCTGTTCGACCGGTTCATCGAGGTGATGACCCTTCGACAAGCTCAGGGATCGTCGGGGGTCGCTCAGGAATCGTCCGCTTCCCAGGGAGAGGTTCTCTGATGCCGCGCCGTACCGACATCTCGTCCATCCTGGTGATCGGCTCCGGGCCGATCGTGATCGGCCAGGCCTGCGAGTTCGACTACTCCGGGACGCAGGCCTGCCGGGTGCTGCGCGAGGAGGGCTTCCGGGTCATCCTGGTGAACTCCAACCCGGCCACGATCATGACCGACCCCGAGTTCGCCGACGCCACCTACGTCGAGCCGATCCAGCCCGACTACCTGGAGAAGGTGATCGCCGCCGAGCGTCCGGACGCTCTGCTGGCCACCCTGGGCGGCCAGACCGCGCTGAACGCGGCGGTCGCGCTGCACGAATCCGGGGTGCTGGCGAAGTATGGCGTCGAGCTGATCGGCGCCTCGGTGGACGCCATCCAGGCCGGCGAGGATCGCGAGAAGTTCAAGGAGATCGTGCTCGGCCTGGACGTCCCCGGCGTCCACGCCGAGGTGGCGCGGTCAGCCATCTGCCACACCCTCGACGAGGTCGTCGCCACCGCGAACGAGCTCGGCTACCCGGTCGTGGTGCGGCCCTCCTTCACCATGGGCGGGGTCGGCTCCGGCTTCGCCCACGACGAGGACGAGCTGCGCCGGATCGCCGGCACCGGGCTGGCGGCGTCCCCGGTCACCGAGGTGCTGATCGAGGAGTCCGTGCTCGGCTGGAAGGAGTACGAGCTCGAGGTCATGCGCGACAAGGCCGACAACGTGGTGGTGGTCTGCTCGATCGAGAACCTCGACCCGATGGGCGTCCACACCGGCGACTCGATCACCGTCGCACCCGCCATGACGCTGACCGACCGGGAGTACCAGAACCTGCGCGACGTCGGCATCGCGGTGATCCGCGCGGTCGGGGTCGACACCGGCGGCTGCAACATCCAGTTCGCGATCCACCCGGAGAACGGGCGGATGATCGTGATCGAGATGAACCCGCGGGTCTCCCGCTCGTCCGCGCTGGCCTCGAAGGCGACCGGCTTCCCGATCGCCAAGATCGCCGCCAAGGTGGCGGTCGGCTACACCCTGGACGAGATCCCCAATGACATCACCGAGCAGACCCCGGCCTCCTTCGAGCCCACCCTCGACTACGTGGTGGTGAAGGTGCCCCGGTTCGCCTTCGAGAAGTTCCCGACCGCCGATTCGACCCTGTCGACCCACATGAAGAGCGTGGGCGAGGCGATGGCGATCGGCCGCAACTTCACCGAGGCGCTCGGCAAGGCGCTGCGCTCCCTGGAGGACGCCAAGGCCGGTTTCGACCTGACCGGCGAGATCCCCCAGACCCTGGACGAAGTCCTGGTGGCGGCCTCCCGTCCGCATGACGGCCGGCTGAAGCTGGTCATGAACGCCTTCCGGCTCGGCGCGACCGTCGAGCAGGTGCACGAAGCGACCAAGATCGACCCGTGGTTCCTGGACGAGATCCTGCTGATCCACGACGTGGCCGTCCAGGTGCGTGACGCGGACGCGCTGACCGAGCCGCTGCTGCGGCTGGCCAAGCGGCATGGCATCTCCGACGGCCAGATCGGGCGGCTGCGCAACCTCTCCCCGGACGTCGTCCGCGGGCTGCGCTGGGCGCTCGGCGTCCGGCCGGTCTACAAGACCGTCGACACCTGCGCGGCCGAGTTCGCCGCCCGCACGCCCTACCACTACTCCAGCTATGACGAGGAGACCGAGGTCGAGCCGCGCACCAGGCCGGCGGTGATCATCCTCGGCAGCGGCCCGAACCGGATCGGCCAGGGCATCGAGTTCGACTACTCCTGTGTGCACGCCACCCTGGCGCTGCGGGAGATCGGCTACGAGACCATCATGGTCAACTGCAACCCGGAGACCGTCTCCACCGACTACGACACCGCCGACCGGCTCTACTTCGAGCCGCTCACCCTCGAGGATGTCCTCGAGATCGTCCACGCCGAACGGCAGGCCGGGCCGGTCGCCGGCGTCCTGGTGCAGCTGGGCGGGCAGACCCCGCTGAAGCTCGCCCAGGCGCTGAAGGACGCCGGGGTGCCGATCCTGGGCACCTCCCCGGAGGCGATCAACCTCGCCGAGGAGCGTGGCGCCTTCGGCCGGCTGCTGGCCGAGGCCGGGCTCACCGCCCCCGCCTACGGGATGGCCGAATCCTCCGCGCAGGCGCTCGGCATCGCCCACTCGATCGGCTACCCGGTGCTGGTACGGCCCTCCTACGTGCTGGGCGGACGGGGCATGGAGATCGTCTACGACGATGCCTCGCTGGCCTCCTACATCGAGCGGGCCACCGACATCACCCCGGCCCACCCGGTGCTGGTCGACCGTTTCCTGGACGACGCCATCGAGATCGACGTGGACGCCCTCTACGACGGCGTCGAGCTGTACCTGGGCGGCGTGATGGAGCACATCGAGGAGGCCGGCATCCATTCGGGCGACTCCGCCTGCGCGCTGCCGCCGCTCACCCTGGGCAGCGAGGTCATGGACGTCATCCGCGACGCCACCACCAAGATCGCCGCCGGCGTCGGGGTGCGCGGCCTGCTGAACATCCAGTTCGCGCTGCTCGGCGACCTGCTCTACGTCCTGGAAGCGAATCCGCGGGCCTCGCGTACCGTCCCGTTCGTCTCCAAGGCGACCGCCACGCCGCTGGCCAAGGCCGCGGCGCGGATCTCGCTGGGGGAGTCGATCGCCGACCTGCGGGCGGCCGGGCTGCTGCGTTCGGGGACCGACGGCACCGCCATCATCGAGGCGGCGCCGATCGCGGTGAAGGAGGCCGTGATGCCGTTCAACCGGTTCCGCACCAGCGACGGCAGCTGGGTGGACACCCTGCTCGGCCCGGAGATGAAGTCGACCGGCGAGGTGATGGGCCTGGACGCCAGCTTCGGCGCGGCCTTCGCCAAGAGCCAGGCGGCCTCCTACGGCGAGGTGCCGACCTCCGGGACGGTCTTCGTCTCGGTCGCCAACCGGGACAAGCGGCACGCCATCTTCCCGATCAAGAAGCTGGCCGACATGGGCTTCACCGTGCTGGCCACCGAGGGCACCGCGCAGGTGCTGCGGCGCAATGACGTCGCGGTGACGGTGATCCGCAAGCACTCCCAGGGCCGCGGCCCAAACGGGGAGCCGACCATCGTGGACGCCATCGTGGCCGGTGACGTGGACCTCATCTTCAACACCCCGCACGGCCAGTCCCGGGACGGCTCGCCGCGCCGCGACGGCTGGGAGATCCGCTCCGCGGCGATCCTGGCCGACGTGCCCTGCGTGACCACCGTGCAGGGCCTGTCGGCCTGCGTGCAGGGGATCGAGGCGCTGCAGCGTCGCGAGATCGGCGTCCGCTCGCTGCAGTCGTGGAGCGAAGCGGTGACCGCCGAGCTGCGCGGCTGAGATGGGACTGCCGGCCGAACTGCTGGAAGGCGGCTACGCCGGACTGCTGCGTCCGGTGCTCTTCGCCAGCCACGGCGGCGACCCCGAAGCGATCCACGAGCAGCTGATCGGCATCCTCGCCGCGGTGGGCGACGCGCCCCTGCTGCGGGGGCTGGTCGACCTGGTCTCGTCCAGCTCCGGGATGCCTGCCGAGGTGGCCGGCGTCCGCTTCCCGAACCGGGTGGGCCTGGCCGCCGGCATGGACAAGGACGGTCTGGCCGCCCGAGCCTGGGCCTCGCTCGGCTTCGGCTTCGCCGAGGTCGGGACGGTCACCGCCCAGGCGCAGCCCGGCAACGACCGGCCGCGGGTCTTCCGGCTGCGCGACAGCCGCGCCCTGATCAACCGGATGGGCTTCAACAACCACGGCGCCGCCGCCCTGGCCCAAACCCTCGCCGACGCCGGGATCGTGCGCGGCAACGGGGGAGCGGGCATCCCGATCGGCGTCTCCATCGGCAAGACCAAGCTGGTCGCGGTCGAGGACGCCGTCGCCGACTACCTGACCAGCCTGGAGGCCGTCGCCCCGCACGCCGACTACGTCGCCATCAACGTCTCCAGCCCCAACACCCCCAACCTGCGCACCCTGCAGGACGGCGGCGCGCTGGCCGAGCTGACCACCGCACTGGTCGCGCGTGCCGCAGAGCTTCAGGTGGAACCCGTCCCGATCTTCGTCAAGATCGCCCCCGACCTGAGCTGGGAGCAGATCGACGAGGTGCTGGCCGCCTGTGAAGCAGCCGGGATCGCCGGGATGATCGCCACGAACACCACGCTGAGCCGCGACGGGCTGGCGTCCTCCGATCACGAGGTCTCGCACCAGGCCGGCGGGCTGTCCGGCGCGCCGCTCACCGTCCGGGCGCTCGAGGTCGTCCGCTACGTGGCCGAGCAGACCCGGCTGCCGGTGATCGGCGCGGGCGGCATCATGACCGCGGACGACGCGCGGCGCATGTTCGACGCTGGCGCGGCGCTCGTCCAGCTCTACACTGGCTTCATCTACCACGGGCCGGGGTTGATCGCAGCGATCAACGCCGCGGACACAAGGAGGTACCCCAGGTGACGACCTACTGGCGTCGGTTGCGCGAGATCGTCTCCGATCGCGGTCCGTTGTGCGTCGGGATCGACCCGCACCCGTCCATCCTGACCGCCTGGGGGCTGTCGGCGGATCCGGCCGGCGTGGAGAAGTTCAGTCGTCACCTGGTGGCAACGCTCTCCGACCGGGTCACGGCGTTCAAGCCGCAGTCGGCCTTCTTCGAGGTCTACGGCTCGGCCGGCATCGCCGTCCTGGAGCGGGTGCTGGCCGACATCAGGGAGAGCTCCGCGCTGGGCATCCTGGACGTGAAGCGCGGCGACATCGGCTCGACCATGTCGGCCTACGCCGAGGCCTACCTCTCCGACGGCGCCCCGCTGTCGGCCGACGCCATCACCATCTCGCCCTACCTCGGCTTCGGCTCGCTGCAACCTGCCATCGACCTTGCCCACCGCAACGAGCGCGGGGTCTACGTGCTGGCCCGCACCTCCAACCCCGAGGGCGGCGACGTCCAGCTCTCGCTCACCCAGGACGGCGAGGGCTCGGTGGTGCAGTCGATCATCGACGCCGCCACCGAGGTGAACCGGGAATCGCGCCAGAAGGCCGTGGGCCTGGTGGTGGGCGGCACCCACAAGACGCTGGGCTGCGACCTGGCCGACTTCAACGGCTCCATCCTGGTGCCCGGCATCGGCTTCCAGGGCGGACGCATGGAGGACCTGCCGTCCATCTTCGGCGAGGCGGTCGACCAGGTGCTCGCCGTGGTCGGACGCGGTGTGATCGCCGCCGGGCCCGATCCGCAGGCGTTGCGCGGCAAGGTCGACGCACTGCTTGGCTGAACGCCTGCTGAGAACCCCCGGAATCTGCTCCAATTTCCTGCGAACCACCTTGTTGCACGCTAGATTGGCGACGTCAGCCAGTTATTTCGTCTGCCGGAGAATCTTGTGACCATTCCACAGCTCACCACCGAGCAACTCCAGGCCGCTCGCGCCGCCGCGACCGCGGCTCGCCGTGCCCGTGCCGATCTGAAGAACAACCTGCGCTCGGGCAAGCTCAGCCTCAGCGAGGCGCTGGAGGCCGCCGCGGGTGACGACATCCTCGCCCACGTCAAGGTCGTCGACCTGCTCAAGGCGCTGCCGCGCGTGGGGGAGAAGCGGGCCTCCGTGGTGATGGAGAAGCTCGACATCGCGCCGAACCGCCGGATCCGCGGCCTCGGCCGCCACCAGGTGGCCGGGCTCAAGGCGGAGTTCGGTGATCGGTGATCGGTGACGTCACCATCGTCTGCGGCCCTACCGCGGTAGGGAAGGGATCGGTCGTCGCGGCCTTGCGCGACCGCTGCCCGCAGGTATGGGTGTCGGTCTCGGTGACCACCCGTCCGCCCCGGCCCAGCGAGGTCGACGGCGTCCACTATCACTTCATCGACGACGCGGCCTTCGACGAGCTGATCGCCACCGACGGCCTGCTGGAGTGGGCCCTGGTGCACCGCGTCCACCGCTACGGGACGCCGTCCGCCCCGGTGGAGGACGCTGTCGCGGCCGGTCGCCGGGTGATCCTGGAGATCGACCTGCAGGGGGCCCGGCAGGTGCGCGCGAAGCTGCCCGGGGTCCGTTCGGTCTTCATCGCGCCGCCTCGCTGGGAGACCCTGCGGGAGCGGCTGCTGCATCGCGGCACCGAGGACGAGGCCGAGATGAGCCGCCGGCTGCAGACCGCGCAGGCCGAGTTGGCCGCCGCCGACGAGTTCGATCACATCGTCGTGAACGACGATTTTTCGACCGCGGTGGATCAGTTGGTAGAGTTACTGGGTCTGTGAGCAGCCGGGAGGCTGCCGGGCAGCATTTCTCCCACACCAGAAGGCACACCTTGAGCATTCAGACTCCCGAGGGAATCACCAATCCGCCGATCGACGAACTCCTGGCGCACGTGGATTCGAAGTACCGGCTGGTGCTGTACGCCGCCAAGCGCGCGCGTCAGATCAACGCCTACTACTCCCAGCTCGGCGAGGGCCTGCTGGAGAACGTCGGCCCGCTGGTGGACATCGGCATCCAGGAGAAGCCGCTGTCGATCGCGCTGCGCGAGATCAACGCCGGCGTGCTGGAGTGCACCGACATCGACCCCGAGGCCGAGGCAGCCGCCCGCGCCGAGGCCGAGGCCGACCCCGACTTCTCGCTGGATCCGTTCGGCACCGACGAACTGGCCTGAGCTCT
>JAPUEM010000011.1:0-14141 GCA_027492575.1 Propionicimonas sp.
CCAGGCCGAGCAGCACCGCCAGCAGGGTCGGCAGGATCACCGCCCACTGGGTCGACTCGGCCATGCCTCGCTCGTTCACGGCGTCGGCAGGTTCGCTTTCACGTAGGCCGTGACGGCCCCGGCGATCGCTCCGGCCACCAGGACGGCGCCGGTCACCAGGATGGCCGTCTCGGTCGACTGTGAAAGCCCGCGTTCGTCGCGGCGGGGCGGGCTGACCAGCGCCGCGATCACCAGGTACAGCAGGGTGCGCATTCTTCTCCTTAGGGGTGTTCCGACGGCTATCCGCCGACGAGTCTGAGCAGGGGTGGGACGAGGAAGAGCAGGCCGAAAAGCAGCGTGGGCAGCACCATCAGCACGCCCATCCGCTCGGAGACCTCGGTGGCGTGCAGCTTCATCGCGGTGAGGTGGGCGTCGCGCAGTTCCTTGACACGCGCCCGGAGCGCCCCGGAGAGCGCGGCGCCGGCCTCGTCCAGCTTCATCACATCGGCGATGTCGACCAGGGCCGGCAGTTCCAGTTCGACGCCGAGCCGCTGCAGCCCGGCGTAGGGCGCGCGCTGCTCCAGCCGGGAGCGTTCCAGCACATCGCCGATGGCGCGAAAGACGGTCACGTCGGAGACGGTCGCGGCCGAGTGCAGGGCCTGCGTGCCGGAACGGTTCGCCAGCCGTTCCAGGGTGACCAGATCGACATAGGTGAGCAACGCCTCGGCCGCGTCGGCGTTGACCGCCCGCTCGCGCTGCTTCAATCGCAGATCCGGCCACAGGAAGCCCGACACCCCACCGACCAGGACGAAGAGCGCCGGCAGCGGCGACAACGCACCCGCCAGCCAGCTCACCGCGCCGGCCAGCAAGGCCGGGACGAGCAGGCCGACCAGCGCCCCCAGGGTCTTGTGGGCGACATGCCGATCGACGCTCGTGCCCACCAGGCGCAGCCGGCGTCGGGTGTCGTCGCCGACGACCAGTCCGCTGCGGGACCGCACCCAGGCGCCGAGGCGGCCCACCCCCGGTTCGGTCTCGACGGGCTCCGGACGGCGGCCGTCCAGCAGATCGAAGGCGTCGTTCAGCCGGGGCTGCGGGACGACGCGGAGCAGCAGCAACGCCCATACCCCCGCGGCCGCCAGGCAGCCGACCAGTGCTGCCAGGACGGGCATCATGGCAGCCTCCGCAGGATTCGCTGCCGCGGACGCGGCTCCGACATGCGGCGCAGCATCAGCAGCGAGCCGAGGTAGGCGGTGATCAATCCCGCGAGGATCAGTTGCCCCAGCGGACTGCGATAGGGCTCGAAGAAGGCGCCGCCGAAGACCAGCGCCCCGGCCAGGACGATCAGTGTGATGCCGGTGACCTGCCGCACGACGATGCGCGGCTTGGCGCGCTCGGTCTCGATCTCCCGCAGGGCCTTCACCCGATCCTGCAGGGAATCGGCCAGTGCGGTGAGCGTGGCGTGGGCACCGGTTCCGCCCCGGTCGGCCGCCAGCGCGAGGGCTGCCAGCACCGCGTCCGCATCGGCGCTGTCGAGTTCATCGGCCAGCGCGTAGAGCGCCTGCCGCAGCGTCCACCGGTCGTTGAGCCGCTCGACCAGCAGGTGCAGCGGGGCTGCGAGCACCTCGGGCGCCTGCCGCGCGGAGACCCGGATCGCGTCGGCGATCGAGCGTCCGGTAGGCAGGATGGCGGCCAGACCGCGCACCCAGCGGTCGAGAGCGGTGAGCAGCTCGAGATCCCGTCCGGAGGGCTTGCCGAGCAGATAGGGCAGCACGATGCCGAGCGCCGGGGCGAGGACGGTCAGCAGCGTCCACCCGGTCAGGGCCGCCGCGACCGCACCCGCCGCGCAGCACAACCCCAGCAGCATCAGCCGCCGGGTGCCGAGCCGCTGCAACAACCCCGGACGACGACGGCGAACCGGACGCCCGACCGGCGGCGGCGACCGCCACCCGGCGACCACCGCCACGACTCCGCCGGCGAAGAGCATGGCGCAGCCGGCCGCCAGCAGCGGGTTCATGCCGCCTCCCAACCGCTGGTGAAGGGGGCCAGTTCGGCGAGGAAGTCGGGGTCGGGGGTCAGGATCGAGCGGCCCTCGTCCGCGCGATAGACGACGTGGCTGACCGGGCGGCCGTTCTCGATGCCGCCGGTCAGCTGGCGCACCTCGGAGACGATGCGGCTCCGCCCGCCGCCGCGCCAGGTGTCGTCGATCAGCCGGATGTGGACGAGCAGGTGCAGGTGGTGGGCGACCTGCCGGTAGGCCTCGTCGATGGTGAGCACCCCGCCCTGGGCGACCCGGGACGCGAGCCGGTCGATGGTGGACGCCGCCGAATGCGAGTGGGTGGTGCTCATCGTCCCGGTGATCGCCGTCATCGCCTCGAACATGGCGCCCGCCTCGCCGCCGCGCACCTCGCCGACCACCAGCCGGGCGAGGTTCTGCCGCAGCGCCTCGGGGATCAGATCGGCGACGGTGTACTCCCCCAGCCGGCGGCCGTCCTGGGTCTCGCCCATGCCGACCCGGGCCTGCAGGGCGAGGATGTTCTCGCGTCCGGGCTGCAGGTGGGTGAGCAGTTCGTAGTCGGTCTCCAAGGTGCCGAAGCGCTCGTTCGCGGGGATGGCCGCGATCAAAGCCCGTAGCAGGGTGGTCTTTCCGGCGCCCTGATCGCCGGAGATCACGATCGACTTCCGCGCCAGCACCGCGGCGTGCAGCAGCCGGGCGAGTTCCTCGGTGAGCATCCCGCCCTCGGCGAGCTCGGCCAGGGTGACGCTGGTGAGGGTGTGGTGCCGGATCGTCACCGAGGGACGGAAGCTCAGCCCGAACCCGATCGCGTGCAGCCGGAACCGGTCGCCCAGGGCCAGCGTCATGGTCGGGTGGGCGTCGTCGAAAGGACGCGGCGGGCTGGCCGATTCGCCCAGGAACCGGATGGCCTCCACCAGTTCCTCGTCGCTGTCGGCGACCGGCGGATGGGCCTGGCGGCGGCCATCGCCGTACTGGACCACCACGGATTCGCAGCCGTGGATCTCGATGTTCTCGGCATCGGTGATCTCGAACAGCGGTTGCAGCCGGCCGTAGCCGAAGATCGCGTTCTCGACGGCGTGGGCGTAGGCGGCCTCGGTCTCCACCGGCCACAGCGCGGCGCCGTCGGCGCTCAGCCGGTCGGCGTGCTGGGCGACCAGCGTCCGCACCACCGAGCGGCCCAGCAGCCGGCGATCGACAGCCGAGAGCGGGGCGTCGGCGGCGAGCTCGGCCAGCCGCCGGGAGATCTGGTCGGAGGCCTTGCGACGCAGCGAGACCACCAGTTCCCAGTCGATGCCGGGAGCGATCGCGGCCGCCAGTTCGGGCACCGCGGCGACCTCGTCCCGGGTGAGCAGCCGCGGCAGTTCGTTCAGCAGCGCCACGTCGGCCAGCGGCCTCATCGCGGTGCTCCGATCAGTGCCGAGCGGGCGGTGACCCGCTCGAGAAGCCCGGTCGCCGCGTGCTGGACGCTGCGCTGGTGGCCCAGCCGGAACCGCCGGGTCGGCCGATCGCCGTGCGACCAGACCCGCGCCTGCTCCGGCGCCCAGGAGACGGAGGCCACCACCTCGAGCCCGAACTGGGCCTGGATCTCCTTCGCCGTGTACGGCCGGTCCGGCCCGACCAGGGCCAGCCCGAGCCGCTCCGGCGGCAGCGCCTCGGTGAGCAGGGGCAGCTGGACGCGGAGCGCCACCAGATCGACCAGGCTGGTGCGCGTCACGACACCGACCAGATCGGCCACCTCCAGCAGGGCCGGCGGCAGCCCTCGCGGGCCGAGCCGTCCGGCGTCCACCAGCACGTCGGCGGCGGTTCCGGCCAGCGCCGCGGCGAATTCCGGCCAGGCGGCGGAGAACAGGTCGACCATGCCCGGGTTGCCGAAGCCGGGCAGGAACCGCCTGCTGACCAGGTCGGACGGCTCGGCCACCAGGTCGAGCGCCGCCTCGTCCAGCAGGCCGGCGAGCGGACGGCGCTCCCGGTGCGCCGACAGCAGCGCGGCCAGGCCCCTGCCGAACGGATCAGTGCCCTGCAGGTAGCCGGCCAGGACGCTCTGCGTGGGGTGCGGATCGGCGTCCACCAGCAGCACCGGACGCGACCAGCTCACCGCCAGCCCGACCGCGGTCGTGGTCACCCCGGGAGCGTGCCCGGCGCTGGTCAGGACGATCACCGTCATCGCGTCGCCCCGTCCTGCCGCACCACCACCAGCTGATCGTTCGCCGCCAGGCGCGCCACCTGTTCGGCGTGATCCTGCGGGACGTCGACATCCAGCAGGGTCGAGCCGTCCGGCTGGACGGCGCCGACCGCGGCGACGGTCGCCGGCACGCTGGGGGCGTCCGGCGGTTCGCCGCCATCCTTGGCCACCGCGACCAGCAGGACGGCGGTGCCCGGCGGCAGCGCCGTGGCGGGCACCCGTCCGGGGGTGAGCCGCAGGCCCAGCTGCGCCATCCCCGCGCGCACCACCGGCGGCCCGAAGGAGCGCGGCGAGAGCAGCGAGCCGGCCACCAGATCGGTCTGCGCCGACTGCCCGATCACCTCGGCCAGCCGCGCCGCCGGAACCGTCTCCAGCCCCGGCACGGTGGGCATCGACACCAGCCCCAGATCGGCCTCGGTGATCACCTGATCCCGGTGGACGGAGCGCAGCACGGTCACCACCGAGGCGGCGTCGGTGACGCTGGAATACAGCCAGACCGCGCCCAGACCGCTGAGGCAGACCGCGAGCACGCCGATGGCGATCAGGCGCAGGTCGCGCCGGGGCCTCGTCCGGGTATGCCGGATGTCGTCGACCGAGTCAGCCATGATGGTTCGCCTCACTTACCGGCCTAGGGCGAAACCCAGGGGGTGGGTCCTGTGACCGGTGCGGCGACTCTAGGGCGCTCGAACCACCGTTGCCTAGCCTCTTCTCCAAATCTGTGGATAACTTCCGAGTTATCCACAGTTCACCGAACTCGTTGGCACAAAGTGGCTCTACCGAACCAAGAATCAAGACCACCAGGCCGACAAGGCCTGTTTAGCCACCCTGTATATTGCAGGTTTAGCGGAGGTAACTTACAGTCATGGTGAGACCGATGGGGTATCGCGAGCTGGCACGGCTGCTGCGGCGTGCCGGCTTCACGCCGCAGCCGGGCAAGGGTGATCACGAGAAATGGACGGCGGCCAGCGGACGCCATGTGACGATCCGCCACCAGCAGATCGCCTCACCCGGTGTCGTGCGGCAGGTCCTTCAGGCTATCGAAGAGGAGGAACGATGACCGAGTTGATTGTGCGAGCACGCCGCTGGGAGCGGGGCTGGGAACTCTGGCTCGACGAGAATCACGTCACGCAGTCGACCACGCTTGCGGACGCCGAGCAGGAGGTTCGCGACTACCTCGACACCGACCAGGACGACACCGATCATTCCGAATGGACGATCACCATCGTCCCCGAGCTCGGGCAACTCGGCCAGGAAGTCGTCGCGGCACGCCAGGCCACCGAGAGCGCAGCGGCCGCAAGCATCGATGCGGCCCGGCAATCCAGGCAGCTTGCCCGCCGCCTGCGTGAGGCCGGTTACTCGGTGACCGACGCCGCAGTCATCATGGGCGTGTCACGCGGCCGCATATCCCAACTGGTCAACGGGTGACCGCTTTCCACCAGGGGCGTCTCCCGGCGCCGAGGGCTGACGGCCCAGGACGCCGGGAGACCGCGTCCTACTTCTCGATCTCGACGACCGCTGCGTCGGGAGCGTTCTTCTTGATCGACTCGATGCCGTTGAGCGCACTCGCCTTCGAGGCGTAGCCCTGGCTGGTGGCGATCACCTGGCCGTTGCCGGCCTTCAGGTTGAAGCGGTAGTCGCCGCCCTTGTCGACCCACAGTTCGAAGGTCCCCGCCATGCTCTTTCCTTTCGTCGCTGTCGGCCGTCGGCTCGACTGCCCCCACGGTAGCGGCTGTGCCTCGTCCCCGGGGGATAGTGGCCGCCACTTTCTGCCAGATAGTGCACCTCCGCGACAAATACGTCGCGGAGAGCAGTTATTTGGCAGTTAGTGCCCGGGGCGTACGGGGTACGTGGTCTGAGCGGAACGCCTAGCATGGAGCGGGAAGCCCGTGGCAGCGCTCGTGCCGCCACCCACCGAACGAAGGAGTCGCCTGTCATGGCCACCAAGTCGAAGTACACCGTTCCGGGTCTCGATAAGGGCACCGCCGCGAAGGTCGTCGAGATTCTGCAGAGCCGCCTGGCCGCCTACAACGACCTCCAGCTGACGCTGAAGCACGTGCACTGGAACGTCGTCGGGCCGAACTTCATCAGCGTCCACGAGATGATCGATCCGCAGGTCGACCAGGTGCGGCTCTACGCCGACGCGGCCGCCGAACGGATCGCGGCCCTGGGTGGCGCCCCGCTGGGCACCGTCGGCTCAATCGTCGCCGAGCGGACCCTGCCGGAATACCCGCTGGCCCGCGACACCGCGATGAACCACCTGGCGGCGCTGGACGAGATCTACACCAAGCTGATCTCCGACAACCGCGAGACCTTCGAGGCCCTCGAGGGCGACCTGGTCAGCCAGGATCTGCTGGTCAGCGCCACCGGTGAGCTGGAGAAGTTCCAGTGGTTCGTGCGCGCCCACCTGGAGAACGCGGGCGGTCAGATCCCCAACCACTGACCGGACGGGTCAGGCCGGCTGCCAGCCGGTGATCGTGGCGTTCTTGCCGTCGGCGTCCGCTGTGCACGACCAGGTGACGGTCACGGTGGTGACCCCGTCGACGGTGTCGCGCACCTCGCCCGTCACCGCCCAGCCGGCCGATTGCTCGCTGACCGCGGTGTGCGCGACCGTCCGATCGGCGTCCGCCTTCTGCAGGGCCACGGCCTCGCAACCGAGGATCGCGCGGTCCTGCGGGGTCTCGGTGAGCAGCCCCCACACCCCGGTGCCCAGGAACCACAGCCCCAGCCCCACCGCGACCACGCGCAGGATCTTCCGGGTCTGCTCCGGGCTCTGCTGCTTCGGTTCCATGCCCCCATTGTGGCCGATCCCGAAGATCCGAGGATACTGAGCGCCTTCCGCCCGGACGCGGCGGTGCCGCCGGGAATCGATCCCGACGGCACCGGCACATCCATGGCCCTTCGACAGGCTCAGGGATCGTAGGGGTCACTCCTTGACGTCGTCGTCCACCCAGTCGAAGGTCTTGGTGACGGCCTTCTTCCAGTTGCGGTAGAGGCGAGCCCGCTCGTCGGAATCGGCGTGCGGTTCCCAGCGCTTGTCCTCGGCCCAGTTGTCGATGACGTCCTGCTCGCCGTTCCAGTAGCCGGTCGCGATGCCCGCGGCGTAGGCGGCGCCCAGCGCGGTCGTCTCGGCCACCACCGGACGCACCACCGGCACGCCCACCTGGTCGGCCTGGAACTGCATCAGCACCTCGTTGGCGGTCATGCCGCCGTCCACCTTCAACTCGGCCAGCTTCACGCCGGAGTCGGCTTCCATGGCGTCCAGCACCTCGCGGGTCTGGTAGGCGGTCGCCTCCAGGACGGCGCGGGCGATGTGGCCGCGGTTGACGAAGCGGGTGAGACCGACGATCGCGCCGCGGGCGTCACCACGCCAGTACGGTGCGAAGAGCCCCGAGAACGCCGGGACGAAGTACGCCCCGCCGTTGTCCTCGACGGTCGCCGCGAGCTCTTCGATCTCGGGCGCCGAGGAGAACATCTTCAGGTTGTCGCGCAGCCACTGCACCAGCGAGCCGGTGACCGCGATCGAACCCTCGAGGGCGTAGATCGGCTTGTCGTCGCCGATCTTGTAGCAGACGGTGGTGAGCAGGCCGTTCTTGGAGGGAACGATCTCCTCTCCGGTGTTCATGATCATGAAGCAGCCGGTGCCGTAGGTGTTCTTCGCCATGCCGGGCTCGAAACAGGCCTGGCCGAAGGTGGCCGCCTGCTGGTCGCCCAGGTCGCCGGCGATCGGGACGCCGGGCAGCAGGCCCTCTTCGCGCCCGTAACCGTAGACCTCGGCGGAGGACTTGATCGCGGGCAGCATGCTCAGCGGGATGCCCATGTCGGCGGCGATCTCCTCGTCCCAACTCAGGGTCTTGAGATCCATCAGCATGGTGCGCGAGGCGTTGGTCACGTCGGTGACGTGGACGCCGCCGGCCGCCCCGCCGGTGAGATTCCAGATCACCCAGGTGTCCATGTTGCCGAAGAGCAGCTTGCCGGCGTCGGCGGCCTCACGGGCGCCCTCGACGTTGTCGAGAACCCACTTGACCTTCGGGCCGGAGAAGTAGGTGGCCAGCGGCAGGCCGACGCGGGCCTTGTACTTGTCCTGGTCACCGCCGCCGAGCTCCTCGACGATCTTGCCGGTGCGGGTGTCCTGCCAGACGATGGCGTTGTAGACCGGCTGGCCGGTCTCCTTGTTCCACACCACGGCGGTCTCGCGCTGGTTGGTCACGCCCACGGCGTGGATGTTGTCGTGGTTGAGGTTCGCCTTGGCGAGGGCCTCGGCGACGACCTCGCGGACCGCGTCCCAGACCTCGATCGGGTTGTGCTCGACCCAGCCGGCCCGGGGGAAGATCTGCTCGTGTTCCTTCTGGCCCACGGAGACGATCTTGCCGGAGTGGTCGAAGACGATGGCACGCGAGGACGTCGTCCCCTGGTCGATCGCCAAGATGTACTTGTCAGACATTCAGATTTCCTTCCACGTCATTGAGGATGACTGATCAGTTCTGGAGTTGTTCCCGGGTGGGACGGGTGGACCGCGAGGGCCCACCCGTCACGCATCACCTCAGGCCGGCAGCAGGAAGCCGGACAGCACGCCGGCGAGGACACCGCCGATGATCGGGCCCAGGACGGGGACCCAGGAGTAGCCCCAGTCGGAGCTGCCCTTGTTCGGGATCGGGAGGACGGCGTGCGCGATGCGCGGGCCGAGGTCACGAGCCGGGTTGATGGCGTAGCCGGTCGGGCCGCCGAGGGAGGCGCCGATGCCGACGACCAGGATCGCGACACCCAGGGCGCCGAGCCAGCCGAGGCCGACCGGGGTCTTGGTGGCCGAATCGCCCCAGTGGCCGGAGGCCAGCACGACGAAGACCAGCACGAAGGTGCCCAGGATCTCGGTCATGGTGTTCCACAGCGGGTTGCGGATCTCCGGGCCGGTCGAGAAGACGCCGAGCTTGACGCCGTCGGGGGCGTCCTCGTCGAACTGCTTCTTGTAGGCCAGCCAGACCAGCACGGCACCGATGAAGGCACCGACCATCTGGGCGCCGATGTAGGTCGCGATGGAGGCGAAGTCGACCGGAACGCCGGTGACGAACTCCTTCGCACCCGAGGCGGCGACGCCCAGGGTGACGGCCGGGTTCAAGTGACCACCGGACTTGTAGGCGACGAGCACGCCCGCGAAGACCGCGATACCCCAGCCCCAGTTCACATGAAGGAAGCCGGTGCCGTGACCCTTGTTCTTCGGGAGGATGTTGTTGGCGACGACGCCACCACCCATCAAGAGCAGCATGGCGGTGCCAACCACCTCGGACAGGAAGATCGTGCCGAGATTCACGATTGCTCACTTTCCGACACCTGACCTGGTGTCAGTTAGGGCGTCTCTACGACGCGGATGTTGTCTTTTCAACACGTGAGTCGGGATACCGACCGCCGACGGATCCGCGAACCGGGGGTTCGTGGCCGACGAGCGGAGACGACCGGGGAGCAGGTCCCCGGACTTGGCGATGCCTAGGGTCGGGCACCGGGGCCGGACGCGAGAACCCGCTCACCGCGGCCCGGCGGCCTGAGCGGGGTACCGGCGCGAGGCCGGGCACAGCGGAGGGCATCGACCTGAGGCAGAACTCCCGCGTGCGCCTGCACAGCAACCGCCGGGTTCATGGGACTCCTTCGTACGCCGAACCATCCGGAAGGTCGAGACGGCAACACTCCTTGTGTTGCTCCCCTTCAGGTCACATCTTGCTAACGAATGAACGCATGCGCTAGACCTGTGAACGAACGTGCAGGGAAAGGGTGAATCGATGCACGACCGATACGAGGACATGTACCAGGCCGCGACCCGGTACTACATCCAGGGCGAGACGATGGAATCGATCGCCCGTCAGCTGACGCTGTCGCGATCGTCCATCTCGCGGTTGCTGAAGGAGGCCCGGGATTCCGGTCTGGTGCGGATCAGCCTGGCCGACCACCTCGGCTCCCAGTCGCCGCTGGCCGCGCGGCTGGGTGAGGCCTTCGGGGTGCGCGTCCATCTCGTCGCGGTGCGCGACAACGTCAACGAGAACCATCGCTTCGACCAGGTGGCCCGGCTCGCCGGCCGGATCCTCACCGAGGCGGTGGGCGACCACCAGTTGATCGGGGCGGCCTGGGGGGTCACCATGGCCCACGTCTCGCGGCATCTCGGACGGCGCCCGCTGGTGGGCTCGACCATCGTCCAGATGAACGGCGGCGCGAACCAGCGCAGTTCGGGCATCCCCTACATCGGCGAGATCCTGCAGGCGATCGGGGACGCCTTCGATTCCAAGGTGGTGCTCTTCCCGGTGCCGGCCTTCTTCGACTACGCCGCCACGAAGGACGCGATGTGGCGGGAGCGATCGGTGCAGAACGTGCTGCGGCTGCATGCCGAACTCGATCTGGCGGTCTTCGGCGTCGGCTCGCTGCAGGGCATCGTGCCCTCACACGTCTACTCGACCGGGTACATGGACTCCGAGGAGATCCAGCAACTGGCCGCCGACGGCGTGGTGGGCGATGTCTGCACCGTCCTGCTGCGTGAGGACGGCTCCTACGCCGACATCGACTACAACTCCCGCGCCACCGGCCTGACCCCCGCCGAACTGCAGAACGTCCCCCGCCGGATCTGCGTGGTCGCCGACCCCTCCCGCGCCCCCGCCGCCATCGGCGCGCTCCGCGCCGGCACCGCCACCGACCTGGTGATCGACGAGGGCACCGCTCGCGCCATCGAACTGCGCGCCCGGCTGTAAGGCGCCCACCCGTCGTCCCCCGCGAAGGCGGGGATCTCCGCTCGGCGGTCGCTGGGAACAGATCTGTCTCCAGATCGCCCCGGTCGCCTGCTGGGCCCTCGGAACCGGTGATCTGGCGGTGGATCCGTTCCCGGCAGACCTGCGGCACTCCAAGTCAGAGCGGGTTCTGGGATTCCTCCCACACTGGGTGGTCAAACGTGCACGTATTCTGTGATGTCGGATCGGGTCGTGACCGCGGCAGGGCGCCTGACCTAACCTGAGGCTGCCGGCGAGCGCTGGCTCCCGGACGAAGTCGTCCCGGCCCGATCGGAGGTTTCGTGCGCAGATTGGCTGTCGACGTAGTAGTCATCGGGGGAGGCTCCACCGGGGTCGGAGTGGTTCGGGACGTGGCGATGCGCGGCTATTCCGCCGTCCTGCTCGAACGCGCCGATCTCGCCCAGGGCACCTCGGGAAGGTTCCACGGGCTGCTGCATTCCGGCGGACGCTATGTGGTGAGCGATCCCGGCTCGGCCACCGAGTGCGCCGAGGAGAACGTCATCGTCACCCGGATTCACGCCGACGCGGTGGAGGCCACCGGCGGCTACTTCGTCACCGCGCCGGGCGATGATCCCGAGTTCGCCGACAAGTTCCTGGTGGGCGCCGCGGCGACCGGCGTGCCGGCCCGCGAGATCAGCGTGGCCGAGGCGCTGCGCAACGAGCCGCGGCTGAACCCGGGCATCCTGCGCGCGGTCGAGGTGCAGGACGGCACCGTCGACGGCTGGCAGATGACCTGGGGCGCCGCTCGCTCGGCGATGCAGTACGGCGCCAAAGTGCTGACCTATCACAAGGTGACGAAGATCGACCGGGCGGACGGCCGGGTCTCCGCCGTCCACTGCACCGATCTGAAGGACGGCGAGGACGTCCGCATCGACTGCAATTTCGTGCTGAACTGCGCCGGGCCGTGGGCCGGTCAGGTGGCGGCCATGGCCGACTGCCACCCGGTGGACGTCATCCCCGGCCGCGGCATCATGATCGCGATGAACCACCGGCTGGTGAACCGCGTCATCAACCGGCTGATCTACCCGGCGGACGGCGACATCCTCGTCCCGGTGCACACCGTCTCGGTCATCGGCACCACCGACGTCAAGGTCGAGGACCCCGACGATCTGGCGATCGAGCCCAGCGAGGTGCAGGAGATGCTGGAGGCCGGCGAGCTGCTGATCCCCGGGTTCCGGAAGTCGCGGGCGGTGCACGCCTGGGCGGGCGCCCGTCCGCTGATCAAGGATTCGCGGGTCTCGTCGACCGACACCCGGCACATGAGTCGCGGCATGGCGGTGATCGACCACGCCGACCGGGACGGCCTGGAGGGCATGCTCACCATCGGCGGCGGCAAGCTCACCACCTACCGGCTGATGGCCGAGCACATCGTGGACGAGATGTGCCGCAAGCTCGGCGAGACCCGCGCCTGCCGCACCGCGTCCGAGATCGTCCCGGGGTCGGAGCACCAGAAGAACTACCAGGTGACCCACCGGCTGCACGACCGCGAGGAGGACCGGCTGGAGGACCAGATCCTCTGCGAATGCGAGCTGATGAGCCGGCAGATGTGGGTGAAGGCCCTGGACGAGCAGCCGCAGGGCACCTTCGACGACCTGCGGCGGCAGCTGCGGCTGGGCATGGGCCCTTGTCAGGGCGGGTTCTGCTCGATGCGGGCGACCGGCGTCGCGCTGGAGACCAAGCACATCGACATCGAGCGGGCGACCGGCCTGCTGCGGCTCTTCCTGAAGAACCGGTGGATCGGGTTGTGGCCGATCCTCTACGGCGACCAGGTGCGCCAGACCGCCCTGGACAACTGGATCTTCAACGGGACGCTGGACATCGACCATCTGCCCGCCCCCGAAGCGGAGGTGAAGCTGTGACCCGCGTCATCGTGATCGGAGCCGGTGTCGCCGGCCTCACCGCCGCGCTGCGCCTGGCCCGCGCCGGGCTCGGCGTCACCCTGCTCACCAAGGGTGTCGGCGGGCTGCAGCTCTCCCAGGGAACCGTGGACGTGCTGGGCTACGCGCCCAGCGACCCCGCGACGCGGGTCACCAACCCGCTGGCTGCGGTCGCCGAACTGGCGGTCGCCGACCCGAAGCACCCCTACGCGGTGACCGGCGTGGATGCGGTCCGCACCGGAGTCGCCTTCCTGCGGGCCGAGTTGGGCGAGCAGCTGCTGGTCGGGGATGTCGAGGCGAACAGCCTGTTCCCGACGGCGGTGGGCGCGATCCGTCCGACCTGTCTGGCGCAGCCGTCCATGCTGGCCGGAGCCTGTGTGGACGGGGCGACGTTCGCGATCGTCGGCCTGCGCCGGCTGAAGGACTTCCACCCCGAGCTGGTCGCCGGCAACCTCGCCCGCACCCCGCTACCGGACGGCGGACGGCTGAGCGCCCGGCACCTGCTGATCGACGTCCCGGCGCGGGCCCGCGAGGTGGATTCCTCCGGCCTCACCTACGCCCGCGCCTTCGACGACCCGGAGTTCCGGGCCCGGTTCGCCGCCGAACTGCGGCCGCAGCTCAAGCCGGACGAGACGGTCGGGCTGCCCGCCGTCCTCGGTTTGAAGGACGCCACCGCCTGGCAGCATCTGGCCGAACTGCTCGGCCACCCGGTCTTCGAGATCCCGCTGCCACCGCCCTCGGTGCCCGGGATGCGGCTCAACAACGCGCTGATGGCCGCCGTCCGGGCCGCGGGCGTGCGGGTGATCAACGGCTCCTTCGTGGACACCCCGGTGCTGGACGGCGAACGCCTGGTGAGCGTGAGCGTCGAGGCCGCCGGATCCCCGCGAAAGGTCGTGGGCGACGCGTTCGTCCTTGCCACCGGAGGTTTCGAGTCGGGAGCACTGACCCTCGACTCCTACGGCGAGGTCACCGAGCGGGTCTTCGGCCTGCCCCTGGCCGGGCTGGACGACGGTCCGCTGCTGCACGGCGACTACTGGGGCGGCGATCAGCCGCTGTTCAAGGTCGGGGTCGCGGTGGACGCGTCGATGCGGGTGACCAGCCCGGACGGTTCGCCCGTCCCTGGCAACCTGTGGGCGGCCGGCGGAATCCTGGCGGGCGCCGTCCGCTGGAAGGAGAAGTCCGGCGAGGGCATCGCCGTGGCCAGCGCGGTCAAGGCCGCGGACGCGATCGTGGAGGAGTTCGAATGAGCGAAGGTCTCGATTTCGCCGGGCACGAGTTCGCCCGGGCCAGCCTCGACCACTGCGTGAAGTGCACGATCTGCGAGACGG
>JAPUEM010000011.1:14241-30444 GCA_027492575.1 Propionicimonas sp.
GAGTTCGCCCGGGCCAGCCTCGACCACTGCGTGAAGTGCACGATCTGCGAGACGGTCTGTCCGGTCTCGGCGGTGACGCCGCTGTTCAGCGGTCCGAAGTTCGTCGGGCCGCAGGCCGAGCGGTTCCGCAACGGCGAATCGGTCGACCATTCGCTCGACTACTGCTCCAGCTGCGGGGCTTGCACGCTGGCCTGCCCCCAGGGCGTCCAGATCGCCGAACTGAACTCGCAGGCCCGGGCGGTCATGAAGGCCGATCACATGCCGCTGCGCGACCGGCTGGTCTCGCAGACCACGCTGATGGGGACGATGATGACGCCGGTCGCCCCGCTGGCGAACGCGGTGCTGGCCAACAAGCCGATCCGGACGGTGGTGGAGAAGGTCTTCGGCGTCCACCGGGACGCCCCGATGCCGCCGGCCCAGACCCAGACCATCCAGGGCTGGCTGAAGAAGCGCCGGCCGCGAGCGACACCGGCCACCCGCGGCCCGATCGTCTTCTTCCACGGCTGCGCGGGCGGCTACTTCGAGGTGGAGACCTCGAAGCGCTCGATCGAGGTGCTGGAGCACCTGGGCTTCGAGGTGATCGTCCCCAAGCAGGGCTGCTGCGGCCTGGCCCAGCAGTCGAACGGCCTCTTCGACCAGGCCACCGACGCCGTCCTGAAGCTCTGCGACGACCTGCGCAAGGCGGGCGAGCTGACGATCGTCTCGTCCTCCGGCTCGTGCACCGGCATGCTCAAGCACGAAGCCCACGAGATCATGGGCGTGGACGACTACCGGCTGAAGGACGTCTCCACCCGCATCCGGGACATGATGGAGTTCCTGCTCGAACTGGCGGACGCCGGCGAACTGCCCGACCTCGCCCCCATCGAGATGACCGTCCCGTACCACGCCCCCTGCCAGTTGAAGAGCCAGGGCATGGGCATGCCGGCCCTCGACGTGCTGCGCTTGATACCCGGCCTGACCGTCGTCGAATCGGGGGCCACCTGCTGCGGCATCGCCGGCACCTACGGTTTGAAGAAGGAGAAGTACGAGATCGCCCAGGCCGTCGGCAAGCCCCTCTTCGACATGGTGCGCGAGACCAACCCCGACCTGGCCCTGTGCGACACCGAGACCTGCCGCTGGCAGATCCGCAAGGGCTCCGGCGTCCCCACCGAGCACCCGGTCTTCCTGATCCACCAGGCCCTCGGGCTGTCGTAGCCCGCCGACGATCCCTGAGCTTGTCGAAGGGTCAGACTCTGTCGAAGGTCAGGTCTGAGATCCCGGATCAAGTCCGGGATGACGTGGTTGGGTCAGTGCGCCAGCATCGACGTGCTGGGCGAGGACGTCACCGACCCCGAACAGGCCGAGCGGGCAACCGCCGCCTACCTGGACCTGTTGGCAGTGCGTCGGTTGCGCGGTTGGGTGGTTGGGTTGCGTGGTTGCTGACCATCGCGGAGGCACAGACCTCACCCCTGTCATCCCGGACTCCGATCCGGGATCTCGGACGCAACCACGCCGCTGAGGCACCTCTGGGAGTGAAACCGGCCACCACCCACATCGCGGCTAGGATCGCGGCGTGGTGAAGACGTCGCGCAGTGCCCGTTCCGGGCTGACCAAGTCCGGAGTCGTGGGCCTGGCGGTGGCCACCTCGCTGGGTGGCGCGGTGCTCGGCGGGGGCGTCGTCCAGCTCTCCTCTCCCCGGCCCGGGTCGTGCGATGCCAGCCAGGTCGCGGCGCAGGCACTGCCCGCGGTGGTGACCATCTTCGTCAAGGGCCCGGACGGCAGCGGCTCGGGCAGCGGGGCGATCATCGGCACCGACGGGCTGATCCTCACCAACGACCACGTGATCGCCGCCGGCATCGACAACGGCAGCATCGAGGTGCTGCTCACCAGCGGACGGACGGCCGAGGCCACCGTGGTCGGCACCGACCCGATCACCGACCTGGCGCTGCTGCAGATCGAGGGACGCCGGCTGCCGACCCTCCGGCTGGCCCCGCAGGAGCCGCTGCAGGTGGGTCAGCCGGTGGTGGCGCTGGGCGCCCCGCTCGGCCTCTCCGGGACGGTCACCGCAGGCATCATCAGCGCGCTCGGCCGCAATATCCCCGTTCCGATGAGCACCGGCGGCACCACCGTCCTCACCGGCGCCATCCAGACCGACGCGTCGATCAACCCCGGCAACTCCGGCGGCCCGCTGGTCACCTGCGACGGCCGGCTGATCGGCGTCAACACCGCCATCTCCACCGTCCCCAACGCCGACGGCGCCGGCGGTGGCGGCAGCGTCGGGATCGGCTGGGCCGTCCCGGCGTCCACCGCCCAGCGGATCTCGACCGAACTGCTCGCCAACGGCCGCGCCACCCATCCGTGGCTGGGCCTCGCCGTGAGCGAGATCTCGGACGAGGTCGCGAACGACTTCGACACCAAGCCCGGCCTCTTCGTGCAGGAGGTCGCAGCCGGTGGGCCTGCCGAGGCCGCCGGCCTGCGCCCCGGCGACATCATCACCAAGCTGAACGGCTCCCCGGCCAACTCCGTCGGGCTGGGCTGGCTGCTGGTCTCCGCCAGAATCGGTGACACCGTGACGATCAGCTACCTTCGCGACGCCACCCCGGGCGAGACCACTCTCACCCTCATCGAACAGCCTTGAACGCGACCGCAGAAATGGTGGTTCTCACGGCCCTCACCTGAGCCGAGAGAACTGCGTCCGCAGATATGGCTGTCATTCGGGCCAATTCCGCCCTGGCAACGACCATCTCTGCGGACGCACTCGGACGATCGAACGCGAGCCCGCTGAGAACCACCATTTCTGCGGTTTGACTACCGATCGGCGAAGGAGCGGACGAAGACGGGCGCGTCACGGGTGGAGGCGGCCTCGTCATAGCGGTAGCCGGCGGCGGCGAAATCCTTGACGGCCGACGCCGTCCGGGCGCGGCGGGTGACCAGCCAGGCGGCCATCTCCCCACGGGCGCGCTTGGCGTAGAAGGAGACCACGCTGCGGCGGCCCTGGGCGTTGGTGTCCTCGAAGCGGGGTGAGATCACCGGCGCGCCGAGCCGGTCGGGCCGCACCACGCCGTAGTACTCGGACGAGGCGAGGTTGACCACCAGCTTCGCCCCGGGCGAGGCTGCCAGATCCGCGGCCAGCAGGTCGGTGACCCCGGCCCCCCACCAGTCGTACAGCGAGGTGCCACGATCGGTCGCGACCCGGGTGCCCATCTCCAGCCGGTAGGGCTGGATCAGGTCGAGCGGACGCAGCACGCCGTACAGCCCGGAGAGGATCCGGACAGTCTTGCCCGCCTCGGTGTAGTCGCGCGCCCCGAACCGCTGCCGGACGTCCATGCCGCGGTAGACGTCCCCGTCGAAGGCGAGCACCGCCGGACGGGCGTTCTGCCGGGTGAACGGCAGGCTGAACTCCGCCCAGCGTTGCGCGTTGAGCGCGGCGAGCTCGTCCGAGATGTCGGCCAGAGCGGCCAGTTCCGCGACCGACTTGCGGCGCATCACGTCGACCAGCCGCTCGGACTCATCCAGCAGCCGCGGCGTCGTCACCGGCAACCTCGGAATCCGGGAGGCGTAGTCCAGTGACTTGGCGGGCGACAGCAGAATCAGCACACCCAGAGCCTACGGCTTGAGCCGAGAGGCACGTGCACGCGAGTCTCGGCGGAGCGCGTCCGGGTCGAGATCAGCGAGACCGCTGAAGGCGGCCGCGCCAGCGGGGGTGCGGATAGGGTTGGGCAATGAACCAGCCCGCCGAGATGGCCCCCACGCAGCCACCCACGCGTCCCGGCCTGCCCCCCGCGTTACGGACGCTGCTCGGCCTGGCCGCCGCGGTGATCGTGCTGGCCGGCATGTGGCTCGGCCGCGAGCTCATCGGACCGCTCGCCCTCGCCGCGGTCATCGTGCTCATCTGCCATCCCGTCCGCCACCCGCTGGAGCGCCGGGGCTGGCCACGCGGCGCGGCCACCGCGGCCGTGATCGCGGTGGCCTATGCCGTTCTGGTGGGGATGGCGCTTCTGCTCGGCTATGCCGGAGCGGAGTTCACCCGCATGGTCGTCGACTACTCCGGGGAGCTGGGCACCACCGTCACCGAGATCACCGCGCTCCTGAGCTCCCTGGGATTGGAATCCCAGGTCGCGGATGCGGCCGGCTCCATTCTCAGCCCGGGGGCCATCATCGGTTTCGTCAGATCCTTCGCCGGCGGCCTGCTCGGCGTTCTCACGGCACTCTTCTTCATCTTCGCCTACGTGCTCTTCATGGCGGCGGACGGCGCCCGGTACGCTCGCGCCACCACCGACTTCGGCCCGTCCGCGCAGGTCGCGATGTCTCGCTTCCAGACCTTCGGCACCGGGGTTCGCCGCTACTACGTGGTCAACGCCATCTTCGGGTTGATCGTCGCCGCGATCGACGGCATCGCCCTGTGGGCGTTGAGCATCCCCGGCGCGCTGGTCTGGGCGATTCTCGCTTTCGTCACGAACTTCATCCCGAACATCGGCTTCGTGCTGGGGCTCATCCCGCCGATGCTGCTTGCGCTGGCCATCGGAGGTTGGCCACTGATGGTCGCGGTGATCGTGATCTACAGCGTCGTCAATGCGACCCTGCAGGTGCTGGTGCAGCCGAAGTTCGTCAGCGACGCTGTCGATCTGAGCCTGACCCTGAGCTTCTTCTCGGTGCTCTTCTGGACCTTCGTGATCGGCCCGCTGGGAGCCATCCTGTCGATTCCGCTGACCCTGCTGGCGCGCGCACTGATCCTGGAGCCAGACCCCGGCAGCACCTGGCTGCGGTGGCTCTCCGGCGACTCCAAGGCGACCCGGCCGATCGAATCCGCCGATTGAGCCCTGCGCCTGGCTGAGCGGGTAGGGCTGCGCATTGCCGCCGGCCCGGAAATGGGCCTACTACTGGGAGCATTGGGCCGCATCCGATGGAAGGAAGGCCATGCGCGCATCACTTCGCATCCTGGGGGCGATCATCGTCGTCCTCACCCTCACGCTGACCGGCTGCACCGGTCTGGTCGAACAGGTCATCAAGGATCAGACCGGCATCGACGTCAACACCGACGACGGCACGGTGGAGATCGAGACCGAGGACGGCACCGTCTCCGTGGGCGGCGCCGACTTCCCCGACGACTTCCCCGCGGATATCCCCGTCCCCAACGGCACGCTGACCGGCACCCTGGTCGCCAAGGACACCTGGGCGCTCACCTACAGCGACGTCGAGCAGGCCGAGATCGACCGGCTGACCGGGGCGCTGGAGGCCGCCGGCTTCGAGCAGCAGGCGCTCATCAACCAGTCGGGCGCCGTGCAGGGCTCCTACGCCAGCGATTCCTGGGGCGTCACCATCCTCTGGGAGGGCCAGAGCAAGACGCTGGTCTACACGGTGGCCAAGGCCGGCTGACCCGACCCGAGCAGATAGCCGAGTTCCATGCGGCTCGCCGCGCCCGTCTCGGCGAGGGCGGCGGCCACCCGGCGCCGGACGCTGCGCACCGAGATGCCGAGCAGGCGGGCGATCTCGTCGTCGGTGCGGCCGCGGCAGAGCTCGGCGATGGCCCGGTCGGTCGCCGCCCGGGGCCGGCCGTCCTCCCACCGGGAGGCGTCACGCCAGCGCAGCCGGAACAGTTCCTCGAGGGCGGCGACGATGCTCGGCTCGCGGACGAGCAGGGCAGCCACCCCACGGTCCTTTCCCCAGACGGCCGGCACCAGTGCCGCCGTGCCGGCTCCCACGGCGAACCATCCGGTGGTGTCGCCGACCCGCACCGCGGCGCCGGCCGCGACGAGCCGCCGCATGACGGCGGCCGCCTGGCCTTCGCGCGCCTCGGCCGGCACCAGCAGACTCAACGCCGTCTCGCCGCGCTCGAGCATGCCGAGCAGCCGGTCGAGGTGACCCGGTGCCGCGCCTTCCATGAGCGCGAGGGCGTCGAGGTTGGAGAGGATCGCGAAGGCCTCGCCGCCCGGACGCTCCACCAGGTACGACCACCACGCGAACCAGGCGCGTCCGTCCTCGTCGATCCGGTCGATGGTGTAGCCGGTGGCATCGTTCTCGAAACTCTCCCGCCAGATGGCGGAGAGAGCTCCGGCCGAGCCGACCAGCTGCCGAAGACCGGCGAGATCGCGGCGTTGCCGGGAGAGCCATTCGTCGACGTACAGCCCCACCGCGGCGGACGGGTCGCGCAGCCGGAGGCGGTCGTCCTCAACGGTCGCGAGTCCGGCCCGCTTCCAGTCGTCCACGAGTTCGACCGCCGCGGCCTCGTCCATGCCGAGCGATTCGGCGAGCTCGGGGATCGAGCCGACTCGCGTCCGCGCGGCGTGCTGGAAGGCTGCCACGAGGGGCTCGGGGAGAACGGGCGTTCTGTCATCAATCGGCCATGTCATGCATTGACAATGACATGAACCGGACGCCGACGGCTAGCCTGCGGTCATGGGACTCCGTCCGTCCGCGTTTCGACAGACCGTCGCGATCATCACCGCGACCGGAATCGCGCTGCTGGGGGTCGCCGTCTCCGGTTGCACTCCGCCACCCGCGACGCCGACGGTCGCACCCCCCACCGCTGCCGAGGAGCCGCCGGAACCGAAGACCTCGGATTCGCCGGAGCAGTCGCTGAACCCGTCGCCGGAATCGACGGAATCGGGCGACACCGCCTGCGTCGTGGGCGTCTGGAACCTGGACGTCGAGGACTACCGCGCCCAGGCGGAGGCGTACCTGCTCTCGCTCAGCATTCCCGTGGAATCCCTTGAGATGGAGGGCGGCATGATCGTGTCGATCAGCCCGGTCTACTTCGGCGTCAGCTCCTCGCTCGTCACCAAGGCAGTCGTCCACGGCGTCCCGCTCAGCGCGCCGGGGGAGTTCGCGGGTGGCGCGGATTGGCAGTGGGAGGCGGACGACGCCACCACCATGGGCTTCGACGCCTGGTCCTGGGGTGTCGAACCCCGGCCGTCGGCGGACGGTCCTCCCGTCCCACCGCTGATCGACCCCGGCCAGCCGCTCACCGTCGGCTGCGAAGGCGACCAGCTCACCCTTCACGGACCCGGCGCCCCGCTCGTGGGCCACTTCACCCGCGGCTGAGTGCTGGATCGGCCCGGCCGGCCACCCGGGGAATAGCCGGACGGGCGGGGGGCGTTGTGGTGTTCGCCTGGCGCCGAACCCTCGGTAGGGTTGGCCAGAACCATCGACTCCACGAGGGAAACCATGTCTGAAGTGCGCGACGTCATCATCATCGGCTCGGGCCCGTCGGGGTACACCGCCGGCATCTACACCGCCCGGGCGAACCTCAAGCCGCTGCTCTTCGAGGGGGCGCTGACCTCCGGCGGCGCGCTGATGAACACCACCGAGGTGGAGAACTTCCCCGGCTTCGCCGAGGGCATCATGGGCCCCGACCTGATGATCGCGATGCGCGCCCAGGCCGAGCGGTTCGGCGCCGAGATCATCACCGACGACGTCACCGCGGTCGACCTGACCGGCCCGATCAAGACCGTCACCGACTCCGACGGCACCGTCCATTCCGCGCGGACGGTGATCCTGGCGATGGGTTCGGGCTACCGCCGGCTCGGCCTGCCCGGCGAGGACCGGCTCTCCGGCCGCGGCGTCTCGTGGTGCGCCACCTGCGACGGCTTCTTCTTCCGCGACAAGGACATCGCGGTGGTCGGCGGCGGCGACTCCGCCCTGGAGGAGGCCACCTTCCTCACCCGGTTCGCCCGCTCGGTCACCCTGATCCACCGCCGCGACGAGCTGCGCGCGTCCAAGATCATGATCGCCCGCGCCGAGGCCGACCCGAAGATCAACTTCGCCTGGAACGCGGTGGTCACCTCGGTGAACGGCGAGAAGTCCGTCGAATCGCTGACCCTGACCGACACCCTCACCGGCGAGACCCGCGAGCTGGCCGTCCAGGGCCTGTTCGTGGCGATCGGCCACGACCCGCGCTCGGAACTGGTCCGCGGACAGGTCGAGCTGGACGCCGCCGGCTACGTGCTGGTCGACGCCCCCAGCACCCGGACGAACCTGCCCGGCGTCTTCGCCGCCGGCGACCTGGTCGACCACATCTACCGCCAGGCGATCACCGCCGCCGGCACCGGCTGCGCCGCCGCCCTTGACGCCGAGCGCTTCCTGGCCGCGCTGGCGTCCGAGCCGGTCGCGGTGTCGGTGTGACGCCCTAGGCTGAACCCCGGACGGTTCCTTCGCCGGACGAAAGCCGTCCACCCAACGAACAGGAGTACTCATGGCCGCTGTCGCCGATGTCACCGACGCCACCTTTGCCGAGCAGGTGCTGCAGTCGTCCAAGCCCGTGCTGGTCGACTACTGGGCCGAGTGGTGCGCGCCCTGCAAGCAGCTTTCGCCGATCATCGAGGAGCTCGCCGGCGAGTACGGCGACAAGATCTCGTTCGTGAAGCTGAACGCCGACGAGAACACCCAGACCACCATCTCCTACGGCATCCTCGGGCTGCCGACCCTGCAGGTCTTCGTGGGTGGCGAGGTTGTCAAGCAGTTCCAGGGCGGCAAGACCAAGGCGATGCTGGTCCGCGCCCTGGAGGAGTACCTCTGAACCGGCGGTCCCGCCGTCTCTCCGGACGGCGAGTGGCCCAGGCGCGTCCGACGGTCGCCCGGCCGACGGTCGAGTTGCGGACGCCGTCCGAGCTGGACGAGATGCGCCCGGCCGGCCAGTTCGTCGCGGCCACCCTCGCCACGCTGCGCGAGGAGGTCGGGGTCGGGACGAACCTGCTGGAGATCGACGCCCGCGCCCACGAACTGATCCGCGAGGCCGGCGCGGAGTCGTGCTACATCGACTACCACCCCTCCTTCGGCGGCAGCCCGTTCGGCAAGGTGATCTGCACCTCGGTGAACGACGCCGTGCTGCACGGACTCCCCCATGACTACGCCCTGCGCGACGGCGACCTGGTCTCGCTCGACTTCGCGGTCTCGCTGAACGGCTGGGTCGCCGACTCGGCGGTCTCCTTCGTGGTGGGCACGCCGCGTCCGGCCGATCTGGCGCTGATCGACACCACCGAGCGGGCGCTCGCCGCGGCCATCGAAGCCGCCCGGGTGGGCAACACCATCGGCGATATCTCGGCGGCCATCGGCGGAGTCTGCCGCGGCGACCGCTACCGGATCAACACCCAGTTCGGCGGCCACGGCGTCGGACGGACGATGCATGGCGACCCGCACGTCGCCAACGACGGCCTGCGCGGCACGGGAATGCGCCTGGCCGAGGGCCTGGTGATCGCCATCGAGCCGTGGCTGCTCGCCACCACCAACCAGCTCCGCTACGACCCGGACGGCTGGACGCTCCGCTCCGCCGACGGCTCCCGCGGCTCCCACAGCGAACACACCGTCGCCATCACCGCCGACGGCCCACTGGTTCTCACCGCTCCCCCGGCCTGACGCCAACGGCCGTGATGAGAGCGGCAGGCGGCGATGCGTATCTCGTGGGCGGCAGCCCGCGATCAGGCCAGCGCGTCCGTGAGCGTCGCGAACGTCCGTCCGGCGTCGAGCAGCTTGGGCAGGGCCTTCGCGAGGCCCTCGGCGGTGGCTCCTTCGGGGCGGTTGAAGTGGGCCAGGGTGATCGAACGCTTCTTCGCCCGGGCGAAGTTGGCGGCGACGGTGGCCTTCGGGGCAGAGGCGCCGGCGTCCCCGTTGATCGAGAAGGCGATGATCGAAACCCCTAGCCGGGAGGCGATCTCGACGGCGATGTCGTCCACCCAGGCGGTCCCCGGACGGAACCACGGCGAGCGGACGCCGGTCACCTCGGCGAGCCGGTCCAAGCCGCGGACGACCTCGTCATAGACCCCGCCGGCGCCCACGGTGCCCTTGATGCCGTAGGCCTTCTGCCCGGCCACGGTGAGCGGACGATGCTCCCAGCCGTGGTTGGCCAGTTCGAAGAGCGGGTTGGCGGCCAGATCGGCGGCGATGCCCGGGTTGGCGTCGATCCAGCGTCCATTGAGGAAGAGGGTGGCCGGCACCGAATGCTTCTCCAGCAACTTGATCAGCTTCGCGTCGTAGCCGTTGCCGAGCCGTCCACCGCCGCAGGCGTCGAAGGTGAGCGCGATGTCGCGGCGTCCCTCACTCACCACCCCGGGCACGACGATGTCGAACCTCTTCGGCTTCCGCTTGGCGAACTCCTTCACGATCTGCTCGCGCGTCGGCCGGCTGGACGGCGTCGGGGACGGTTCCGTCCAGGACGGGCTGGGCGTGGGGGTAGCGGACGGGGTCGCGCTCGGGTCGGCGGACGGGGCCGGAGTCGGCCGCCCGGACGGTCGCGGCTGAGTCGTGGAAACCCCCGGCGCCGCCTGCCCGCAGCCCGCCAGCACCAGCCCGCCCGCCACGGCCAGCAGCGCCCGGCGTCCGAGCGAACTCACGGACGAAGGGCCTCGCTGGACGGAGCTGGAACCGTCCCCGACTCCGGTCACGGTCACTCGACGCGGCGGGAGCAGGCCTGCTTGAGCATCTCGACGAAGCGGTCGTGGTCGGCGGCCAGCACCACGTGGGTGTTGGCGGGCTGCTTGAGCACGCCGAGCCGGTCGACGATGGTCATGCCCACGGTGTGGGTGCCGGTGGTCTCCACCCGGACGTAGGCGTCGATCGCCTCGGTCGCGATGGTCGGGTCGATCGCGTAGGCGACGGTGACCGGGTCGGGGAAGTCGATGCCGTCCACCTTGGTCACCTCGCGGCAGAACTCGATCAGCTGCTTCTGGATCGCCGAGCAGAACCAGCCCAGCGGGCCGAGGTCGGCCAGCGCGGAGTTCTCGGCGACGGTCATGGTGGCGTCCTTGCGGGAGACGTCCCAGCCGACCATCTCCAGCGGCAGGCCGGAGGTGTAGACGATGTCGGCCGCCTCCGGGTCGAACCAGATGTTGAACTCGGCGGTCGGCCTGACGTTGCCGATGTGGTCGCCGGCGCCGGCCATCATGACGACCCGGTCGAAGAGCCCGGCGATCGACGGATCCTTGCGCAGCGCCAGCGCCAGGTTGGTGAGCGGACCGAGGGTCACCAGGGTGATCTCTCCCGGGTGCCGATGCGCCAGGTCGATGATGACGTCGACCGCATGGCCGGGCGCGGGGACGCGTCCGGTGAGCGGCAGGCCGATGTCACCCATGCCGTCCTGGCCGTGCACGTCGGTGGCGTAGCTCGGCTGGCGCAGCAGCGGACGGTCGGCGCCCGCGTAGACCGGGGCCGTCGAGCCGCAGAGTTCGGCGGTGTAGAGCGCGTTCTGCAGGCCGAGTTCCATCGGGACGTTGCCGGAGACCACCGTGGTGGCCAGCACCTCGACCCGCGGGTCGGTGTACGCCAGGACGAGCGCGACCGCGTCGTCCGAGCCGGTGTCGGTGTCGATGATGAACTTGGCCATGGCTATTTCTCCTAGTCGGTTACTGCGGACGGATGGGTGACGATCGGTTCGGTGATGGAGTGCACCCGGTGGCTCCCGGCGGCCAGGACGGCGAGCAGGGCCAGACCGGAGGTCAGCGGGACCGCCCAGAAGGCGGTCCGCAGGCCCATTGCGTCGGCGGCCGCGCCGATCAGCAACGGGAAGCTGATGATCGCGATCGCCGACCAGACCGTGGCCCGGGCGACCGCGCTGTCGGCCTGCGCGCCGGCGCCGCTCACCACCAGGGCGACGCTGGCCGGGAAGAGGTTGGCCACCGCCAGCCCCGCGAGCCCGGCCGCCAGGAAGCCCACGGCGAGGGATTCCGCGAAGAGCAGTGCGACCGTGGCCACCCCGGTGAGCAGCAGCGAGGCGATCAGCATCCGGGCGGCGCCCAGCCGGGGCAGCAGCCGGGTGCCCGCGACCCGCGCGAGCAGCACCGCCGCCCAGAGCACCGCGGTCGCCTGGGCGGCGGTCTCGGCGGGGTGCCCCGCGGCGTCCACCAGGTAGGTCGCCGTCCAGTAGAGGAAAGCCCATTCGACCGCGGTGCACAGTGCGAGGACGACGAAAGAGACCCACGGACGCCGCAACCCCCACGGGCTGGCCGCTCCCCCGCCGGCGGTCGCGTCGAGGTCGGCGGAGATCCGTCCGGTCCGCCACAGCCAGGGCAGGACGAGCGCCAGCAGCACCACGACCGGAGCCAGCGGGAGGGCGCGCCAGCCCAGCAGGCCGGCCGCGAGCCAGGGCAGGCCGAACATGGCCAGCACCGCGCCGAGGGCGTAGGCGAGGTTGTACTCGCCGATCAGGCGGGCGGCCTCGGCCGGGAACCGGGCGACCATCAGCCCCTGGCCGACGATCAGCGCGAATCCGACCGCCACGCCGATCAGGCAGGAGCCGGCGATCGTCCACGCCTCGGAGGGGCCGGTGCCGAGCAGGATGCCGCTGGCCGCGCCCACGACCGCGGTCACCATCAGGGTCGCCGGACGGCCGAGCCGGCGGCGCAGCCGGTCGCCGAGCAGGCCGGCCAGCATCCCGCCGCAGGCGACCGCCGTGATGTGCACGCTCAGCAGCGTGTGCGAGAGCCCGAACTCGGCCTGGAAGTAGGGCAGCAGCCCGCCGACCCCGGCCTGCAGCACCGCCAGCACCAGAATCAGGGAATAGATCGCCCAGATCTGGGCATCCCGGCGCAGCGGCTCCACGACCGTCCTCTCGTCAACGAAGAACCAACTCTAGGCCGTGGACGAGGAGATCCCGCCTTCGCAGGGATTGGTCGGTGGTCAGGATGAGATCCCGGGTCGTAGCCCGGGATGACGGGGTTCGTTTCCTGCGCGGCCAACCACCGCTTGGGGTGGGGTGGCTACCGGCTCGCCCACCGTCATCCCGGGCTTGACCCGGGATCTCTTCTCGGTCGCTACGGATCGCCGGTGACCCGTCCGGCGGGTTCGGGACGGGCGGGACGCAGGCCCAGCAGCAACTGCTCCACCAAGCCACGCAGGCCGGACGGCGTCGTGACCGTGGTGCTGAGGTCGAGCCGCCAGAGCTTCCCCGCGGGACGGCCGGGGTCGAGGCGCTCGTCCAGGGCCCGGGTGAAGCCCACCGCCCGCAGGAAGTCGGACGGGGGCGCGCCACAGGTGGCCTGACGGGCACCTCGCGCGAGGATGGCCTCGACCTCCCGGGAGACGAGACCGGCGGCGGCCGCCTGCACCAGCCGGCGGCCCTGGCCCCGACCGGTGTGGCCCGGAGCCACCCATAGACAGCTCAGCAGGGCGGCGCGCGAATCGGGCAGGGGCGTGAGCAGCAGGGCGGCGGTCCTGCGTCCGTGCGCGGTGAGGCCCGCGCCGACGAAACCCCAGGCCTGCTCGGCGGCGAGGGTGCCGGGGTCGGCGGCGTCCGGCGTCCGTCCGCAGTAGGGACAGGCGAGGGCAGCAAGGTCGGGGCGTCCGAGCCAGGTCAGGCTGCTCATCGTCCTCCTCGTCACGTCGTTGCCGGGGGCTGAGCCGGCCGAAAGCCGAAGCTCAAGGGGCTGGGCCGCCCACGACACATCGTAGTTGTCCAGCCTGCGTGCAGTTACTGCCAAATACCGGCTCCCCGCGACAAATACGTCGCGCGGACGGCCTATTTGGCAGTAAGTGCCCGGTAGCCGGCCACCACACCCTCGAAAGCCGGGCCACGGCGCAGGTTTGCGCGGGAGTGCGGCAGACTGGTGCGGTGAGCCTTCCTGAACCGTCCCGCCGCGATACGCGGCTGGACCCCTATGTCGACGCGTACGCCGAGCGAACCCATGGCCTGCAGGTGTCGGCCGTCCGAGCTCTTTTCGCCGTCGCCAACCGTCCGGAGGTCGTCTCACTGGCCGGCGGGATGCCCAATATCGCCGATCTCCCCCGCGAGGCCCTGGGCCGTGCGGTCGACCGGCTGATCGCCGAGCGCGGCACCCAGGCCATGCAGTACGGCTCCGGCCAGGGCGAGCCGTTCATGCGCGAGAAGATCGTCGAGGTGATGGCCGAGGAGGGCATCCACGCCCACGCCGACGACATCATCATCACCTGCGGCTCCCAGCAGGCCCTCGACCTGATCACCCGCGTCTTCTGCGACCCCGGGGACGTGGTGCTGGCCGAGGCGCCCAGCTACGTCGGGGCGCTGGGCACCTTCCACGCCTACCAGTGCCAGGTCGTCCATGTCGCGATGGACGAGCACGGACTCGACCCGGTCGCGCTGCGCGCCGCGCTGATCAGCCTGAAGGCGGCCGGCAAGAAGGTGAAATTCCTCTACACGATCCCGAACTACCAGAACCCCAGCGGCGTCACCCAGACCCTCGAGCGGCGCCGCGAGATCATCGCGGTCGCCAAGGAGCACGACCTGCTGATCCTGGAGGACAACCCCTACGGCCTGCTCGCCCTCGAAGGTGAGCCGCTGCCGGCGCTGCGGTCGATGGATTCCGAGAACGTCATCTACCTCGGCTCCTTCTCCAAGATCTTCGCCCCGGGCTTCCGGGTGGGCTGGGCGCTGGCGCCGCACGCCGTCCGCGAGAAACTGGTGCTCACCCAGGAGGCGGCGACGCTCTGTCCGCCGGTCTTCAGCCAGTACGCGATCGCCACCTACCTCGACGAGTTCGACTGGCGCAGCCAGATCATCACCTTCCGTGACATGTACCGGGCCCGGCGGGACGCCATGATCGCCGGCCTGAACGACCACATGGTCGAGGGGACGACCTGGACACACCCCACCGGCGGCTTCTTCGTCTGGGTCACCCTGCCCGAGGGCCTCGACTCCCAGGCGATGCTGCCGCGCGCGGTGACCGCCCGGGTGGCGTTCACCCCCGGCACCGCCTTCTACGCCGACGGCCTGGGCAGCCGCAATATGCGGCTCTCGTTCTGCTTCCCCACCCCGGAGCGCATCTACGAGGGCACCCGCCGGCTCGGCGACGTCATCAAGGCCGAGCAGGACATGCACCTCACCTTCGGGCTCGATCTCGACACCGCCCGCCACCACGACCTCACCACCGGTCCGGCTCCCGACATCAGTTAGGCATTGACCATGAACGATTCCCCTAGCCACGGCCCGATCGTCGTTCTCGCCGGCGGTCTCTCCCACGAGCGCGAGGTCTCGCTGCGCTCCGGACGCCGGGTCGCCCAGGCGCTGCGCGACCGCGGCCACGAGGTGGTCGAATCCGACGTCACCTCGGGCCTGATCGACCTGCTCGACTCCCTCGACAACCCGGTCGCCTTCCCGCTGCTGCACGGCGGCGTCGGCGAGGACGGCGGCCTGCAGCAGGTGCTGAGCCTGCTCGAGGTGCCCTACGTCGGCTCGTCCCCGGCCGCCTGCCGCCGCTCCTTCAACAAGGCGATCGGCGGACCGCTGGTCGCCCAGGCCGGGCTGCGGACGCCGGAGACCGTCGCGCTGCCGCACGACATGTTCCGCGAGTTGGGTGCCGCGCACCTGGTGCGGGCGCTCGGTGAGCGGGTCGGGTTCCCGATGATGGTCAAGCCGGCCCGCAGCGGCTCGGCGCTGGGCTGCAGCCGGGTCTCGAAGCCGGCCGACCTGCCGGCCGCGATCGTCGCCGCCTACTCCTACGGGGACGTGGCCGTCGTCCAGCCCTACATCGAGGGCACCGAGGTGGCCGTCACCGTGGTGGAGCTGGACGGCGAGGTGCTCGCGCTGCCGGCCGTCGAGATCCGTCCGGAATCCGGCTTCTACGACTACACCGCCCGCTACACCGCCGGCACCACCCGGTTCATCTCCCCCGCCGAGCTCTCGCCCGAGGTGGCGGCGGCGTGCGCGGAGATGGCGGTTGCGGCGCACCGCGTCATGGGGCTGCGGGATCTGTCGCGGGCCGACATCATCGTGGACGGCTCCGGGCGACCGGTCTTCATCGAGGCCAACTCCGCGCCCGGGATGACCGAGACCTCGCTGGTGCCGCTCTCGGTGGAGGCCGCCGGCTACGACTTCGGCCTGCTCTGCGCCCAGCTGGTCGGCAACGCCTGGGCACGCCGCTGAGCCATGCCCACCCGGGTCAAGCAGGTACTGATAGGGACGGTCGGCCTCGCCGTCGCCGTCACCATGCTGTGGCTCGGGCTGTGGCAGATGCGCGTCTACGAGCAGAAGGAGCAGGCCTCCGCCGAGGAGCGCGCCGCCCTGGCGCCCATCCCGCTGCTCGACCAGGTGGGTGCCGACGGCACCGTGGGTGACGTCTACGGCCGCCAGGTGAGCGTCTCCGGGACGTTTCTCCCCGCGCAGCAACTCGTTCTGACGGACGGGCGGGTGCTGACCGCCCTGGAGCTGGCCGATGGCCGCGTCCTGCCGGTCGTCCGCGGCCGGCTGGCGTTCCCTGAGCCTGTCGAAGGGCCCGCCCCACCCGACGACCGCGACCCCACCCGCACACCCACTGAGCGCTCGCC
>JAPUEM010000012.1 GCA_027492575.1 Propionicimonas sp.
GGAGCAAGGGGCGCGTCACGATGGAGCAAGGGGCGCGTCAGGACCCCAGCAGCTTGGTGACGGCGGCCTCGATCCGGCGGACGCGGGTCTCCGGGCGCTTGGCCTCCATGATCGCCCGGACGTGCTCCTTGCGGTGGCTGGGCGGCAGCGCGTCGAAGGCCGCGCGGGCGCCGGGCTCGGCGTCGAGGGCGGACGCGAGGTCGTCGGGCAGTTCGACCGTCCGCTCCTCGGTGTCGAGTTCGATGATCGCGTGCACCGCGTCGCCGATCTCGACCCCCAGCTCGGCGCGCGCCGCCTTGGAGAGCCCGAGCAGGTTGCGTCCACCCATCACGCCGAGGCGCAGCCTGGCCGTCCGGTCGCCGATGGTCAGCTTCACCGCCGCTTGCCACCGCCGAGCTCAGCCACCTGCTCATCGGTCAACTCGATCGCGGTGGCAGGGCCGGAGGGTTCCAGGACGGCATCGATTCGCAGCACCATCCCCCGATGGTGGCCTGTCATCGCAACTCCCGCAAGAGTGAGCCGTCCCGTCCGGCACCAGCACCCCTCTGCCCGGTGACGCCAACCTCTCCCCGATCAACCGGCGCAACAGTCAGTCGGCCTCTTGATCGAGAAGCCGACTGACCGTGACGCCAGGTTCGGCCGCCGGCTACGGCCAGCCGGGAGGCAAATCGGAATATCGCGATATCATCCAGGTATCTTGATTTTCCGATACTCCGCCGCTATCGTGGAATCACGATACGAAAGGGGGGTGTGCGATGACGAAGCACACGGCACGGCTGCGGTCCCCCGGCGACTTCGGGCTGGCCGTGCAGCAGGCTCGGCTCGCCCGCGGGCTGTCGCAGAAGGAACTCGCGGCCGAACTCGACGTCTCACAGAGCACGATCAGCGAGATCGAGGCCGGCAAGGCGACCATCTATCTGCGCCGCCTGCTGAACATCGCCCGGATCACCGGGCTGGAGTTCAGCGCGACCTGGGAGGACGACGATGCGCCTCGCGGTTGAGTTGTACGGCACCCGGATCGGGATGCTCGTCGGGGACGCTCGCAGCTACGACTTCACCCCCGATCCGGATGGGAGCAGACGGTTCGGCGCCGGCAGCCCGGTCCTCTCCGTCGCCATTCCCCTCGTCCCAACCCCGCGACGCGACCATGCCGGCCGGCGGCGGAACTGGTTCGCCGAATTGCTGCCCGAGGGCGACCAGTACGACTACATGCTCGCCCGGGCCGGCCTCAAGCGGGACGACACCCCGTCCTTCCTGGCGCGCTACGGACGCGATGTCGCCGGCGCCCTCCAGGTCTGGGATCTGGACGACCCCACTGAACCGCAGACGCCGACGATCCGCGAACTCACAGCGTCCGGGGTCAGGGCGCTGCTGGAGGATCCGATCGGCGCACCGCTGGCCAACGACCCGCGGGCCGGAAAGTCCTCGCTGGGCGGGGTGCAGCCCAAGATCGTCCTGACCCGGACGCAGGAGGGCTGGGCGCAAGCGCTGGGCGGCCACCCGTCCAGCCATATCCTCAAGCCACAACTCACCGGCGAGCGGGCGACCGTCATCTTCGATGAGGAGTACGGCTCGCGCATCGCCCGCGGGCTGGGGCTGGCGGGGTTCGCGACCTGGATCGAGGACTTCGACGGCCTCAATGCCCTGGTCGTCGAACGCTATGACCGAAACGGCGACGACCGCGTCCACCAGGAGGACTTCAATCAGGCGCTCGGGGCAAGCCGGAACGAGAAGTACCAGGAGATCGGCGGCGTGGTGAGCCTGCGGCGGGTCGCCGACACCCTGCGGACGCACGCCCCTGAGCCCGATCTGCGACGCCTGGCGCGCATGGTGGTGCTGGCCGTCGGGGTCGGGAACCTCGACCTGCACGCCAAGAACCTGAGCCTGCTCCACCCGGCGGAGGACGCGGTCACTCTCGCGCCCGCCTACGACGTCGTCCCGCAAGCCCACCTGCCGGGCGACGGCCGGCTCGCTCTCGCGGTGAACGGGAAGTACCGGCACGCCGAGATCACGCGCAACGACCTCGCCACCGAGTTCGCCGGCTGGGGGCTGCGGCGCCCGGTGCCCATCGTGGACGAAACCCTTGACGAGCTTCACTCCGTTCTCCAGCAGGAGACTCCACTCTCAGGCGCGTTCGGTGCACTTCAGGAACAAGTCCTCGGATTCGTCGGCAACCTTCTCCACGGCCGGCCGGCGGGAGACACCAGGCCCTGACCCATCACCTTCGGGCCAGGCCATCGACGTGGGCGTCGTGGCAGTTAACGAACGTAGTGATTCTTCGGCTTCCTGACGGAGAAGCCGAAGAATCACTACGTTCGGTGACCCTCCTCGGCGGGATCGGGGGTCGTCCCGTCCACGGGTCTTGTGGGGCGGGACGGGATTGACCGCTAGGTGAGATCTCGGCTACCGTTCCGGGCATGTCCTCGACGCACGCCGCACTGATGTGTTGCTGTCGCGTGTCGTCGATGGACTGCCGTCGCGCGATCTGAGTATCCGCCGACCATCTCTCCATCCGACGCCCGGAAGCTCCTGGGTGCGGGTCTCGCATCTCCGGCGCAACCGGGCCCTAGCCCAAGCACCATCCGCAGTACAGGAGATCCGATGTCCCTCAGCCCAGACACTCTTGCCGTTCATTCCGGCCAGGAGGAAGCCGACCCGACGACCAACTCGCGCGCCGTCCCGATCTACCAGACGACGTCCTACGTCTTCGACGACACCCAGCACGCCGCGGACCTGTTCGCGCTGCGCACCGCGGGCAATATCTACACCCGCATCATGAACCCGACCCAGAACGTCTTCGAGACCCGGGTGAACGCCCTCGAAGGCGGCATCGGTGCGCTGGCGACCGCGTCCGGCTCCTCGGCCGTGACCTACGCGGTGCTCACCCTGGCCGGCGCCGGCGACAACATCGTCGCCCTGTCGACCCTCTACGGCGGCACCTACGCGCTCTTCGCCCACACCCTTCCGCAGTTCGGCATCGAGACCCGCTTCGTCGACCCGAACAAGCCGGAGGAACTGGCCCAGTACGTGGACGACCGCACCAAGCTGGTCTTCGGCGAGACCATCGGCAACCCGGCGATCAACGTGATCGACCTGGACGCCTGGGCCGAGGCCGCGCACGCCCAGGGCCTGCCCTTCGTGGTCGACAACACCGTCGCCACGCCGCTGCTGTCCCGGGTCTTCGACCACGGCGTCGACATCGCCGTCCACGCGGCCACCAAGTACCTCGGCGGCCACGGCACCTCGCTGGGTGGTGTGATCGTCGACTCCGGCAAGTTCGACTGGACGGCCCACGCCGAGCGATTCCAGTCCCTGACCGGCCCGGACGGCGCCTACCACGGCGTGGTGTGGACGGACGCCGCCGGCCCGGCCGCGTTCATCATCCGCGCGCGCACCGTCCTGCTGCGCAACACCGGCGCCGCGATCTCGCCGTTCAACGCCTGGCAGATCCTGCAGGGCATCGAGACCCTGCACCTGCGGATGGACCGCCACTCCTCCAACGCGCTGGCGGTCGCCCGCTACCTCGAGCAGCACGACGCGGTCGAGTGGGTGAACTACCCGGGCCTGGAATCCTCCCCCTACAAGGAGATCGCCGACCGGGTGCTCACCGGACGCGGCTACGGCGGCCTGCTCTCCTTCGGCCTCAAGGCCGGACGCGAGGCCGGCAGCCGCCTGGTCGAGGCGCTGAACCTGTTCAGCCACCTGGTGAACATCGGGGACGCGAAGTCGCTGGTCGTCCACAGCGCCTCCACCACCCACTCCCAGCTGACCGACGACGAACTGGTCGCCGCCGGCGTCGCCCCCGAGATGGTGCGGCTGTCGATCGGCATCGAGGATCCGGCCGACCTGATCGCCGACCTCGACCAGGCCCTCGCCGCCGTCTCCGAGAACTGAGAGGAACCGACCATGAGCTACTTCGAGAACGCGACCGACCTGATCGGACGCACCCCGCTGGTGAAGATCAACCGCCTCTACGGCGACTCCCAGGCGATCGTCCTGGCGAAGCTGGAGTACTACAACCCGGCCAACTCGGTGAAGGACCGGATCGGCGTCTC
>JAPUEM010000013.1:0-1933 GCA_027492575.1 Propionicimonas sp.
GGGTGGTCGATCCGGTCGGGTAGAGTGGGGGACGGTTCCCCGCGCGGCGGTACCTCGCCCAACTCCCCCAGGGTCGGAAGACAGCAAGGGTAAGTGAGCTCTTCCGGGTGCGCGGGGGCCGTTTTCTTTTGAGGGCAACCCTTCGACAGGCTCTGTTCCTCGGCCCTCGTCAAGACTCCTCCCTTCCCGCCTCAAGAGCGGCGCGACGTTCGTCGTCCGGGATCGTCCTGGTGTCTCCGCCGAGCTCCCGGATGGCATTCGGGCCGCTGCGCGATGCGGCTGTCAGCGCCACCCCGTAAGGTTCACTCGTGGACGAACGCGCGGACGATCTCTTTGACGAGGAGGAGCCGGATCTCCTGGTTCAGGAGGGTCCGGGGTTGTTCGACGACTTCGAACCTGAACCCGAGCGGCTCGACATCGAGGAGCCGCCGGACGCCAGCGCGCTGACCGGACGCCCGCAGGCAGACGTCGACGCCGCCCTGCGCGACGCGGTGGACGCCCGCCGCACCAGCACCGCGCCGGTCGAGCGCCCGGATACGCCACTGGCCCTGTACCGCCGCTACCGTCCGGACACCTTCGCGCAGGTGATCGGCCAGGAACACGTCACCGACCCGCTGCAGCGGGCGCTGGTGAACAACCGGGTCAACCACGCCTACCTGTTCTCCGGCCCGCGCGGCTGCGGCAAGACCACCTCGGCCCGCATCCTCGCCCGCGCCCTCAACTGCGCCCAGGGGCCCACCCCGGTGCCCTGCGGCGAATGCCAGTCCTGCCGCGATCTGGCCCGCGGCGGCCCCGGCTCGATCGACGTCATCGAGATCGACGCGGCCTCCCACGGCGGCGTGGACGACGCCCGCGACCTGCGCGAGCGGGCCTTCTTCGCGCCCGTCCACAGCCGCTACAAGATCTACATCGTGGACGAGGCCCACATGGTCACCCAGCAGGGTTTCAACGCCCTGCTGAAGGTGGTGGAGGAGCCGCCGCCCCACGTGAAGTTCATCTTCGCGACCACCGAGCCCGACAAGGTGCTCGGGACGATCCGCTCCCGCACCCACCACTACCCGTTCCGGCTGGTGCCGCCCAAGGTTCTGTCGGCGTACCTCGCGCAGGTCTGCGACTCTGAGGGCGTGTCGGTGGAGCCCGCCGTGCTGCCTCTGGTGGTGCGCGCCGGGGCCGGCTCGGTGCGCGACTCGCTGTCGGTGCTCGACCAGCTGCTCGGCGGCGCGGCCGAGAGCGGTGTGAGCTACGCCCAGGCGACCGCTCTGCTCGGCTACACCCCGGACGCCCTGCTGGACGAGATCGTGGACGCCTTCGCCGCCGGCGACGCCCACGGCGTCTTCGCCGCCGTCGACAAGGTGATCGAGGTCGGTCAGGATCCGCGCCGCTTCGGGGAGGATCTGCTGCGCCGGCTGCGCGACCTGATCATCGTCGCCGCCGTCCCGGACGCCCTCTCCAGCGGCTTGGTGGACGTGGCCGCCGATCAGGCCGAACGGCTCGCTTCGCAGGCCAGCGCGCTAGGCCCCGGCGAGCTGACCCGCGCTGCCGAGGTGCTGGCCGTCGGGCTCACCGAGATGCGCGGCACCACCGCGCCACGGCTGCACCTGGAGCTGATGTGCGCCCGCGTCCTGCTGCCCGGCGCCGATGTGGACGACCGCGGCCTGCACGCCCGGCTGGATCGGCTGGAGCGCATCGTCCAGCTGGGTGTGGTCCCGGCAACCGAGGGACGACCCGCGCCGGCCGCCACCCCCACCCCGACATCGGCCAAGCCCGAGCAGCCGTCGCCCAGCCCAGCCCAAGGTGAACCTCAGCCACGGGCGACCGTGCCAACTGGGCCAGGGGATTCGAAACGGACGAGCGAGGCGAGCAGCCAGCCTCGTCCAGCGGAGGGAACTCAGCCATCCTCGCGGCCGTCGGACCCGCCATGGGCGAGCGAGCC
>JAPUEM010000013.1:2033-30275 GCA_027492575.1 Propionicimonas sp.
GCGGCCGTCGGACCCGCCATGGGCGAGCGAGCCAGCGGCCTCAGCTCAGCCATCGTCCTCACCAACGTCGGACCCGCCGTGGGCAGCTGAGCCCGGGTCCCCAGCTCAGCCATCGGCCGGACGGTCGGACCCACCGTGGGCGAACGAGCCAGCGGCCCCTGTTCAGCCATCGTCCGCAGCGACATCGAACCCGCCAGGGGCGACTGGACCGGAGGCCCCGACCCGACCCACGCCCGCCCGCGCCGAGACCGCGCCCACCACGATGGCTGAGCCTGTCGAAGCCTCCGCCCCCGCGGCGCCATCGGCCCAGCGCGGCGGCTTCGGGGTCGCCGATCTGCGGCGGATCTGGCCCGACGTGCTTGAGGACGTGAAGGGACGCCGCCGGGTGACCTGGATCCTGCTTAGCCAGAACGCCCAGGTGGTGGATGTCCGCGACGGCGTCCTCACGCTGGGGCTGGCCAACCAGGGGGTCCGGGAGAACTTCGTTCGCGGCACCCACGCCGACCTGCTGCGAGAGGCGCTGCGGGAGGTCGCCGGCCTCACCCTGAAGGTCGAGGCCATCGTGGACGCCAATGCCGGCGACTCTCCCCCGCCGGCGTCCGCGCCGCCACCACAGCCGGAGCCCGCGCCCGTCCCGCAACGGTCGGCCGCCGCCCAGGAGGCCCGCGAGCAGCTCCGCAAGGGACGCAGCGGCGGCTCCCCCGCCGAACCCGAGCCGGAACCCACCCGCGAGGACGCCTCGGTGGACGACGAGGTCTCCAGCGACGAACTCCTCATGAAGCACCTCGGTGCCGAGCTGATCGCCGAGGAAGAGGCGTGAGCGGCAGGCCCGCCGGGGTTACGGAACGCTGATCGATGCACGGCTGACCAGCGATCTCTGAGTTCCAGCGATCCCTCAGCTCCAGCGATCCCTGAGCTTGTCGAAGGGTCGTTGCCTGAGACCCGCATCGTGACCCTTCGACAGGCTCAGGGATCGTTGGTCAATGCGTCCGTCGATCGAGGATTCCCTACCGAACTCAGTGCACAAACGACGAGTGAAGAGCCAGGCGGCCCGGCTCATCGTCCTGTCGGCGGCACCCGATAGCATGGCGTGCAACGAAGGAGTCCCCCATGTTCGATCCCGGCAGCCTCGACCTCTCCACCCTCATGGCGCAGGCGCAGGCCCTGCAGGACCAGCTCGAGCGCGCCCAGGCCGAGCTCGCCGATCAGCGCGTCACCGGCTCGTCCGGCGGCGGCCTGGTCGAGGCGACCGTCTCCGGCACCGGCGAGCTGCTGGCGCTGACGATCTCGCCCGAGGTGGTCGATCCGTCCGACACCGAGACGCTGGCCGATCTGGTTGTCGCCGCCGTCCGGGACGCCAACAACCGGGCGACGGCGGTCGCCCAGGCGAGCATGCCCCCGATGCCCGAGATCGGGTTCTGACTTGTACGAAGGTCCCATCCAAGACCTGATCGACGAGCTCGGACGGCTGCCGGGCATCGGTCCGAAGGGCGCCCAGCGGATCGCCTTCCACATCCTCACCACCGACAAGTCCGACGTGGAGCGGTTGGCGCACGCGCTGCGCGAGGTGACCGAGAAGGTGCGGTTCTGCGAGACCTGCTTCAACATCTCCGCCGAGCAGACCTGCCGGGTCTGCCGTGATCCGCGCCGCGACCGGACGGCGATCTGCGTGGTCGAGGAATCCAAGGACGTCGCCGCGATCGAGCGCACCCATGAGTTCCGCGGGCTCTACCACGTGCTGGGCGGCGCGATCAGCCCGATCGACAACGTCGGCCCGGGCGATCTGCGCATCCGCGAACTGGTGCTGCGGCTGGCGGACGGCACCATCACCGAGGTGATCCTGGCCACCGACCCGAATCTCGAGGGCGAGGCGACCGCCACCTACATCTCCCGGCTGCTGCTGCCGATGGGGGTCATCGTCTCGCGGCTGGCCAGCGGCCTGCCGGTCGGCGGCGACCTCGAGTACGCCGACGAGGTCACCCTCGGCCGGGCCTTCCAGGGCCGCCGCAAGCTCGGCGAAGAGGCCCGGGCATGATCTCGCCCGTCCAACTGCGGGGGATCCGGCTGATCGCCAGCGACCTGGATGGCACCCTGCTGCGGCACGACAAGACCATCAGCCCGCGCAACGCCGAGGCCATCCGGCTCGCCCAGGAGGCCGGGCTGCACGTGGTCGCCGCCACCGGCCGTTACCCGACCATGCTTCCGGCGCTGCTGTCGCCCCTCGGCATCGAGTACGCGGTGGCCAGCAACGGCGCGCAGGCCTGCCGCCTGAGCACCGGCGAACTCTTCTTCGAGCAGACCATCGCGGCCCCGGTCGCCGAGGCGATCATGACCCACCTTCACGCGGAACTCCCGGACGTCCGCTTCGAGGTGGTGGTCGACCACGGACGCCAGCACTGGATCGAGGCAGGCTTCCTCGACCTGGTGCTCGACAGCGAACGCCGGCACTTCCCGCTCGACTACCACGAGGCCTCCCGCCCCGAACTGCTCGACCACGACATCCTGCGGCTCAACGCCCGCCACCCGTTCGTCCAGCCGGACGACATGCTCGCGGTCCTGAACGCGTCCGGGCTCTCCGGCTTCCACGGCACCACCTCGGGCGCTCCCTTCCTGGAGATCGGCGGCGAGGGCGTGACGAAGGCCCGCGGCGTCGCCCACCTCGCCACCCTGCTCGGCGTCAAGCCCAGCCAGGTGCTCGCCGTCGGGGACGCCCGCAACGACGTCGAGATGCTGGAGTGGTCCGGGGTCGGCGTGGCCATGGGCAACGCCGTCGCCGAGGCGATCGCCGCCGCCGACCACACCACCGCCAGCAACGAAGAGGACGGCCTCGCCCTCGTCATCGAGGCCCTGCTCGCCCGCTGATGGTTCCGGACGGGGTCGTAGCCCGTCCCCATCGGCTCGCCTCGCCTCGCCGCACGATTGTGGTTCTGACTGAGGTCCCACCGCGTGACGGCACCTCAGGTCACAGCGAATCAACAGGCGGGGCTCAGCGTGCGGCTCACCTCGGGAGTCATGGTGGGTCATCCCTGAAAGGAGAATCCATGCGACCCCATCACTACGGCCCCGGTCTCTTCGGCCCGTTCCTCGCCATCGGCTTTCTGGTGCTGGTGACCCTCGCGGTCGCCGCGCTGGTCTGGTGGCTGATCCGGCGTGGCAAGGCGGGCAAGGCAGGTCTCGGCCCGCAGCCGCACGGGCATCAGTCGCCGGGCCCGCATGCCGGCCCAGGCCCCATCCCACCGGTCCCGCCCGCCAATGCCCTCCAGATCCTGGACGAACGACTGGCCCGCGGAGACCTGGACGTCGACGACTACCTCACCCGCCGGGCCGCCCTGCTGGGCGATCGACCGCCGAACGGCACCGAGTTCGAGCACGATCACGCCAAGCCCCCCACCGAACCTCCCAACCACCCCGCCTGATCCGGCAAGCCTTCGCGCCGGCGTCCGAGTTCGCAGAATCCGCATGATCCAGCCCGTCCGCGTGCCCCGTCCACGCGCGATGGCCGGATCGCCCGGTTTCCGCGACCCGGGTCGAGCCACTCGAGCGCGCCGGACTCGTCCCACATCGCAGCGATCACGCCGCGAAACGGCATCAGCCGATCGCCCGAGAACCGGCGCCAGGTTCGAGACGCGTCAGTCGCGGACGTCCTGGTGAGTGATCGTCGTGATGTCCGCCACGGTCAGCGAGGCCGACGAAAGCGGAGGTCGCTCGGCGCCGGCCGGGCGCAGCGAGTCGAGCACATAGGCGCGCATGCGCGGGAGGACGATCGAGCGGCGGGGCTCCTCGATCGTGGCGAGGTCGGCGACCATGCCGGCGAGCACTGCGATGTCGGCGAGTTCGGCGTCGGGGCGCAGGTCTCCGGCGCTCTTGGCGACCTCGACAGCCGCCGCGACCTCGACCGCCCACGGGCTCACGTCGACCTGCTCCGGGAAGACCTTGCGCACCCGGGCCGCGATGCGACGGGAAACCGGCTTCTGCAGCGCAAAGGCGATGACGCCATCGATGAAGAGCAGGACGCGCGGCATGCCGGGTTCGGCTTCCAGGGAGGAATCATCGGGCAAAGCCGGATAGACTGACCACTTGTCCGCAAGGCACTGATGGGGCCATCACCCCGGAGCTGCCGGAAGAACGGCGCGAGAGCGCTCACTAGAACCGGCCGCGGCGAGCAATGAAGGGGGACGCGCAAGCGTCCAAGAAGGGTGGTACCGCGGGCTCCGGCTCGTCCCTTCGTCACCGTGCGACGAAGGAAGACCGAGATGACCGCCCAGCCCGAGACCAGTCCGCGCTACCACGCCGTGCCGGCGGCGATCGACCTGCCGCGCATGGAGCACGAGATCCTGGCGTTCTGGAAGGCCAACGACACCTTCAGCGCCTCCCTGGCCAAGACCGCGGACGGCCGTCCGTGGACCTTCTACGAGGGCCCGCCGACCGCCAACGGCATGCCGGGCACCCACCACATCGAGGCCCGGGTCTTCAAGGACGTCTTCCCCCGGTTCAAGACCATGCAGGGCTTCCGGGTCGACCGCAAGGCCGGCTGGGACTGCCACGGTCTGCCGGTCGAACTGGCCGTCGAGAAGGAGCTGGGCTTCAACGGCAAGCCCGACATCGAGGCCTACGGGGTCGAGGCGTTCAACGCCCGCTGCCGGGAATCGGTCAGCCGGCACGTCGACGCGTTCACCGAGCTCACCGAGCGGATGGGCTACTGGGTCAACCTCGATCAGGCCTACTGGACGATGGATCCGTCCTTCGTCGAATCCTGCTGGTGGGCACTGAAGCAGATCCATTCCAAGGGCCTGCTGGTCGAGGACTACCGGGTCGCTCCATACTGCCCGCGCTGCGGCACCACGCTCTCCGACCACGAGCTCGCCCAGGGCTACGAGGACGTCACCGACCCGTCGGTCTACGTCCGCTTCCCGCTGACCTCCGGCCCTCTGGCCGGCAAGGCCTCCCTGCTGGTGTGGACGACCACGCCCTGGACGCTGGTCTCGAACACCGCGGTCGCCGTCCACCCGGACGTGACCTACGTGGTGGCCACTCAGGACGTCCCCGAGGGCGAGACCCTGGTGATCGCCGAGCCGCTGGCCGAGAAGGTGCTCGGCGACGGCTGGCTGCTGGGCCGCACCTTCACCGGCAAGGAACTGGAGTTCTGGACGTACCAGCGCCCGTTCGAGCTCGTCGACTTCCCGGACGCGGTGGGCGGCACCCACTACGTCGTTCTGGCCGACTACGTCACCACCGAGGACGGTACCGGCCTGGTGCACCAGGCGCCGGCCTTCGGCGAGGACGACATGCTCGTCTGCCGGGCGTACGGGCTGCCGTTCGTGAACCCGATCCGGCCCAACGGCACCTTCTCCGACGACGTGCCGCTGGTGGGCGGGCTCTTCTTCAAGACCGCGGACGCCCCGCTGGTGGACGATCTGCGCGAGCGCGGCCTGCTCTTCCGCAAGCTCGACTACCCGCACTCCTACCCGCACTGCTGGCGCTGCCACACCTCGCTGATCTACTACGCGCAGCCGTCCTGGTACATCCGCACCACCGCGATCAAGGACGCCCTGCTGCGGCAGAACGAGAACACCACCTGGTACCCCGAGAACATCAAGTGGGGACGCTACGGCGACTGGCTGAACAACAACATCGACTGGGCGCTGTCGCGCTCGCGCTACTGGGGCACCCCGCTGCCGATCTGGCGTTGCGAGGACGACCATCAGGTCTGCGTCGGCTCGCGCGCCGAGTTGGGCGAACTCGCCGGCCAGGATCTGCTGGCCCTCGACCCGCACCGTCCGTTCGTGGACGACGTGACCTTCGCCTGCCCGACCTGCGGCAAGCCCAGCCACCGGGTGGCCGAGGTGATCGACGCCTGGTTCGACTCGGGTTCGATGCCCTTCGCCCAGTGGGGCTTCCCCTGGGCGCCCGGCTCCACGGAGGCCTTCGAGCAGGCGTATCCGGCCGACTTCATCTGTGAGGCGATCGACCAGACCCGCGGCTGGTTCTACTCGCTGATGGCGGTCGGCACCCTGGTCTTCGACGAGTCCTCCTACCGCAACGTGCTCTGCCTGGGTCACATCCTGGCCGAGGACGGCCGCAAGATGAGCAAGCACCTGGGCAACATCCTGGAGCCGATCCCGCTGATGGATTCGCACGGCGCGGACGCCGTCCGCTGGTTCATGGCCGCCGGCGGCTCGCCCTGGTCGTCGCGCCGGGTGGGCCACGGGACCATCCAGGAGACCGTCCGCAAGGTGCTGATGACCTACTGGAACACGGTCTCCTTCCACGCCCTCTACGCCCGTGCGAACAACTGGGCGCCGGTGGGGACGGCGGGGATGATGGCTGAGCCCGGAACGATCCCTGAGCCTGTCGAAGGGTCGTTGGACGAGGCTTCGACAAGCTCAGCCATCGTTGAAGTCGGCTCAGCGCTCGCTGCCGTTCCGCCCCCCGTCGCCGAACGTCACGTGCTCGACCGCTGGCTGGTCTCGGCGCGGACGCAACTCGCGCGGGACGTCACCGCGGCGCTGAACGACTTCGACACCCAGCGGGCCGGGGCGCTGCTGGCGGCCTTCGTGGACGACCTGTCGAACTGGTACGTCCGGCGCTCCCGCCGCCGGTTCTGGGACGGCAACCCGTCCGCGCTGTGGACGCTGCACGAGACCCTCGATCTGGTTACCCGGCTGATGGCTCCGCTGGTGCCGTTCGTCACCGAGCGGGTCTGGCAGGACCTGATCGTCCCGGTCGTGCCGGACGCGCCCGCGTCCGTCCATCTGGCCGACTGGCCGGTCGCGGACGAGGCACTGATCGACGCCGATCTCAACCAGGCGATGGCGCTCACCCGCCGGATCGTCGAGCTGGGACGTTCGGCGCGCGCCGAGGCCAAGGTGAAGACCAGGCAGCCGCTGGCCCGCGCCCTGGTTCCTTCGGCGGCGTTCGGACGGCTGGAGCCGGCCCTGGTCGAGGAGATCAAGGCCGAACTCAACGTGGTCGAACTGGGCTCCTTCGCCTCGGCCGGCGACCTGGTCGACCACTCGGCGAAGGGCAACTTCCGGGCCCTGGGCAAGCGGTTCGGCAAGCAGACCCCGGTGGTCGCCGGCGCGATCGCCGCCGCCGATGCCGCGGCGCTCGCCGCCTCGCTCGCGGCGTCCGGCTCTGCAGCTGTAGAGGTGCCCGAGCTGGGCACGGTCGAGGTGACCGCCGACGAGGTGATCATCTCCGAACGTCCCCGCGAGGGCTGGTCGGTGGTCAACGAGCAGGGCGAGACGGTGGCGCTCGATCTGGAGCTCACGCCGGAGCTCGTCCGCGCCGGCCTGGCCCGCGAGGTGATCCGCCTGGTGCAGGACGCCCGGAAGGCCTCCGGCTTCGACGTCTCCGACCGGATCACCCTGACCTGGATGCCCGCCGACTCCGAGGCCGGCCAAGCCGTCGCCGAGGCGATCGAGGCCCACGCAACCCTGATCGCCGACGAGGTGCTCGCGACCACTGTCACCAAGGGTCTGGCACGGGATCTGAATGGCGAACCTGCGGGAGCCGAGACGGACGAGCCGGAACCCACCCCCCGTCATCCCGGCGAAGGCCGGGATCTCCCAGCCGAACCTGCGCGCTTCGGCGACCCCGACCTCGGCCTGTCCTTCCAGGTGGTGAGGGCGTGATGGACCAAGCCGGCGCGCACGACGCGGCCACCGCCATCCCGGCCCTGCCGCCCAAGGGGGTGACGGCATGACAGACCAGCCCGACGCACCCGACTGGGACAGCCTTCTCGGGGAGCTCACCGTTCCAGCGGCTGAACCCGGTCCCCCGAAGCCACCGCCGGTCGTCCTGCTGCACGGCGCCGGGCAACTGCCGACCATGTGGCAGAGCCAGGTCGAGGCACTCGGCGCGGAACGCCGGGCGCTGGCCCCGTGGATCGCCGGCCTGCGTCCGGGGCGCCGGTTCGACCTCTCGCTGAAGACGGCCAGCGCCGAACTGATCAACACCCTCGACCTCTCGGGCTACCGGACGGTCGACGTGGTGGCCCATCAGCTCGGCGCGATGGTCGCCCTGCAGGCCGCCGCCGACTACCCCGACCGGATCGGACGCCTGGTGATCAGCGGCGCCGTCCTGCTGCCCGGCAAGCTGGCGCTGCGCATGCAGAAGGCCGCCCTGCGGATGCTGCCCGTCCGCGGTCTGGAGAACACCGGCCTCACCAAGGACGACCTGGTCAAGGCCCTGGACGTCATGGCCGAGGCCGACTTCTCGTCCCGGCTGGACGCGATCACCGCGCACACCCTGGTGATCGTCGGACAGTCGGACGCCAACGGCCAGGTCTCCGCCAAGGCCCTCGCCGAGAAGCTCCCCCACGGCCGCCTTGAGGTCATCCCCGCTGGCGCCCACCCTCCCCTGGAGAACCCGGACGCCTTCAACCAGGCGATGGTGGCCTTCCTCTCCTGATCGCCGCTTCCCGCCCGCAAGGTGTTGCCGATGTCCCGACAACGGCGAATCCGCCATACCTTGCCCCGGGTCAGAACCTCCGCCGCTCCCTCACCCCGCAAGGTGTTGCCGATGTCCTGACAACGGTCCTGCCGCCACACCCTCTTCGTCATCCCTGCGAAGGCGGGGAAGAGGCAAGCGCTAGTCGCGATGGCCGGTGAAGCGGTCCATGGTGTGATTGACGCCCAGCAGGTCCACCACGGCGTCGAAAAGGGGGACGGGGAGCACCCGCATCACCGGCATCAGGTTCACCGACCAGGGGAGCACCAGCTTGGCGGCGCCGCGCTCGATGGCGTCCAGGGTCTTCGTCGCGACGTCCTCGGGCTTCAGGATGGGCAGCAGCCACGGGACGCGGGTCTGCACCCCGTCGAACATGCCGGTGCTGATGTAGAACGGGCAGACCACCAGCGTCCGCACCGCTGAACGCTGAGCCCGCAGTTCCGCGCGAAGCGCCTCGGTGAAGCCGACCATCGCGTGCTTGGTGCCGGAGTAGTCGGTCATCCGGGTGGTGCCGATCAGCCCGGCGGCGCTGGCCAGGTTCACCACCAGGCCCTGGTTGCGCTCGAGCATGCCGGGTAGGAAGGCCTGCGTCGTCCAGTAGGGCGCCAGCGCGTTGATCTCGTAGGTGCGGCGGATCTCGTCCTCGGTGAGCTGGACGAAGGGCTTCCCGGCGATCACGCCGGCATTGTTCACCAGCACGTCGATCGACCCGGTCTCCTGAGCCGCCTCGGCGACGGCGGCCGCGTCCGCGACGTCCACCGCGAGGAACCTCACGCCCAGCTCGTCCGCCACCTGGGCGCCGAGTTCGGGGTTCCGTGCCCAGACGGTCACCTCGGCTCCGCGCTCGACGGCACCGGCGGCCAGCAGCCGTCCGATACCGCGGGTGCCCCCGGTGATCAGCACCCGCGCCCCGCTCAGCGTCGTCCCGCGGCTCATCGTGTCTCCAGCATCATGGGGACATTCTGCTCCACCGTCGTGACCACTCCAGCCGGCAAGCCCAGCCGCCGGGCATCGCCAACTCCCGTCACATGGCGAGGTTGGCCGACGCATATCTCGGCCGACCCCCTCAGCTGACGGAAGTCGCACACGACGAGGGGGGTGACCAGCCTATTCAACCAAACGGTTGACGAACAGCCCGTCCGCCCCTACCCTGGTTATCAACCAATCAGTTGAGGAACATGATGGACGACCAGCTCTCCAAGGTCTTCGCCGCCCTGGCAGATCCGACCCGGCGCGACCTCGTGGCGCGGCTCACCGTCGGCGACGCCACCGTCGGCGATCTCGCGAAGCCGTACGACATCAGCGTCCAGGCAATCTCCAAGCACCTCAAGGTGCTGGAGGACGCGGGCCTGGTCACCAAGGCCCGGGAGGCGCAGAAGCGTCCGGTCCACCTGGAGGCGCAGGTCTTCGACCTGATGACCGCCTGGATCGAGCGCTACCGCCGCCAAGCCGAGGAGCGCTATTCACGGCTGGACGCCGTCCTCGCCGACCTCAACGCAACACAGGAAGGCCTCGCCTCATGACCGACTTCAGCCGAGCCCAGATCTCCGCCGACCCAACCGTGCCGGCGGTTCGCATCACCCGCGACTTCCGGGCCACCCCGGCCCAGTTGCTGAGGGCCCACACCGACCCCGATCTGCATGCCCGCTGGATCGGCCCCAGCCGGCTCACCACCCGCATCGACTACTGGGACGCCCGCCGTGGCGGCCGCTTCCGGTACACCCTTCTGGAGGACGGTGCCGAGTACAGCTTCTACGGCAGCTACCACGAGATCACCGACGACCGGATCGTGCAGACCTTCACCTGGGAGGGCATGCCGGACGGGGTCGCGCTCGAGACCCTGTGGTTCGAGGATCTCGGCGACGGCACCACCCGGCTGCACACCCAGTCCCTGGTCGACTCCTTCGAGGGACGCGACGCCTGGCTCGCCAGCGGCATGGAGACCGGCATCGACGACGGCTACGCCAAGCTGGACGCCCTGCTCGCCGCCGGCGAGGTGTAGGCCCGCGCACAAACCGGGCAATCCAGAGCCGCCGCGTGCAACACGCCCGCACGAGGCCGGAATCGCCCGGTTTGTGCAGGAGAGGGTCGGCGGGTGGGGAGAGCCCGGGAACCCGTCCCTGGGTCCGCGCACAAACCGGGCAATCCAGAGCCGCCGCGTGCAATACGCCCGCGCCAGGCCGGAATCGCCCGGTTTGTGCAGAAGGGGATCGACGGGTGGGGGGACCCCGGGAACCCGTCCCTGGGCCCGCGCACAAACCGGGCAATCCAGGGCCGCCGCGTGCAATACGCCCGCACCGGACCGGAATCGCCCGGTTTGTGCGGAACAGCGTGGACGGCCGCAACCTGGGCGGAACAACGGACCGGGGGACGGTTCCTCGGCCGCAACAACCTGGGCCGAGGAACCGTCCCCTGGCCCTCGGGCATAGGCTGATCCTTGGCCCGGAGCCGGTTTCGGGCGCGAGAGGACGAGGTGACCCAGGACGCGGCGACCAGCACCCGAGCCGCGACCACCGACTCCCGGGGTGTGATCCTGGCGCTGGCGGCCTACGGGTTGTGGGGGCTGTTCCCGTTCTACTTCATGCTGCTGGACAGGGCCGGTCCGCTGGAGATCGTCGGACACCGGGTGCTGTGGTCACTGGTCCTCTGCCTGATCGGTGTGGTCGTGTGGCGCGGCCTGCCCGAACTCCGGGATGTGCTGCGCCGGCCGAAACTGCGCAACGGGCTGATGCTGGGCGGCGCGATGGTGAGCGTCAACTGGCTGGTCTACGTCTGGGCCGTGCTCAACAACCACGTCGTGGACACCGCGCTGGGGTACTTCATCAATCCCCTGTTCACCGTCGCGCTGGCCGTCCTGGTGCTGGGCGAGCGGCTGCGTCCGGCGCAGTGGGCGGCGGTCGGGATCGGTACCGTCGCGGTGCTCGTGATCGCGATCGGGCACGGCCAGGTGCCGTGGGTGGCGCTGGGGCTGGCGACCAGCTTCGGGCTCTACGGGCTGGTCAAGAACCGGGTCGGCGGAAGGGTGTCCCCGCTGGTCGGGCTCACCGTCGAGACCGGCGGACTCACCCCGATCGCACTCGGCTACCTGGTCTGGCTGCAGGCCACCGGCGCCGGCAGCTTCACCGGCCACGGCGCGGGTCACACTCTGCTGCTGGTGGGAGCCGGCCTCGTGACGGCGCTCCCGCTGCTGTTCTTCGCCGGTGCCGCGAGCCGGCTTCCGCTCAGCATGATGGGGCTGATCCAGTACGTCGCGCCGGTGATCCAGTTCGGGATCGGGGTGTGGGTGAACCACGAGCAGATGCCGCCGGCCCGGTGGGTCGGCTTCGGCCTGGTGTGGGTCGCGCTGATCGTCCTGACCGCCGACAGCCTGCGCGCCCACCAGCGTCCGACGCTGGTCGAGCCCGGCATCGAGTGAATCCCGCCGGACGGGCCGCACCCTTCCCGTACGGAGCTGAGGACCAGCCTTGACCTCCGAGGGCCAGCACTCAAGGCTGGCCCTCAGTACGTAAGGCTGGCTCTCGACGGAGATGGGGCCGGTAGGGAGACCGGGGGGTCAGCGGCCGAGTTGCCGGGTGACCTCGGCCATCAGGCGCTGGACGGCGAGGGTGTCGTCCAGGGGCATGATCGGGCTCTCGGTGAGGCCGTCGGCCAGGCACTGGTTCACGTGCTCGATCTCGTAGTTGTAACCGGCGCCTCGCTTGGGGAAATGCAGCTCCTGCGGCACCCCGCCCAGGGGGTGCCAGACCAGGGTCTCGGCGCGGTGGAAGCGGGGTTTCACGTCCACCCAGCCCTGGGTGCCGGCGACCAGTTGCCGCCCCGGCCCGGCCACCCGGAAGGAGATCGCCTCGGAGGCGAACCGGCCGTCCGCCCAGCCGAGCAGCATCCCGACCTCGCCCTCGACGCCGTTCGGCAGCAGCCCGGCAGTGGCCATGACCTGGTCGGGCTCACCCAGGAACTGCTGGACGAAGGCGAGCACGTAGACCCCCAGGTCGTAGACCGCGCCACCGCCCAGCTCCGGGTTGAACAGGCGGTCGGCGGGGTCGTACTCGCGCGGTGCGATCAGGTCGCCCTGGATCGTCCGCACCTCACCGAGGTCGCCCGCCTCGACCATCCGCCGCAGTTCGACCATGGCCGGCAGGAAGCGCGTCCACATCGCCTCCATCGCGAAGACGCCCTTGGCCCGCGCGGCCTCGACGATGCGCTCGGAATCGGCAACCGAGATGGTGAACGACTTCTCCACCAGCACCGCCTTGCCGGCCTCGATCGCGGCCAGGGCGAGGTCGGTGTGCTGGGCGTGCGGGGTGGCCAGGTAGACCGCGTCGAGGTCGGCGGCGAAGAAGTCGTCGTAGTCGAGCGCCTGCGGGATGCCGTGCTGCTCGGCGAACGCCTTGGCGCGCTCGGACGACCGGGAGCCCACCGCGACCAGCTCCGCGTCCGGGACGTGCGCGAAGTCGGCGGCCATGATGGACGCCATCCGGCCGGGGCCGGCGATCCCCCAGCGGACGCTCATCGCAGCTCCTGATCCGGCGGCAGGACGCGCTGCTGCTGGGCTCCGGCGACGCGGCGGCGCCGCATGTCGCGGGTGATCTGCCGCAGCGCCGAGCCGCCGATGATGATCCCGATGATGGCCAGGAACCAGGGCAGCCCGCCGAAGACGGCGGCGATGATCAGCACGGGTGCCAGCAGCCGCGAGATCACCCGGAGCACGGATTCGGCCGGGCTGGGCGGCGGCACCGGCGTCGCCGGGACGACCACCGCCCCGCTCAGCGCCTCAGCCGGGAGCAGCGGATGGTAGGTCGGCTGCTGCTCGGAGGGCAAGGTGGGAAAGGGGCTGGGTTCGGCAGGCTGAGCCGGAGCGAACGGCGGCTGATTCCACTGCGGTGTCGGCTCCGGGCCTGGCTCTGCCGACTCACTCGGCTGCCAGTTCGTGCTCACGCTCACCATCGTATGCCCGCGAACCACACCGGTTGATGTGGCCCCGGCAGCCGGGTGGTTGTGCACTTTCTGCCATATAGCGCCTCTGGCCGACGTATATGGCAGCCAGCGCGTATATATGGCGGAAAGTGCACGGGCTGGCGGGAGCAACCGGGGCTATGGGGAGCAGCGGAGAGCGTCCCAAGCCGAAGAACGTCGCCAGACCCGCAATCGCAAACCCACTAAAGTGGACACGGCCCATCCGGAACCGGGCCGAGGGAGGCTCACACACCGTGCGGGTGGTACAGAAGTTCGGCGGCTCATCGGTGGCCGACGCCGACAGCATCAAGCGCGTGGCACGGCGGATCGCCGCCACCCAGGCCCAGGGCCATGAGGTGGTCGTGGTGATCTCGGCGATGGGCGACACCACCGACGAGTTGATGGATCTGGCCCAGCGGGTCTCCCCACACCCCCCGCCCCGCGAGCTCGACATGCTGCTGACCGCCGGCGAGCGGATGTCCGCCGCCCTGCTGGCGATGGCGCTCAACGACCTGGGCGTCACCGCTCGCTCGTTCACCGGCTCGCAGGCCGGCGTGATCACCACCGAGGCCCACGGCAATGCCCGGATCATCGACATCACCCCCGGCCGCATCGTCTCGGCGCTGGCCGAGGGCGACATCGTGATCGTCGCGGGCTTCCAGGGCGTCTCGCAGACCACCAAGGACATCACCACCCTCGGACGCGGCGCCTCCGACACCACCGCGGTCGCGCTCGCCGGAGCCCTGGACGCCGCCTACTGCGAGATCTACACCGACGTGGACGGCGTCTTCACCGCCGACCCGCGGATCGTCCCGGGGGCGCGGCAGATCCCGGCGATCAGCTACGACGAGATGATGGAACTGGCCGCCAACGGCGCCAAGATCCTGCACCTGCGGTGCGTGGAGTACGCCCGGCGCGAGAACGTTCCGGTGCACGTCCGGTCGTCCTTCTCGCAGCGGCCCGGCACGTGGGTCAAAGACATCGACTACCAGGAGGACGGTATGGAGGAACCACTGATCTCGGGCGTCGCGCACGACCGCAGCGAGGCCAAGATCACGGTCGTCGGGGTGCCGGACCGGCCCGGTGAGGCGGCGCTGATCTTCACCACCGTGGCGGACGCCGACATCAACATCGACATGATCGTGCAGAACGTCTCCACCGAGGACGGCCGCACCGACATCTCCTTCACGCTGCCGCAGAACGACGGCGCCAAGGCGATCGCCGCGCTGCAGCGGGCCAAGGAGCAGATCGGCTTCCTGGATGTGGTCTACAACGACGCGATCGGCAAGGTGTCGATCATCGGCGTCGGGATGCGCTCGCACCCGGGCGTGACCGCCCGCTTCTTCCGCGCGCTGGCGGAGACCGGGGTGAACATCGAGATGATCTCCACCTCCGAGATCCGCATCTCGGTGGTCGTGGCGATCGACGATGTCGACCGCTCCGTCCGCGCCGCCCACACCGCCTTCGATCTGGACGCCGAGGAGCAGGCCGTCGTCTACGGCGGCACCGGCCGATAGGCCAGGCACTCCCCACAAACGCCGATCTGTTGGGGTTATGAACCCAGCCGTCACTGGCGGCAGACGCATTCGCCGATCTGTTGGGGTTACCAGCGCTTCCCAAGCTCTCACAACCCCAACAGATCGGCGTTTCCGCACTTCCCGGTTCGTCCGGGCCTCCATAACCCCAACAGATCGGCGAATGCCCTCGCTCAGCGAACTCTCATCGGGGTCGCATAAGCTGGCTGGGTGATCTTCAAGCGCGTCGGTGATTCCCGCCCCTATCCCGAGCATGGTTACGTCCAGAAGCAGTGGGCGGTGATCGCGCCCCAGCAGGTCCGGCTGGACGAACTGGTCACCACCAAGCGGACCCTCGACCTCGAGGCGCTGCTGGAGGAGGATTCCACCTTCTACGGCGACCTCTTCGCCCACGTCATCTCGTGGCAGGGCGACCTCTACCTCGAGGACGGCCTGCACCGCGCGCTGCGGGCGGCGCTGCAGCAGCGCCAGACCATGCACGCCCGCGTGCTCGAGCTCACGTAGAATCGACGCTAAACCAATCCGCGGGAGTGTTCATGCAGGTGTTTCGGCAGATCGTCCGGGTGTTGAAGACCCCGGTGACGCTGCTGCTCCTGCTCGCGTTCGTGGGGTACGGCGCCGCCTGGGGCTACGAGCATGCCAAGGCGCCGAACCCGCCGCGTCCGCCCGTCCCCTGCGTGATGACGGACATCGGCACGACGCTCACGCCCGCGATGGTGCAGGTGCGGGTGCTGAACGGCGGCACCAAACCAATGGCCAAGACCGCCGCCGGCAACCTCAGAGCCTTCGACTTCAAGGTGATCAAGTACGGCAACACCGATGAGCGGCTCGAGAACACGGTCATCGTCGGTGCGACCGAGGACGATCCGCAGGTCAAGCTGCTGAGCTACTTCTTCAAGGACGTCACCCTGCGTGGTGACGGCCGCATCGATGGCGTGGTGGACGTTCTGCTGGGCACCAACTCGGTCCGCATCCCTGAGCCCAAGGTCACCACAGTCAAGGTGGACGGCCCGGTCTGCCTGCCCGCCGACCTGAAGCTGCCGACACCCACGGCGACGCCGACCCCGAGCGAGTCCCCCAGCAAGAAGCCGGCCAAGAAGAAGGAGTGACGGTCGCTACCGCCGCCAGCGGGCCAGCCGGCCGTCGCGAGAGATGGCGATGAACCGGCGCTCGACGCGGCGGCGATCCTGGGCCTGGGTGACGATCAGCAGGTCGTCACCGGCCTTGATCGGATCGTCCGGCTTGGGGGTGAACGGCTGCTCGTTGCGGACGATCAGCGACACCACCGAATTGCCCGGCAGCCGCAACTCGCGCATGGTGACGCCGTTCAGCTGCGACCCGGGCGGGACGTGCACCTGCATCATGTCGGCCTTGATGGTGTCCAGCGGGGCGAACTCGATGTCGATGTCGGTGGCGTCGTCGCCGCTGGAGACCTGCAGCTTGCGAGCCACCCAGGGCAGGGTGGGCGACTGCAGCAGGGTGAAGACCACCACGAACGAGAAGACCACGTTGAAGATGTAATGCGCCGCGGGGGCGCCGGCGGCCAGCGGGACGGTCGCCATGATGATCGGGACGGCCCCCCGCAGGCCCGCCCAGGAGACGAAGGCCTGCTCCCGCCACGGCATCCTGAACCAGACCACGCACAGCACCACCGAAAGCGGACGCGCGACGAAGGTGAGGAAGGCGCCGACCGCGACACCGGCGATCACCTCGGCCCAGGTCAGCGTGGTGAGGTCGGCCAGCATGCCGAGCATCACGAAGAGGCCGATCTGGGCGATCCAGCCGATGCCCTCGGCGAAGGATCTGGTGGCATGCCGGTGCGGCAGTTCCCCGTTGCCAAGCACCACCGCCGCCACGTACACCGCCGCGAACCCGGAGAGGTGAATGGACGCCGCCAGCCCGTAGGCGAGCACCGTCCAGCCCATCGCGGCCAGCACGTACAGGCCGGACGCCGGCAGCTTCGCGGCCCGCAGCAGCCGCACCGCCACCCAGCCGATCGCGGCGCCCAGGGCGGCCCCGCCGACCAGCTCCACGATGATCAGGCCGACGGTCAGCACCGGCGAATCCTCGGTGCCCCGCCCCAGCGACATGGCGGTCGCGGTGGCCACCAGCAGCACGATCGGCGCGTCGTTGAAGCCGGATTCGGCCTCGATCACCGCCCGCAGCCGAGGCGGCAGCGGAACCTTGCGCATCACCGAGAAGATGGCCGCGGCGTCCGTCGGGGACATGATCGCGCCCAGCAGAATGGCGCTGGCCAGCGGGATGCCGAGCACGTAGTGGGCGAAGGCGGCGACCGCGGCCACCGAGATGCCGACCCCCACCGTGGCCAGCAGGATCGCCATCGGCAGCGCGCCGCGGATCTCCTGCCACTTGGTGGTGAAGCCGCCCTCGGCGAGAATCAGCACCAGCGCCGCGAACCCCAGCGAGTGCGCCAGATCGGCGTCCTCCAGATGCAGGCCGATTTCGCCGACCAGCACTCCGAGCCCGAGGAAGAGCAGCAGCGAGGGCAGGCCGAACCGGGCACCCAGTCGCGTTGCGAGAATGGAAGCGAGCAGGACGACCGAACCAAGCAGCAGCGCCCGATCCAGTTCCACCGTGCCTCCTCCTGGCCGCAGTCTAGGGGGTCTTGGCCGGGCAGCACCCTTCCGTTCAGGTTCGCAACCGCCACCCGCCGCCGCCCGGTTTGGTCATCCCAGCGCGGGTGCGAGCCTTCGGATCAGGCGAATAGTTCGCGGGCCTGGGCGGCCTCGGCGACGGACGCGAGATCGCCGCCCACCTGGGCGGTCACGCCGGCGGCGACGGCCCCCTCGACCAGCGGACCCTCGGCGAAGACGACGTGCTCGCGCTCGTCGTCGTCCAGGAAGTCCAGGACGGCCTCTACAGTCATAGTGGCCGAGCCGAGGTCGGTCAGGATCACCACGTCGTGGCCGGCCTCACGCAGGTCGGTGACGGCGTCGCTCACCTTGTCGAAGGAGGTGCCGATCCGGCCGTCGTCGGTTCCGGCGGCCGGCCTCAGCGGGACGTCGCGGGCCATCTGCTCGGTCAGTTCGACGACCCCTTCGGCCAGCTTCTCCGAGTGGGAGACGATGACCAGTCCGACGCTCATGCGATGCCGGAGGCGTCGGCGGCCGCGGCGAGGATGTACGCCGTCGAGGTCGCGCCGGGATCCTGGTGACCGATCGAACGCTCGCCCAGGTAGGACGCCCGTCCCTTGGTCGCCTGCATCGGGATGGTCGCCTCGGCCCCCTCCAGCGCCGCCTTGGACGCCGCGTACAGCGCCGCGGTGGCACTGCCGCCCGCCTCGGCGACGGCCTGGGCTGCGGCCAGCGCGGGCGTCCAGGCGTCCACCATGGTCTTCTCCCCGGTGGTGGCCTTGCCGCGCGCCACAATGCCCTCGAGGGCCCCTCCGATCAGGGCGGCGACCCCGGCGGCGTCCACCTCGGGTGCATCCCCGAGCGCCTTGGACGCGCGCAGGAAGGCCGTCCCGTAGAGCGGGCCGGCTGCACCACCGACGGTCGACATCAGGGTCTGCGCGACCACCTTCAGGACGTCCTGGACGGTCTCGGCGCCGGCCTCGAGCTTCGCCACCGCGGCGGTGAAGCCCTTGTCCATGTTGGCGCCGTGGTCGCCGTCGCCGATCTGGCGGTCGAGCTCGATCAGCAGCATTCGATTCTCGGAAAGGACGGCTTGGGCGCCGCGTATCCACGCCAGCGCCCAAGCAGTCGTCAGTGTGTCGCTCATACGGGGTCCCCGCGGAGTTGTTCGGGGGAGCGCAGCGGAGGAGAAGAACTTCGTGGGGTATTCACGCGGTCATCCTCACACACCGCGCCGCAGCGCGACAGTGTGCACCGGTGCGTCGTAGAGCTCGGTGAGTTCGTCGTCCAGCTGCAGGACGGTGATCGAGCAGCCCTGCATCTCCAGCGAGGTGATGTAGTTGCCGACCAGGGAGCGGCTCACTTCCAGCCCCGCGTCCTCGAGGCGCTTCCGGGCGTGGTTGTAGACGATGTACAGCTCGGCCTCGGGGGTGCCGCCCATGCCGTTGACGAAGAGCAGCACCTTGCCCGACCAGTCGCGGTCGGCCAGGATCGCGTCGACCAGCCGGTCGGTGATGCCATCGGCGGATTCCAGCGGGATGCGGTGGCGTCCGGGTTCGCCGTGGATGCCGATGCCGATCTCGATCTCGTCCTCGGGCAGGTCGAAGGAGGGCTTCCCGGCATGCGGCACGGTGCAGGCGGTGAGCGCGACGCCCATCGACCGCACCTGGCTGTTGACCTTCTCCGCGACGGCCAGGACGCCGTCGAGGTCGTCGCCGCGCTGGGCGGCGGCGCCGGCGATCTTCTCCACCAGCACGGTGCCGGCGACGCCGCGGCGTCCGGCCGTCCAGGTGGAATCCTCGACCGCGACATCGTCGTTGACCACGACCGACTTCACCGTGATGCCGTCCATCTCGGCCAGTTCGGCGGCGGTCTCGAAGTTGAGCACGTCGCCGGTGTAGTTCTTCACGATGTGCAGGACGCCCGCTCCGCCGTCCACCTTCTTGGTGGCTTCGAGGATCGGGTCGGGGGTCGGCGAGGTGAAGACCGCGCCGGGGACGGCCGCGTCCAGCATGCCGAGGCCGACGTAGCCGGCGTGCAGCGGCTCGTGGCCCGACCCGCCGCCGGAGACCAGCCCGACCTTGCCCTGGACGGGGGCGTCCGCGCGCACCACGTAGTCGGGATCGGTGTAGACCGTGATCAGATCGGCGTGGGCGGCCTGGAAGCCGGCCAGGGTTTCGGCGACCACGTTCTCGGGATCGTTGATGAGCTTCTTCATGGGTTCTCCTTGCCAGGCGCGACAACGATGGGGCGGGCACCAACCACTCTGCCCCGTTCCGCGCGCCGGGGGAAGGGGCGAGCGGCGCACCTTCGTTCACCGCCTTCCGGCGCCCTGAACGAAATCACACATCCCCCGTTGCCACAGCGCGTTTCCGCCCGGATACGGCAATGGCCTGAACCCACGGTCGGCAGGTTCAGGCCAGTTCGATGTGCTGGGACATCGGCGGTGGCGGAGGGATTTGAACCCTCGGTGGGTTTCCCCACACTCGCTTTCGAGGCGAGCTCTTTCGGCCGCTCAGACACGCCACCGCGGGAGAGTCTAGCCAACCCGAACCGGAGCTCGCGAATCGCCGACGAGGGACGGCGAGAGCAGCGCACGTGGACAGGAATGGGGTTCCGTTTCCGTCCAGCTCGGTTCTGGACGGAAACGGAACCGTCCCCAATTCGGTCCCGGGCCTACAGGGCCTTGATCATGATCAGCGCCGGGCGTCCCTCCCAGGTGTCGGGGAACTCCTCGACGGGCAGGAAGCCGACATCGTGGTAGAAGGCCCGGGTCGCGGCGGCGCGCGGGTTCGGGTCGGAGGGGCCAATCATCTTCACCTCGACCAGCTTCACCCCGAAGGCCTTGGCGTCCGCTTCGACGGCGGCCAGCAGGCGGCGTCCGATGCCCTGGCGCAGGTAGCCCTTCTTCACCGCCATCAGATAGACCTCGACCGACTCGTCGAAATGGGGCTGAAGCAGCAGCACGCCGACCTTCTCCCCCGGTTCGGTGGTGGCGAAGTAGCTGACCATGTCCTCGGCCGCCGCCAGATAGACGTCGGTCGGACGCGGCATCGAGACGCCCTCCGGCAGATCCGCCAGGATGGCCGCGACCGCCGGGGGGTCGGGATCGTCGCGGCGGATCGGGATGTACATGCGGGCATCGTATGCCCGGCGTCCCGGCAAGCGGGAGGCCGAGCGGACAAATCTGCTACCGAAGCCGTCAGCGACCCTTCGACAGGCTCAGGGATCGTTGAGCAGTTCTACCGGTGCTTCGCGAAGAAATCCTGCAGCAGGGCCGCGCACTCGGGTTCGAGGATGCCGCTGGTCACCTCGGGCCGGTGGTTGAGCCGGGGGTCGCGGACGACGTCCCACAGCGAGGCGACGGCGCCGGCCTTGGGGTCGAAGGCGCCGAAGACCAACCGCTGAACACGGGCCAGCACCAGGGCGCCGGCGCACATCGTGCAGGGTTCCAGGGTGACCACCAGGGTGCAGCCTTCGAGCCGCCAGCTGCCCAGCGCCTCGGAGGCGCGGCGCAGGGCGAGCACCTCGGCGTGGGCGGTGGGGTCGCCGAGCAGTTCGCGTTCGTTGCCGGCGCCGGCCAGGAACCGTCCCTGCGGGTCGAGCACCACGGCGCCGATCGGGACGTCCGCGTGCTCGGCGGAGGCGTGGGCCTCGTCCAGCGCCTGGCGCATCGCGGGTTCCCAGCGATTCACGGGGTCGCCGGCCCTTCGACGGGCTCCGCTCCTCGGCCCGCTCGCGCGGCCCTCGTCAAGACTGGGATCGCCGCATTCATGGCTCAGCCCAGGGCGGCGACGGCCCGGGTGAACTCGCGTCCGAACTTCACCCGATCGGCGATCTGCTCCAGCAGCGCGACCGAATCCTCGTCGTAGTTGGACGCGATCGCCTCCAGTTCGAAGTCGGGCAGACCCGAATCGGCCAGCAATTCGAGGTCGCCGACCGGGTAGGCGTCGTCCTCCTCGTCCTCCGGCAGTTCGAGGCCGAGGTAATCCAGCACGTCGCGGGCGATCGGCCAATCCTCGGCGGCACCCGCGTCCGAGAGCAGCACCTGCACATGCTTGCCCCGCACCCGCACCAGGACGAAGACCTCGGTGGCCAGCGAGACCATGCCGATGGCACCGCCGTCGCCGGGCACCCTGCGCAGTTGCGTGATCAGGCCCTCGAAGTCGTTGGCGAACTCCGAATCCAGCGCCACGACGACGGGCTGGCCGTCCTCGCGGTAGAGGGCGAGGACGAGGTCGATGTCGTCCTCAGTGGCGTCCTCGGGGTAGTCGTCGTCCTCGTCGTCCTCGACCACATCGTCGTCGAGGTCGTCCTCCAACTCTTCCAGCCCCGGTCGGTCGTCGCCGAGGTTGGGCAGCTCCATGTCGAAGTCGCCTGTCGTCTCGCTCACGCCCTGCTCCTCACTGTCTGCCCCCCATCGTGTCAGAAGTCCTTGTGGATGGCACGGTTCCGGCCGGATTGGTTGGCGGCGGGACGGCTCGGGCCGCTCCACGTCGCGTGGCCGGACACCAGGAACCCCTCCCGGTCTTCAGGTCTGCCGCGGCACCGGCCGATGTGACAAGCTTCACCCGTGGAACTGCGCGCGCTCGATCATCCGCTGGTCGCCCATAAGGTCACCGTCCTTCGCGACAAGAACACCAGCAGCCCGAACTTCCGCCAACTGGTCGAGGAGCTGGTGACCCTGCTCGCCTACGAGGCGACCCGCGAGGTGCGGGTGGAGCCGGTCGAGGTGACCACCCCGATCACCACCACCATCGGCACGGCGCTGTCGAAGCCCACCCCGCTGGTGGTACCGATCCTGCGCGCCGGGCTGGGCATGCTGGACGGCTTCATGCGGATGATGCCGACCGCCGAGGTCGGATTCGTCGGCATGGTGCGCGACGAGGAGACCCTGCAGCCCTTCACCTATGCCGAGCGGCTGCCGCAGGATCTCTCCGGACGCCAGTGCTACGTGCTCGACCCGATGCTGGCGACCGGCGGCTCGCTGGCCGGCACCGTCCAGTTCCTGGTGGATCGCGGCGCCGACCACATCACCTGCATCTGCCTGCTCGCCGCCCCCGAGGGCATCGAGCGGATGCGGGAGCTGGTCGACCCGCTGGGCATCCCCTGCACCCTGGTGGTGGCCGCCGTCGACGAGCGCCTGAACGAGGTCGGCTACATCGTCCCCGGGCTCGGCGACGCCGGCGACCGCCTCTATGGCCTCGCGGAGTAGCCGAACCGCCGATCTGGTCGTTGTCAGGCCGGTGCCTCGACTGTTCTGACGTGCGACCGCCGAAATGGTCGTCATTCGGGCCGAATTCCGCTTCAGAACAACCACATCGGCGGTCGCGTTGCGACTGCGGCCCCGCACCCTTCTGACAACGACAATTTCGGCGGTCCGAGATCTCAGAGGTCGCGGGCGAGACCCTCGACGCGCTCGGCTCCGGGCAGCTTCAGCAGATCGGCACCTGGGAGCAGCAGCTTGGCGGTGCGGTTGCCGGCCCCGATGCAGACCCAGTCGGTGTCGGCCACGGCGGCGTCCACCCAGACCGGCCAATCCGAGGGGAGGCCCACTGGCGTGATGCCGCCGTACTCCATGCCCGAGGCGGCCACCGCCACGTCCATCGGCGCGAAGGATGCCTTGCGGACGTCCAGCCTGCGCCGCACCACGTTGTTCACGTCGACCCGGCGATGGGCCAGGGTCATGCAGCAGGCCTGCCGCTCCTCGCCGCCGCGGCGTCCCTGCACGAGCACGGCGTTGGCCATGATCTCCATCGGCAGGTCGTAGACCCGCGCCAAGGTCTCGGTGTCGGCGTGGTCGGGATCGATGGTGAAGACCAGCGTCGCCGGCACGTGCACCAGTGCCGCATGGACGGACGCCGGCACCAGTTCGGGGTGATCAAGGGCGAGGACGGGCTGCAGCTTGTCAAACACGCTCCGCAGTGTAGGCAGCCAAGAAGCAGATCGCCGTTCGTTCCGTTCTGCCGCAAGGTGTTGCCGATGACCCGAGGATGGCGATTCCGCCACAGCTTGCGATGGAGTGGCAGAGCAACGACCCGGCCCCCACACAAAGGTGTGGTCGATCACCCGACGACGGCGATTCCGCCACACCTTGCGGGCGTCGGCGCGATCCCCCACCCGCACATGATGTCGCCGACGACCGGCCGAGGGTCGCCAGGAGATCCCGGATCAAGTCCGGGATGACGGGGCCGGGTTTCGAATGGACGGCGACACCTTGGCGGGGCGACGGCGCGGCCTTTCGACAGGCTCAGGGAAGGTTCGGGGCGGGCGCGTTCTCGGCGAGAAACTGGGCGGAGCGACTGAAGATCAGCTCGGCGTCGTGGTCGAGGGTGGCGACGTGGTAGCTGCGCTCCAGCTCGACGAACTCGCGGATCTCCGAGGAGACCCCGGGCAGGATCAGGCTCTGGCTCAGGTCGTCGACGACGTGGTCGGTCGTCGAACGGAAGTACAGCAGCGGGGCGTGCACCAGGGCCAGGTAATGCCGGATGTCGCGCCACAGCAGCAGCTGCTGGGCCATGGCGTGCAGCGGCACCCGGTCGTAGGCGAGCTCGTCCTGACCGGGCCGGGCGATGTCGTTGCTGATCCCCGGGAAGGACGCAGTGAGCCGCCGCAGGATCGGCAGCAGCTTGAGATCCAGCCGCTTCAGGCCGATCGCCGGGTTCACCAGCACCAGCGCGCCCACCTCGTCCGGACGGTTCTCGGCCAGTCGCAGGGCGAGCCCGCCGCCCATCGACAGCCCGCACACCGCCGTCCACTCGCAGGTCGACCGCAACTCGGTGAGCGCCCGATCGACTTCGTCGTACCACTGCTGCCAGGTGGTCGTGTTCATCTCCTGCCAGCTGGTGCCGTGCCCCGGCAGCCGCGGCACAAGCACCCGGTAACCGCGTTCGGCCAGGTACTCGGCCCACGGACGCATCGCCGCCGGCGACCCGGTGAACCCATGACACAGCAGGACGCCGCGCGGCCCCTCGCCTGCCGCGTAGGGTTCGGCTCCGGGACGCACCGGGATGGCAGCACTCATGTGGCCATCTTGCCGCAGTGGCCGGCCCTTCGACAGGCTCAGGGACCGGAAGGGACGGCCCGGAGAATGGGCGGACGTGGTTCGGCCGGGCTCAGTAGTAGTACGGGAAGCGGCTCCAATCGGGGGCGCGCTTCTCCAGGAAGGAGTCGCGGCCCTCGACGGCCTCGTCGGTCATGTAGGCCAGCCGGGTGGTCTCGCCGGCGAAGACCTGCTGGCCGATCAGCCCGTCGTCGATGGCGTTGAAGGCGAACTTCAGCATCCGCTGGGCGGTGGGTGACTTGCCGCAGATCTTCGCGGCCCATTCCAGGCCGACGGCCTCCAGCTCGGCGTGCGGGACGACGGCGTTCACCATGCCCATGCGATGGGCGTCCTCGGCGGAGTAGGTGTCGCCCAGGAAGAAGATCTCGCGGGCGAACTTCTGGCCCACCTGGCGGGCGAGGTAGGCCGAGCCGAAGCCGGCGTCGAAGGAGCCCACGTCGGCGTCGGTCTGCTTGAACCGGGCATGCTCGGCCGAGGCCAGGGTGAGGTCACAGACCACATGCAGCGAGTGCCCGCCACCGGCCGCCCATCCGTTGACCAGGGCGATCACCACCTTCGGCATGAACCGGATCAGCCGCTGCACCTCCAGGATGTGCAGCCGGCCCAGGCGCGCCGCGTCCACCGTCTCGGACGACTCTCCCTCCGCATACTGGTAGCCGGCGCGGCCGCGGATCCGCTGGTCGCCGCCGGAGCAGAAGGCCCAGCCGCCGTCCTTGGCGGAGGGGCCGTTGCCGGTGATCAGCACACAGCCCACATCCGAGGACATCCGCGCGTGGTCAAGAGCGGTGTACAGCTCGTCCACCGTCCGCGGACGGAAGGCGTTGCGCACCTCGGGCCGGTCGAAGGCGATCCGCACCGCCGGCACATCGACCGCGCGGTGGTAGGTGATGTCGGTGAAGTCGAACCCGTCGACCGGCTGCCAGCGTTCCGGCTGGAAGGGGTTGCTCATGGCCCTCAGGTTAGCGGCCGGCGGGAGACGTCACTGATCGGTTCGCGGTCGCGCAGGAACCACTCCCAGCGCGGCTGGACCAACGGACGGAAGAGCGGACGGACGGACGGCAGCATCAGCACGACGGAGAGCAGCAGCGCCGCGACCGCCACCGCGACGACGGCCAGCGGGGAGGTGACCAGCTCGGCGCCGCCGTTACTCGCCCATTGCCGGACGACGAACTGGTGCAGCAGGTAGGCGTACATGCTGCCGGCCCCGCACGCCGAGATCAGCGGAATCCGCCGGGTCGGCATCAGCGCGAGGACGGCGATCACGGTCACCGCTGCCCACAGCAGGAAGCCGGCCCGCCACGCCATCTCGATCGGCACGTCGTCCTGGTAGGGAAGGCCGAGGCCGATCTGCTTGATGCCCACGACACCGTTCAGCCGCCAGCCGAGGAGGAGCGAGCCGAGCAGCACGCCCGCGGCCACCAGCCGCGCCCACGCCGAGGTCAGCCGTTCCCGCAAACCGGCCTGCCGGGCGTACCAGCCGAGCAGGAAGATCGGCAGGAAGGCGAAGGTCCGCGAAAGGGAGAAGGTGGGCCCGGCGTCGGTCAGGCCGACCACCAGCGCACCCAGGCAGGCGATCACTCCGAACCAGCGGATCCGGGCCAGGTAGGGCAGCAGCAACCGCATGGTCGCCAGCGTCAGCAGGAACCACATTCCGAAGATGGGATGGCCGAAGTCGAGCAGCCGGTCGTCCAGGTCGAAGCCACGGTACTCGCCGAGCAGGTAGCGCTGGACGCGTTGCAGCCCGTCGAAGATCACGTAGACCACGACGACCGACTGCAGCAGCCGGGTGATCGACCGTCTGGTGGGCGGCTCCGCGCTGGAGAACCAGCCCGCCACGAAGAGCAGCAGCGGCACTCGCAACGGCCAGGTGGCGAAGTACCCGCCGTCGATCGCGCCACCCGGAGAACCCACCAATTCGAGGAAGTGGAAGAGGATGATGAGGGCGACGGCGAAGAACCGCATCGAGTCCATCGACGGGTCTCGTTCGACGGCTACGCGGTCTCGGGAGGGCACCCCCACAGGCTTCCCGACCAGGGTCACGGGTAGACGATAGTGGCCCGCGAACCCGACGACCAGAGGCCGGACGAAATACCTAGTCAGCCACGCGCCTGTCCCGTGCCCGGGGGACACTGGGACGCGCTGATCCAGCGAGCACTCGATCGGTGGGATGAGCTGCGGAACCAGAGCTGGTGGTCGTGCCGGACGGACGACGCCGGGGCCGGTGCGGCAGATCGCTCACCGGGTACGCCGCAGCCGGCACCTGGCTGATCAGCGGCCCCCGTCGGCTGCCCGCTCGAGGGAAGGGGATAGGGTCGCAAGGTGACCATTCGCGAACCATCCCCCATCGACGCCGTCGCCGAGGCGTACACCACCCGGCTCGCGGCTCTCCATCCGATCGCCGCCACCGGTTTCGGCATCAAGGGCTACGACCATCTGATGACCGACTTCTCCCCCGCCGGGCACGCCGCCCGGGCCGACCTCGACCGCGCCACGCTGCGCGAACTCGATCAGGCCACGCCGGTCGACGCCACCGACGAGGTGACCCTCGCCGCCATGCGGGATCGGCTCGGGCTGCAGGTCGAGCTCTTCGACGCCGCCGAGTACACCGCCGACCTCAATGTCATCGCCAGCCCGCTGCAGGAGCTGCGCGACATCCTCGACCTGATGCCGACCGGCAGCCAGGACGACTGGGCGACCATCGCCAGCCGGGTCTCGAAGGTGCCGGACGCCATCCGCGGCTACGCCGAGTCGCTGCGCGAGGGCGTCCGAACCGGCCTGGTTCCGGCCGCGCTGCAGGTCGCCGAGGGCATCAAGCAGGCCCAAGAACTCGCCGACCCGGCGTCCTCCTTCTTCGTCGGCTTCACCGCCGGCGCCGCCGTCGAGGGGGCGCTGGCGGACGACCTGAACCGGGCCGGACGAGCGGCCGCCGAGGCCTACGGCGAGCTGGCCCGCTTCCTGGCCGACGAGGTCGCACCCCACGCTCCCAGCAAGGACGCGGTGGGACGGGAGCGCTACGCCCGCTTCTCACGGGCCTTCGTCGGCGCCGAGGTCGACCTCGACGAGACCTACGAATGGGGGCTGGAGGAACTGCAGCGGATGGCGGACGAGCAGGACGCCATCGTCGCCGAGATCGCCGGCCCCGGCGCGTCCATCGAGGACGCGATCGCCGTCCTGGACGCCGACCCAGCCTACGCCCTGCACGGCACCGCAGCCCTGCAGGAATGGATGCAGACCACCGCCGACTCGGTGATCACCGCGCTGAACGGGGTGCGCTTCGACATCCCCGAGCCCATCAAGACCATCGAGTGCATGATCGCCCCGACCCAGAACGGCGGCATCTACTACACGCCGCCGAGCGACGACTTCAGCCGTCCGGGCCGGATGTGGTGGTCGGTGCCGCCGGGGGTCACCGAGTTCAACACCTGGCGGGAGCGGACCACCGTCCATCACGAAGGGGTGCCCGGGCACCACCTGCAGTGCGCCCAGCAGGTCTACGTCCGCGACCAGTTGAACAGCTGGCGGCGGCTGGTGCTGTGGACCTCCGGCCACGGCGAGGGCTGGGCGCTGTACGCCGAGCGGCTGATGGAGGAATTCGGCTTCATGGACGACCCGGGCGACCGGCTCGGCCTGCTGGACGGCCAGCGGA